>DAONDV010000009.1:0-28380 GCA_035402745.1 Minisyncoccota bacterium
AGACAGATGTATATTAAATGATTATATTCAAATTTTACTTTTAGTCAAGGGTTATGTGGATGTTTGAGGACTTAATCGGCAAGAAGCGAATAAACCCCGGAGTAATCGAACAAGACATATCCTCTACTCCCTCCACACCCCTTAAATAATCTCCCAATTTATCCATACTCATTCCCGTTAAATTATCTTTAAAAGAATCGGTTTTTATGCGATCTCTAAAGACTAATTTAGCATTAACTGGGAAAGAAAGAATGCCTTTTTCAAAATCAACTCTAGGAACTCCGTATTGAAAATCGGCAGAATATAATTCTTTATCTAATAATTCGACCTGATTAGATTGAGCGGTTTTAGTAAATAAATCTTTAACATCCGATTCTTTAAAAACCAAAACTTTAAGTGAAGCGCTTAAACTAGTTTGGAAACTTTCAGCCTTATCTCCGGCCTTCACGGAATATCCCTCCTTCTCCACGGTAAATACTTTAGCATCATCTAAAACTTTAAAACCCTCCGGCAATTTACCCATCAATTCTTCTTCCAAAGAAATTTTAGCCAAGTCTACCAATTTGGCGCGACTATTGTCCAAATCCGATTGACTAGCTACCTTGGCTTCTCCGATATAACCACCGGCCATAGCGTTTTCTGATTCTCCATAAAACTTATCATATTTAGCACTCCCCTTAAATCCAGGAATAGTAAATTTACAAGGGCTAATATTATATTGCTCTCCAGGTTGATCAGCCACTACCGCTACTTCTATATAAGAAGGAATAATGGAACCATTTTCTATTTTTGCTCCTGGAACGGTAACAGCCTTAGTAATTTTAAAAATTTTTCCATCTGGAGACAAAAAGCGTGTGTTAGCAACTAAATTTTGCGCACTGGAGCTGTAAGCATTATAAATCTTAATTTTTCCCGAACTCTTTACCGAAACATCTTTAATACCGGTAGTAGAAAAATCTTCATTGATTTGTCGGCTTAATTTCATATACTGAGCCGGGATTTTAGAGTTAGCATCGTCATTTTCACTAATAACCTTAGAAGCTAAAACCGGAGATTGTGTCTCCCATGAAGCCTTTCTAGTAATAATAACTAAATCAGCATTAGTCAAAAAATAAAAAGCAAGAAAGATGACAATCAAAATTCCACCCAAAAGAATCAAGAGGGAACCTATTTTTTTAGAAAACTTAAAGGATGATTTCTTGTTCTTATTTTTCTTTACCAATTCGCTGGCTTTTATTTCTTCAACTTCCACCGGAACGGCGCCAAAAGAATCCATGGATTTAGCCCTAGAAGATTCGACTACCCTTTCTTTAACTTTGATATTCTTAGTTTCTTCTTTAGGCTCGGAATCTTTTGCTTGACTAGGCTTCCTTCCTCTTGAGGTCTTAACAGGAGGAGCAATATCTCTAAAAAAGGTCGCCTTAGAAGCCTTGGGCTTAGTAACAATTTTTTGTTCCAAGGTAGAAATGCCGGCCTCCTCAGCCATAGAAATTATTTTTTCTTCAGAATCGTCTTGTAAAAATATTTTTTTACCAGCCGACTTCGCTTCTCTCGCTAAAAGTTTAAAATTAATTTCCGATTCAGCTAATATAGAATCCTCCGGAACAAAAATAACAAAATTAGAACTTTCTGAATTCAAAATTCTCTCAACTATAGTTGAGACGTCGTCATTAGCATCAATATAAATATTTTCAAATTTCATAATAAAAATGCTTAATTAAGCGTTTACCTTATCCACTTAAGTCGACGCCTTAAGATTTTATTTAAATCTGGATTGTAAGATTCCGGCAAAAATAAATTAGCCAAGAAAACCGCTAAAATTGCGTCAAAATCACCCTTTTCCGAGCGTTTATCAGTACTTATATTTATCTTATCAAATATTTCATCGCTTGAATAGTGGCTAACTGTAGGCTTCTTTTTAAAAACAGATTTGGGCCACACGAACGATTTTAAAGTCTCCGACATTTTAGGGAAATTAGCCAATTCGCCATAAAGCTTTATTTCGGGATGCAATTTTTCTCCACCAACTGACGGATCAAAGAAATTTTTAACCGATAAAGCAATGCCCGCTGCCAATATTTTTAATTCCGGAGCGAACATTTTTTCAAACCAACGTTTGGCTGAAATACTCATTTCCCCCTGAGCATATTTATTTCTTAAATGTTCCGCATTTTCTAAACTAATGGCGAATTCTCTAGCAATAATTGCGGTGAGATTTTTTCCTCCCCAATTAAATTTTTCCGAACTCTTTAAAAAATTACCCATTAAACCAATCTTTGTTTCTTCTTCCCCCAAAAACACCAAAATCCCACCCTCACCCAAAGCAGAAAAAGTTTTATCATAAATTAAATTATCTTCGCAAACAATTTTAGTTGAACATTTAAAGCATGCGACAATTTTAGATAATTCTTCCCAGAAATCTTTAGCTCCGTAATTATTTTCAAAAGTGAATCCCAAACGACGCCCGGAAAAACCCAAAGGATTCAAAATCTTTCTTCCTTCAATTGTGGGATCTTTAATGGCCGATGAAATCAGGGTTAAATCCATTTCCGAAATACCCAAGGCCCTAGCCACTATCGCCTTTTCCCTATCCTGCAAACGCCAAGTAAGATTTAAAATCAAATTTTCTAACTCTGATTCCTCAATGGCATTAATAGGATTATCTCGCAGAATAGAAAAATTAGAGAGAGTCGATTTTAAGAATGGTCTTTCTAAAACCAATAACAAATGGCTATTTTTTTTACTAGAACTAACGGCTCCGGTCAAAATATTAATTATTTGTTCATGACTAAAATTTTCTTCCAAAGGAGATTTTAAACAAACTTCATCTTTAATTCTTACTTTGCGAGATATAAAATTAACCTCCGCCTCCCAAATCTTTACGGATTTCTTTCGCCCCCAAAAAACCAAAACCTTATTCCATTTTTTCTTAAAAATTTTTTCTAAACCAAACATCTTATAAATATTATAACAGTTTTTTAAAAATAAAAAAAGCAGCCACTATAATAGTGGCTGCCTCTTTTTAATACTTGGCTCCTCGAGCGCGTTCAATTGCCCCAAGGGCATCCTCAATATGTTCTTCAGCTCCTTTAATATTTCCATCATTCAAAGACCGTTCCGCAAGATCAGCAAAAAGTTTCGCTTCTTTCTTGTGTTCCTCTCTCGTTAATTTGCTTCGAGCCATATTTCCTCTCTCATTCTCCGTAGCTTTAACTACAGAAAATCAAATTGTAAATTTAATGCTGTTTTCAATCATAAATAAATAAATCTGGCATGTCAAATTTAAAAACCGTCTAAGACGGTTTTTAAATTATTCTAAGATTGCTTTTATTCTCCTTACTCCAGCAGAGACTGCTTCTTCTTTAATGATTTTAAAATGACCGAGCATTCCAATGTTTTCTACGTGAGGCCCGCCACAAATTTCTTTAGAAAAATTTCCAATAGAATAAACTTTTACTTTATCGCCATATTTTTCCGCAAACAAACCAATAGCCCCGGATTTTTTCGCTTCGTCCAAATTCATCTCTTCCATTTTTACCGATAATTTTTCTTGAATTTTTTCATTAACAATATCTTCCACTTGTTTTATTTGTTCTGGAGTCATTTTTTGACCATAAGAGAAATCAAATCTCAATCTCTCAACGTTTAAATTACTGCCTTTTTGCCCCACTTCTTGACCCAAAATCTGCCTTAAAGCTGCATGCAAAAGATGAGTCGTAGTGTGGTATTTCACTACTTGTTCGGAATTATCAGCTAGTCCGCCCTTAAACATTCCGGCAGAAGCAGTGTGAGAAAGTTCTTGATGTTTCCTCATTTTTTCATTAAATTCTTTTATTAATCTCTTACCAAATGGAGTAGTACGCACATCAAAAGATATAATATCTTTATTATATTTCCTAATAAAATCATACATAAATCTACTAATATGCTCTAAACACAATTCAAGAGGAATCCCACGAGATGTAACAATCGGAAATAACATATCACCAGTAAGATCGGATGCATCTATAGTATTTATATTTATAGCCGAAGAATTAGGCATTGATGCCCCAGAAAATACCCTTAAAGACAAGATTTTATCAAGTTGAGTGATTAAAATACTTTCTATCTTTTCAAAATCTTTTTCCATCGAACCTAATATTTTTTGAAATTTTTCTTCTTCTTCAGTTAATCGTCTTTCAATAAAATCTAGATTTTGTTTTACTTCAAAATAAACATCTTTATAAATACTCGATACTACTTTACCAATTTCAAACGTAGAGACATTAATAATGCCCAATAATTTTTCATAACTAACGGCACGTCTAATTAAACGCCTTAAAACATAACCCCTTTCCACGTTAGACGGCTCCAAGCCTTCTGCCAACATAAAAACCGCGGCCTTAATATGATCAGCAATAATTCTAAACTCCTTCTGATAATCTTGATATTTTTTCCCCGATAACATTTCTATTTTTTCAATAATCGGCAAAAATAATTCCGTTTCATACACATCCGCTTTATTATTCAAAATAGCCAACACTCTTTCCAGACCCATGCCGGTATCAACATTTTTTTGTTTTAATGGTTCGAAGCTTCCATCAATCGTTTTGTTGTACTGCATGAAAACATCATTCCATATTTCTACCCACCTCACATCATTAGTATCAAAAACTTCTGGCGTCTTTTCGTCACCAGTCCAATAAAACATTTCTGTATCAGGACCACAAGGTCCAGTCGTTCCGGCAGGGCCCCACCAATTATTTTTCTTTGGTAATTTAGCGATTCTTTTTTCTGAAACAACAAAATTTTTCCAAAGATTATATGATTCTTCATCAAAAGAAGCATTTAAATCGTGCCCCTTCCCGACGCCCGCCGGGATCGGGACTCCGACTGCGCCTTCGACGGACGTCGGAGCAAACACAGAAACGGCCAACCTGTTTTTATCCAAACCAAGCCATTGTTTATCAGTTAAAAATTCCCAACTCCATTTAATAGCATCCTCCTTAAAATAGTCGCCAAGAGACCAATTTCCCAACATTTCAAAAAAAGTTAAATGAATGGCGTCGCCTACCTCCTCTATATCTCCGGTTCTTACGCATTTTTGACAACTAGTTAATCTATTGCCCGCTGGATGTTTTTCACCCAACAAAAAAGGCACCAAAGGATGCATTCCTGCAGTAGTGAACAAAACAGTAGCATCATTTTCCGGAAGTAAAGAAGCTGAAGGTATTCTCTTGTGTCCCTTAATTTCAAAAAATGATAAATATTTTTCTCGTAATTCCTGATGTGTCATATTTGTAATATATCATAAAAAAATAGGTAAAAAAAGAGAGTCTTATCATAAGACTCTCTTGTAATGAGGACGAATGTACAAGATGCACATCATCACCGTTTCAACTGCGAAGAATACGACTGGTTGAGCGGCATTTGCCAAATTCCAATGCGGAATGGCGAAAATCGCGCACACGCATGAAAACCAATAAATTGTCCACGCCAATCGATCTTCACGACTTGGATTTTTCCAAGCCGAAATAAATGTTTGAATTGATCCAATAAATACCAGACCGAGACTCAACAAGATACCGACGATCGGATTATTAGAGATCAACCAAATCACAACATCGAGAATAACTCCGCCAAAGCAAAAACGATCAAGCTTCGTCCACCCCGAAACACCCCGTTTCAAAGCGATAATAACAATTATCCAACCTCCGATAACAGCTCCGATAATTTGACCATTAACCGTATCCTTGATACACATTCCTAAAATAGTAATGGTATCTAAAATCGCCCAAATAATCCAAGACGTCTTTGCAGGTATTGTTTCTCCTTGCAAAATAGCAAAGATATAAAAAATGATACCGACAAGATACAGTAAACCAGCAAGAATAGATAAAAATCCGTTCAAATTGAACTCCTTGATGTGGCTAACTCGATTCATCAATTGTTGCCAAAAAGCTAATTAAATTATAGCACATTGGAATAAGTGAGTCAAATATGGCTAAATAGCCCGAGAATAATAATTCAAACAAAAACCCGCTTTAAAAGCGAGCTTTTATTCCAAAAAAATATAAATTCTTATTTTTATCTATAAACCAATTTGGTCGTTCCCCCACCAACCAAAATAATATTGTCCAAATCGATTTCGTTAATTGGCTTGGACCAACCTAATTCCGGAAGAACCACCAACCATCCATGCCCATCTTTATTATTCAGATTATCGCCAATAGATTCCAAAATCATCGTATTAGCCGAGCTATTAGTAAATTTTATTTCTATTTCACCAGTTGCTCCGACAGTCATCAACACTTCATATAAAGACAAACCCGTATTCGATACTTCACCCTCAAAAGCGCGCTTAGTACCATTGCCGAAATCAACCAAAACCTTGCCAACTTCCATTTCTTTTTTCATTGTTTTGGCTTGCTCAACCATTTTTTGACTAACACTCAAAAGATAAACATCAAAAAAAACAGTGCAAAGAAACACGGCCACAAACAAGGCTAATACTATACGAAAAATACTTTGAGTTGTTGTATTATCCTCCCACATATTAATTAGGAAATAATGATAAATAAAATTTAACTATTGTTTCCCCAAAAATAACGACACTTAAAACTCCTAAAGATAGAAATGGCCCGAAAGGAATCGCACCTTTTAATTTTTTCTTCCCAGAAAATATCAAAAAAATTCCAACAAAAGAACCGATTATAAAAGAAAGCAACACGGCTGCCACACCACTTATCGGACCCAACATTAAACCAATCAAAAAAGCCAACTTAACATCTCCGAAACCAATACCCCTTCCTTTAGTAATGATGAAAATGAGAAATAGAAACCCGGATAAAAGTAATGCGCCAATAAGATAATAAAGAATGGGATTAATGGATAAAATAAAAGGATCGAGAAAAGGACCGAGAAAATTCAAACTGTATTTAGGAAAATTTAATTGCGGAAATTTACCCAAAACGAAAAACCCAATACTAGCCAAAAAGGCAACAACCGAAGAAAAAATAGTGATTTTATCCGGAATAATATAATGACGTATATCAATGACAGAAATAGAAATCAAAACAGAAACAAAGAAAAACCATAACAAAGCCAGAAGAGGCGCCCAAAAATAAATTTCAGGTTTAACAAAAAGATAATAACTCAAAAAATTAAAGTTCAATATTTTCCAAGCTAGAACCACAAAGATCAAGGCTGTAGAAAACTCCACAATTGGATATTGCCAGGAAATTTTTGCATGACAAGTACGGCACCTCCCTCGCAAACAGATAAAACTAAAAATCGGAATTAATTCAAACCAGGCCAATTGCCGATGACAATGAGGACAATAAGAACGCCCATGCAAAGCCTTGTTAAATCTATTCGGTTCATCAGGACTAAAACGCAAGGTAAGAACATTAATAAAGCTACCTATAATTAACCCCAGTCCACCTGAAAATATCAAAGCCAAATAGTACATGGCCTTTTAAAATTGAACGCAATATATAGTATCAGCATTAGCATCCCCGCAATCCATTCCAAAAATTGTCTCGTCCAAATCACTTTTTAAGGCTTGGTTACCAGAATCTTCCAAGGCCACTCCAATGACATAACTTTGAGGATTAGAAGTATCAGACTCGCTAGCATATGCATAAGAATGTTCTTTTCCTAAAGGATCTTGTGACAATTGAGTAATACCGATACCACCACCAACAATGGCGTTAGTTACCGCTTCCCAACCAGCACTAGCATCTATAGTGCCAGGTTCACCAGAAGACGGCACTGATGGATACTTAGTTTCTTTGGCATAATAGATTTCCAAGCCATTTTGCGCCTGCTTGACATCAGAAATACGACGAGCATCACGACCACGAGTTCTAAAAGAACTCAAACCAACCAAAATCATAGAAGCCAATAAACCAATAATAGCTACTACAATCAACAGCTCCATTAATGTAAAACCTCGATTAGAATTTTTTATTTTTATCATAATTTTTTTAAATAATATTTTTAACGACTAAATAAAGCAATATATTTTTTAAATACGACCCTTTATTATCTCCACACCCCCATCCACCTTATCCTTCCGAAGCCTTGGCGAAAGAGGATTAAAATACTTGCGCCAAATTATAAATTGGAATGAGAACCGCAGCGACAAATAATCCAATAAAGACGCCTAGAAAAACAATCAAAATTGGCTGTATTAATTCTACTGCGTTATTAATAGTATTCTGAACCTCTTCATTATAAAACGAGGAGACTTTTTCCAATAATTCATCTATTTTACCGGAATTTTCACCAATAACAATCATTTGAGTGACCATAGGCGGGAAATAATCCGGATAACGAGAAAAAGTTCCAGAAATAGTGCCACCTTTTCTGATATCCTCGGCGGTTTCATTTAAAATTCTTTGAAAAACAGTATTATCCACCACACGCCCGGAAATCTCCAAAGAGCTAGCGATTGGTAATCCGCCTTTCAATAAGACATTGATGGAAGTAGACATCCTAGTAATGGCGATTTTTTTATTTAATCCCCCAATAACCGGGATACTCAAAATAATTTCATCCCAAACTTGCTTACCTTCTTCACTTCTAAAATATCTAATTGCAAAAACAATGGCAATGGCCAAAAATATTAAAATTATCCAACCCCAATCAGATAAAAATCCTCCGGCACTCATAAGTATTCTTGTTAGAACTGGCAACTCGGCATTTACTTCCGTGAAAATTGATTGCAATTGCGGAATAACGAAAGTCACCACTATACCCAAAACTGCCACAAAAACACCGATAACAAAAATTGGATAAATCATAGCGCCCTTAACCTTACTATTTAATTTCATTTCTCTTTCTAAATAATCAGCTAAGAAAAGCAAAGTCTGCTCCAAACGACCAGAGACCTCAGCGGAACGCACCATATTCACATAAAAATCGGAGAAAACATTGGGATGTTTAGAAAGCGCTTGAGATAAATATAAACCGCCCTCAACATCGGTGTAAACATCAAAAATTGCATCTTTTAAAACTGGTTTAGAAATCTGTTTATGGAGAGTTCGCAAAGCATCAGAAATTGTCACCTCGGCAGAAATCAAAGTACTAAACTGCCTGGTGAAAAGCATTAAATCCTTAACATTTACCTTTTTAAAAAAACCAAAAATAGTTTCAGAAAGTTTTTTCTTTTCTGTAGTTTCCAATGCTAAAATATAAAGCTTGTTTTCTTGTAAAATTCTAATAGCCAAATCACGGCTGGCCGCTTCTACTAAGCCCGCTTGTACTTCTCCCAATTCATTTCTCGCTGTATATCTAAATTTTGCCATGTGTTATTAATGAGATAAAAGAGTCGCCAACTCCGATGGATTTAACGAATGAATTTGCGCGTTATCCAAAGAAATTTCTCCTTGTTTGACTAAGCCAGCCAAACAACGATTCAATGACATCATTCTCTCTTGAATGCTAGTTTCAATAACCAAATCAATTTGATAAACTTTATCCTCACGAATTAAATTGCGAATAGCGGAATTGGTAATCATAATCTCATAAGCTGGAATGCGACCACCGGACAATCGAGGAATCAATCTTTGAGAAACAATACCCACCAAAGTAGAAGCTAATTGAGATCTAATTTGACCCTGCTGTGTAGCAGGAAAACTATCTATAATACGATCAATAGTCTGAGCCGCGGAATTAGTATGTAAAGTGGAAAACACCAAATGCCCGGTTTCTGCAGCTGTAATAGCGGTTTGAATAGTCTCTGGATCGCGCATTTCTCCAATCATAATAACATCAGGATCCTGACGTAAAATGGAGCGCAAGGCACGATTGAAACTTGGAGTATCGCTTAAAACTTCACGTTGATCAATAATGCAACGGTCTTGTGTAAAAACATACTCCATTGGATCTTCAATGGTAATAATATGTTCAGTGCGTTTATGATTAATTTCATCAACCAAAGCTGCTAACGTAGTTGATTTGCCTTGTCCGGCCGGCCCCACTACCAATACAAATCCCTGGGATGTTTTAATAAAATCATGCAAAACAGGAGGCATATTTAATTCTTCTACTGTTTTAATTTTAGAAGAAATTAAACGTAAAGCTGCCGCCACATTGCCTTTTTGGTAATAAACATTAACACGAAATCTAGCCAAATCAGATAGAGCATAAGAAAAGTCCAATTCCCTATCTTGTATAAATTGTTGTTTTCTATCTTCAGGAATTAATTCCGCCGCCAATCCCTCAGCTATTTCTTTAGTGAAAACTTCTTCTTTATTTAAGGTTGTTAATCTTCCGTCAATTCTCAATGTGGGACGACGACCAACAGCAAAATGCAAATCAGAAGCATTTTCTTTTGCCGCCAAATCTAAAAGTTCTCTTAATTTTTCTTTGTAATCCATACCCAGTAGAGGAATTTCCAAATATTATTATAGGCTTTAAAAATTCCTTTATTTAATTTATATACTAGACTTTTTTGTCATTCACGCCCATAGAGATAACCGATATATGGCTAAAGCCAATTGGAAATTCTCATACTGAGCATATTTTTAAAACATTATTACCTCGTCTCTTTCAAAATTTCTTCCAAAGAAACAAGTCCTTGCATAGCTTTGACAATACCGTCTTGCCTCAAAGAAATCATTCCTTGTTTTTTGGCTACGGCCAATAAAGATGTTTCAGTCGGATCTTTTAAAATTGCTTCTTCTAATTCTGGAGTCATCTTTAACATTTCATAAATACCGATTCTTCCTTTGATGCCTTTATAATTACAAGCCTCACAACCCTGCGGAAGATAAACTTCATAGGGCTTTTTTATATTATACCTCTCTTTAATATCGGAGGGCAAGATTGCCAACTCTTTTTCCACGGCCTCTAATAAACTTCCTGATAAAACAGTTTTTTTCTTGCATTTCTCACACAATCTCCCCACCAAACGTTGCGCCATCATTAAAATTAATGATGAAGGCAACAAAAATGATTCAACTTTCATATCCATCAAACGAGGAACAACGCCCACGGCATTATTAGTATGCAAAGTAGAAAGCACGATGTGACCGGTCAAAGCAGCGTGAACTGCTAAAGCCGCTGTTTCATCATCACGGATTTCACCCACCATTATCACGTCCGGATCTTGTCTAACGATTTGTCTCAAGCCGGAAGCAAAATCATAACCAATTTCCGGTTTTACTTGAGATTGATTGACTCCTTCCACAAAATATTCCACCGGGTCTTCCAAACTTACGATGTTAATACCTTCATTATTCATTTTTTGCAAAACCGCGTATAAGGTTGTGGTTTTACCAGAACCAGTCGGACCGGTAACCAAAATCATACCAAAAGGTTTGTCCATGGCCTCACTCAAAAGAGCCAAATGATAATCATTTACTCCCAAATCCGTAATATTTCTCAATCCGGCAGAAGGATCTAGCACACGAATTGCCACCTTTTCACCCAAAGCAGTGGGAAAAGTAGAAACACGATAATCAACTTCTTTATTATCAATCATCGTTCTAAAACGACCATCCTGAGGAACACGAGTCTCATCAATTTTTAAATCGGAAAGAATTTTAATACGAGAAACAATCGGCGGATGAAGCTCTAATGGCAAATCCAAAACAGATTTTAAATCTCCATCAACACGAAAACGAACTTTTAATTTAGTTCTTTGAGGTTCAATGTGAACGTCGGATGCTCTGGCATTAATAGCTTGTTGCAAAATAGTGGAAACCAATTTTATTACTGGCGCTTCTTCGGCTATTGCTCCACTCGCTTCATCAATTCTTACTATTCTTTGTTGAGGCAATAAATATCCAGATTTATTTTGTTTTTTAAAAACATCTAAAACATCAGATACCTCTTTAACCCTCTCCTCAAAACTACGGTATCCTTGCCACAAATTATTCAAAGCGCTCGCAGTAACCAAATAAACTCCTATATTAATTCTTTTTTGCTTAGCCACCAATCTTAATGCTTCTTGAGCCCGAACATCATCGGGATTCAGCATACCAACCAAGAGTGTTTCTCCTTCTTTTCCAAAACTCACAATTTTATTATTTCTGGCAAATTCCTCAGGAATAAAATTTAAAATTTCTAATGGAATTTTTTCATCCTTGTTAAAAATTTTCAAGGGAATTTTATGAAATTCGCTTTTTGCTTTTCCTATTTCTTCTTCAGAAATAGTGCGTTTATCAGTCAAAACAGCTTCAACCGGATGCCCCAAACTTTCAGCCTCTCGCAAAACACTCTCGGCAATAGCCGGAGTGATTTTTCCGTTTTTTATTAAAATATCTAAAAGATTTTTATTAGGAATCATATAAATTTATTTACAAACAGAATAAGCAACCACACCATCGCATTTTATTTTCGAATAAGGAACAGCCCATCGCCCCAAATCAGTAAACAAGAACTAAAATGGAAGAAAAGGATTCGGTCTTCCCGGAGTCACCTTTATTTCCACCGGCTCAGCGTAAGCTTTCAATGATTTATAAGCAGCATTATCCAAAATAGTGGTGGGATTAAACTTCAAATTGACAATTCCGCCAGTAAAATCTTTCTTCAAGCTATCTGGCACCAAAGACGAATCCGTGCTAGTGCTAGAACCAAACAATCTACTCAATCCTCCCGATTGACTAAAAAATATAAAATAAATCGCGATTATAGCGATAACCAAAATAACTATAATAATATAGAGAGTAAGACTTTTTTTCGGCTTTTCTTCAGTATATTCCATAAAATTTATTGATAATAAACATTAAGGGACACTTTAAAATTAAACATACCTTGATTTTTAGTACTATCGGAACCAGAAATACCGGAAAAAGATATTTTTTCTATATCCATTAAACGAATATTTCCCTCTACGGCAGACAACCAAGTCTTAAATGACTCATAAGAACCTAACAAAGAAATATCAATACGAGTAATCTGATTATTTTTTACCAAAACATCTTTTTTGGGCTGAGTTACTGTGACACTCTCGAAATTAACACTCTGAGTTGTTAATCCCGCTTGCAATGAAACATTGTTGATTTGAGCAATAATATTTTGTATTTCAGCCTCGCGAGGAACACTCAAAGAAATTGTTTGACTCACACCGCTCAAACTTTTATATTGATTGATGATAGATTTCGCAATTTGCACTGCCTCATATTGATCTTGATATTGAATTTTTTCTTGCGCTATTTTTCCATTTAATTCTCCGATTTTTTTAAAAGCTGGCCAATCTAATCCAAAAAACACACCCAAAGCAGCGCCCACTAAAATAAGAACTATAGTCAAACTGATATTTCTTTTAGTAGTATATTTCATCATAAATTTATTGCTGGAAAACTTTGTAAACAAACGACGGTTTAAAAGTAATTTCCATATTAAAATTAGAACGTTCTGGAGTCGTCTGTCTAATGTCTGATATAATTATTTTTGAAAATTCAGAAGTTCTCTGAAAAGCTAAAAGTTGTTGCGCGATAATATCCAAATTTTGAGCATAACCGTCAATCTTCAAACGTCCTTCTCCGAAATCGTAATTAAAATTAGTAAAAGATACCTGAGGTAAAGTAATTAATTCCAAGCGTTCAAAAATTTGCGTTGGATATAAATGTGATTCCAATAATTTTTGCAAATTAACTAATTGTGAATAAAAGATAGTTACCTCTTCCCTGTCTTGCTTAGGAATTTCTTGTTCCAATCCTTGAATTTGATTTTCCAAATCAGCTACTTGTTTATCCAAAAATTTAATATAAACAAAATTTGATAAAATATAAACCACGATCGTAATCACTAATAAAATCACACCGAAGCGGATAAATTTACTTAACCATCCACTTGGCATTTTGTTATTAGGACCGAATGAATCCATTAATTGAAATTCTGGCATAATTTTTATCTTTACTCTTATATTTTAACAAATTTTTTATAAAGTAACAAAGGGGATAACTACAAACAGCACGAAATAATTAATACAAGGTTTCAAACAAGATAAAATGAGCATTTTTTCTCTATATTTTAGGCTTTTTATTTTATATTTTAATAACTAATTCTCCCCAAAGAATTAATGGTGATAGTTTGAGTAATAGATGTATTAACCTTAGAAGCAATGGTTATAGTAGTAGTGGCAGCAACGGGATTGCCTGTAATTCTCTGAAAGATAATTTCCACGGAGTTACCATCAGCGGGGGTGGTAAACTGAACATTTTTAGCTAATTTTATAGTCTCAATGGTGCTAGTAGCATTATAAGTATCTTTAAAAAGAGAATAAAAATCATCTCCGATCAAAGGATTTTCCCAATGAATCCCCCACGCCATTCCATCTTGCCCATTTTTCGCTCTCATTTGCGCCTCCCTGGTAAAACTTACTATTTTTTGCACAGCTGCATCAGTGTTAGATTTTTGTTGAAACCCACCTAAATAAGCAAAACTAAAACCAGCAATAATTACCAAAATTCCCATAGAAATCAAAATTTCTATTAAAGTAAAACCCAAAAAAAGACGTTTCTTTTCTTTTCGGCAAAAAAAGCTTTTCAAAAAATTTCTCATACTTAAAATGTGCTAGCGCAATTTTAAACTCCGCCCATTTGCCCCACAAATTGATAAACCGGCAAAATTACAGCCAAAGCAATACCACCAACCATGACACCCATCATTAATAACATCAATGGTTCCACTAGAGACACCAGAGACTTAACAGACATATCAACTTCTGTTTCATAAAATTCCGTCAATGTTCCAAAAATTTCTTCGGTGTGTCCGGCTTTTTCACCTACTGCTACCAAAGTTCTAATGGTTTGAGGAAAAACCGGTTCTCTACGAAAAGCATCACCCATAGTTAACCCCTTGGACAAACCCTCTTTTCCAATTCTTATAATTGCCTGCCTCATTTCATCATTACCGACTGTCGTAGCGGTAATTTCTAAATTTTCCAATATAGGTAAACCAGCTCTCATTAAAGAACCAAAGGTACTGCAAAATCTTTGATAAGAATTCTTCTGCATAACCTTACTAATTACCGGCATTTTATAAATGATGCGATTAAAAATCTTTTTTCCGGCTTGAACTTTTTTAAAAAATAGCACCAAAATGATAACAATGGCAATAACAACGCCGAGAACAGCAAGCCCATGATTAGACATAAAATCAGACAAGGCAAAAATAGCCTTAGTAATGGGTGGTATTTTCATATCACCAGTATTAAACATAGAAGAAATTCTAGGAATAGCAAAAGTCACTAACAATACCAAAATACCCAACGAAGCAGTTACCAAAAGTATGGGGTAAGTTAAAGCTGATTTTATTTTCTGTTTCAATTCCCTTTCCTTCTCCAAAGACCTACTTAAATCAAAAAATATTCTTTCCAAATTACCGGAAGCCTCTCCAGCCCTCACTAAACTAGTAAAAACAGGAGAAAAAATATTAGGATAAGATTGAAAGGTAGTATAGAAAGGCAAGCCCTTCTCTAAATTTTGTCTGACCTCCATCAGAAGCATCTTCATGGTGGGCTTTTGAAAATCAGCAATTAAAATATCAATAGCCTTAAAAAGATCCGTACCAGACTTCAACATCAAAGAAAGATATTTAGTCAAAAATATTTTATCAGTAAGATTAATGGGATTGCCTAGGACACCCTTACCAATACCACCGCTTAAAGTTTTAGCAGCTTTTATACTAATCGGAGTTAATCCTTGATTTTTTATATGCTCCAAAAGAGTTTCGGAGTCTTTAAAATCACCATTATCTTCAATTAATCTTCCCTCTTTATTTGTCGCTGTATAATGAAAAAGCATTTATATAATACTAATATACTGATTGATACTAATAATACGAATAAATTATTTACGCATTAGTATGATTTGTATGCATTCGTATATTGGCATTGCATGTATTCGACATTATTCCCTAATAACCCTCATTACTTCTTCTATAGTAGTTAATCCCAATTTAGCCTTTCTCACTCCATCTTCAAACATAGAAATCATTCCCTTTTCTTTAGCCAAGGCTCTAAATTTATCCAAAGTAAAATCTGGTTGATTGATTAAACGCCTCATATCTTCGTCAATATCCAAAACTTCAAAAATAGCCATTTGTCCGCGATAACCGGTAAAACTACAAGACTGACAACCCGCCCCCTTATATAAAACTTTTGGCAACTCTGGATTTTTTACTCCGGAAAAATTTTCCAATTGATTCTTCAAACTCGCTAAAATTTCTTCCGTCGGTTCATATGACTGCACGCAATCAGAACAAATTTTTCTCACCAATCTTTGAGCGGCCACGGTATTAATAACCGCGGATACCAAAAACGGAGGAACTTTCATATCAATAAAACGCGGAACGGTAGTTGGCGCATCATTAGTATGCAAAGAAGACAAAACCAAATGACCGGTCAAAGCAGAATGAACGGATATCTCTGCCGTTTCCTCATCACGGATTTCACCGACCATAATGATATTCGGATCCTGACGCAAGATAGCTCTTAATCCAGAGGCGAAAGTAATACCCGCCTGAGTATTAATTTGGGTTTGATTAACATAACGAATATCATATTCGATCGGGTCTTCAATGGTAACAATATTCACATCCGGTTTATTTAACATATTCAAAATAGAATAAAGCGTAGTAGTTTTACCAGAACCGGTCGGACCAACCACCAAAAGCATTCCGTATGTTCTCTTAATGCTAGCTTCTATAATTTTAATTACATCTTCCATCATTCCCAATTCCGACAGACTCATTGGTTTGGCTGACGCCTTCAATAAACGAGTTTCTACTTTTTCTCCATAAAAAGTCGGCATAATAGAAACACGGATGTCCATTCCCTCACCTAAAGCTTCATGTCGAAAACGACCATCCTGAGGACGATTATGTTCATCAATTCTTAAATTAGCCAAAAGTTTAACGCGTGCTACAATAGCCGGATGAATTTCTTTGGGAATCCTGGCGATTTCATGAAGTACTCCATCAATTCTAAATCTAATCATCAAAATATCCCGTTGCACCTCTATATGCACATCGGAAGCATTTAATGAAATGGCATAAGTAAAAATAGCATCAACAATATTTACGATCGGCAATTCCTTAGCCACATTCTGCTCATCCGTTTCTTTTAATTGCGCTCCAGCTCGCACATTTTCTTCAATAACTTTTTGAAAATCTTCCACCACCTCTTTTCCATAAAGAGAATAAACGTAATTTAAATCTTTGGCAGTAGTTAAAAATGTTCTGACGGGCGCATTAATATATTTTTGAACAAAACCCAAAGTTTCCAAATCACTTGGATCTTCCATGGCCAAAGAAACCGAACCATCTTCTTCAGCCTTATCAAAAACAACAACCCTTCTCCCCCTAGCAACATCCTCAGGTAAAATATTCAAAAGATCTTTTTTGATGGGTTTTCCTCTTAATTTAACTAGAGGGGTTTTAAAAAAATCGGAATAAAGTTGAAATAAATAATCCTCGGTGATAAATCCCCGAGAAACTAAAATATTAGACAAGTCTTGTCCAGTCCTTTTTGAATCGTTTAAAGCAGACTCAAAATCCTCAGCGGGGATTAAATTACTCCCTACTAAAAGTTCTTTGAATCTATCTGGTGGTAATCTTAATGCCATTGCTATTATTATAATCGAAACGAGCGAGTAAAGCAAAAAATGATTTAACTTGTATGTGAGTAACTAAGATTTTATTATGCCAACATAATAAAATTACAATAAACAAACAAATTAAAAAATAATATTTTTTGTTTTACGAACAAGTAAGTTTATATATTCATTATATACCAAAAAATACTTTTCAATAAAGGGCTAAGTTACTAAAAATGATTTAAAAAACAGCTCAGCCCGCCGATAAGGCAGGCTGAGCTGTTAAATTTTTCTACATTCTACCTACCACCCATCACTTTCTACTTGCTATTCGCTAACCTAAAATTTCAAAGACTGAAGAAATGGGATTTTTATAATCCACTCGCTAAATACCATAACAATTAAAGCTATGGGAATCCAGAAACGATATAAAGAAAAAACTTGCCCAAACCTCATTTTCTTAAAAATCAAATTAAACAAATAAAACACAACCGCAAAACCTATAACCGCGAAAATATAGAATATCCAATAAGGATGACCGACAATAATTAATCCGTAAATAAGGTGCCACGGTTCATCATCTTCAAAAAATCTTTGATCAAAACGTTTATTTAAAATTTTTGCCAACACAATAAAAATCCAACCAACCAGAATAGCCGCTATCACCGGCCAAGCGAAATGATAGGCGCAATATCCAAGAAAATAATTAATAGATGTGTAAGGAGGCAATAATCCGCGAGAAGCATCACCATGCATCCAAATGTAATACTGACCAAAAAACTCCAAAATTATTTTTAAGGTTATGGAAATTAAAACAAAAATAACAGCGGGTTTAATGAATCTTTTGACTCGCCCATTAGACAAGCCAAAGATCAAACCCGCTGTTATTGCAATATAAACTAAAGGCAAAAATTTAATATAATTTTCTATTAATGCAATCATGCGCTTTAGTTAATCAAGATTACGGATAAAAATATCCAGTACTAGTACTATTCAACAAATCCAATCCCGGATCAGAACCAACTTCATAAAGCAAAGTACTATTTCCACCATCAGTAGAACACACATCGCCATCTCCAGCCGTGCTTCCATAGACAGAGCTTCTATAATAACTACTTTCCATAGCAGCATTTAATTCAAAGGTCATATTAGTACTATTGCATTGATAAGCATAATACAAATTAGAAAACGGGGTTGTGGAAGTAGCATTAGTCGGATCAACTGGCAAAGTAGACAATGGAGAGCCCGAGGAAATACTACCGAAATTTACCGGAATCCAACCAGCACCAGTAGTCAAACGCGGAGTAGTTGTGCAATAGCTGCTAGCTAAAGCAGTGCAACCACTAACACCATTGCCAGTTAATGACAACCAAGTATTAGATCCGCAAGTGCCATAGATATCCAAATCTGGAGCAGATTTATCAGTAACATAAAGATTTAAAGACGTACGAAGCGCATTTAAATCGGAAACTCTTTTCGTGTCTCGGCTCTTTCTCAATAATTCTGCAGGATTCAAAGTAACAACGATAATGCTCATTAACAAAGCCAAGATGGCAATTACTATTAAAAGTTCAATTAAAGTGAAACCTTTTTTCATTTTTTTATTTCTTTTATATTTTTGACTTTTTATATTTTATACGACTTAAATTAATAAAATTTATAATCGACCACACTCACGGCGATCGAACCCGCAAGTTTTTATTTTTTAGTTAAGAAAGTTTTTACCTTACCAACCAAATCGTCTATAGAAATTTTAGCTTTTACATAATACTCGATAGCACCCAATTCTTTACCTCTTTGGATATCACTTGTCTGTCCCAAATTAGAAAGAATAATAACCGGCATATCTTTTAGTTGCGGATCGGTAGAAATTTTTTCTAAAATCTCAAATCCGCTTTTTTTAGGCAATATCAAATCCAACAAAACCAAAGATGGTTTGTCTTCTTCTATTTTTTTTAATGCTTCTTCTCCGTCTCTAGCCAAAAAAACGTCCACATTTTCTTTTTGCAATCTAACTTTTAAAAGATTGGACAAAAATGGGTCGTCTTCTACTAATAGAACTTTTAAATTAGTATCCATAAATTAATTTCTTATTAAATTATACGAAAAAATACGCAAACAAACAAACTATATGTGTGGATATCGCCATCCACACAGAAAAACAACACTTTTTCATCGTTTCGTGCCAACTCCTCAGTACTCTACTTTGGAGTTTTATTACTAACCGAAGTCAATAATAATCAACCTAGAAACTTACAATTCTAAAAGAATTGAAGTATTTCTTGTTTTAATGATCCACCAACAGCTTCCGCTACCGGTGCCTTGTTACGACTTCACCCTTGTTACCGAGCTAGCTCTAATCCGCAGAACGAACTTTAAGCTTTCCCGGCTCCCTTGGTGTGACGGGCGGTGAGTACAGGACTCGAGAACGTATTCACCGCGCCATAGCTGATGCGCGATTACTAGCGATTCCAACTTCATAGGGTCAAGTTGCAGACCCCAATCCGAACTGAGGCTGATTTTTTGAGATTAGCTCCATCTTGCGATTTGGCAACTCTTTGTATCAGCCATTGTATCATGAGTGTAGCCCAGGGTATCAGAGGGCCATGCTGATTTGACGTCATCCCCGCCTTCCTCCCAGCCGAAAGTGCGTTTATAAAATAAATGCAATTTCGGCTGGGCGGTCTTTCGTGACACTTGCAACACGAAACAGGGGTTGCGCTCGTTACCCCACTTAAGGGAACAACTCAAGCCACGAGCTGACGACAACCATGCAGCACCTGTGCCGACGTCAGTAAAGAAATTCCAGCTTTCACCGGAACGTCATCGGCATTTCTAACCCTGGTAAGGTTCCTCGTTTACCGTCGAATTAAACCTCATGATCCACCGCTTGTGCGAGTCCCCGTCTATTCCTTTGAGTTTTAGCCTTGCGGCCGTACTTCCCAGGCGGGATACTTAACGCGTTAGCTTCGCCGCCCCGAGGGTCGATACTCGAGACAGCTAGTATCCATTGTTTAGGGCGTGGACTACAAGGGTATCTAATCCTTTTTGCTCCCCACGCTTTCGTGCCTCAGAGTCAGGAATGCCCCAGTTACTTGTCTTCACCTTTGGCGTTCCAGCCGATATCAACGGATTTCACCCCTACACCGGCTGTTCCAGTAACCTCTAGCACCCTCTAGTCTAACCGTATCCTGCCCAATGCCCAGGTTGGGCCTGAGAATTTAAAGCAAGACGCGTTAAACATCCTACGCACCCTTTACGCCCAATAAATCCGGATAACGCTTGGGGCCTACGTATTACCGCGGCTGCTGGCACGTAGTTAGCAGCCCCTTATTCACTAGGTACGATCAAAAATTTATCCCTAATAAAAGCAGTTTACAATCCGAAGACCTTCTTCCTGCACGCGGTGTCGCTCGGTCAGGCTTGCGCCCATTGCCGAATATTCTCGACTGCTGCCTCCCGTAGGAGTGGGACCCGTGTCTCAGTGTCCCCGTTGGGGAACAGCCTCTCAGCTCCCCTACCCGTCATAGACTTGGTGGGCAATTACCCCGCCAACAATCTGATGGGACCTAGGCCAATCTCAAAGCGGCTTTCGCCTTTACCCGTGAGGGACCATTTGGGATTACCCCGCCTTTCGGCGAGTTATACCAAACTTTGAGGTATGTACCAAGGTATTACTAACTCGTTCGCCACTAACTCCGACGAGCCCCTTGCGGGATCCGTCGGAGTCCGTGCGACTTGCATGCCTTATCCACACCGCCAGCGTTCATCCTGGACCAGGATCAAATCCTCAATAAAAGAACTTGAACTAGTTTTAACTAATTAAAGAGTACAAACTTAAATAGCACGAAACAATGAAAAAATATTGTTTTATGTTTAATTCTAAATTGTCAAAGTTCTACTACTACGTGGTTTCTTAGATTAAGAAACCAGTGATTAGCAACAATTAAAAAAATTGTTATTGCTAATCACTGGCTTCCATTTTGCAAGTGTGAAGCGTAATTAATTAAATTGTTTCTTTATTGTTTTATTGTATTCCTATCACTCATTCTAGTCAAATAAAAAAGAATGTCAACCCCCTAATTCACTAATTATATCCTGCCTAATTCGTTAGTAATAAAAATGCTTCACTTTTTAAAAAAGGTGTGATAAGATAAAAATACTGTGAATAAAAAAATATTAAAAAAATATCTTATAATCATTGTTCCAATCCTCGTTGTTGTCGGAGTGACTTTTTTAATCATTGGGATTTCTAGCGCTAATTCAAAAAAACTTTTCTCCACTCAAACTAAAATAAATGAACTTATAAAAGAGATCAATATTTTGGCATCAGCCAGTAATGAACGTTTTCAATTAATAGAAGAAAAGCAAAAAAATTATGAAATCGGTCCAGCTTTGGATTTGGTAGTAGAAGAGAAAAATAATAATGATAAAATTAATCAGACTGCCATAGCTTTAACCGAACAATTAAAACAATTAACAAAATTATCAAGCAGCCTTTCAAACGCTGAAAGTCGCGACAAAATCCAAAAAGCTGTCGCCTATCAGATTGAGGCTATCGGACACCTTATTAATTATGGTAGCGGTGTAGATACATTATTAAGTGAGCTAGACAGAAAATATGCATCTCAGTTGAATGGAGATTATTACGAAATTAAACGCGATTTAAATCAACTCATTGAATTAATAAAAAAAGAAATTCAATCAGCTGACGAATATAGTCAAAAATTCACTCAAACGATAAGTGAAATTAATTAATGCCGAAAAAAACCTGCGTTCTAATCATTTTAGATGGCTGGGGCATCGGACATAAAGACGACTCAAATGCCATCTATCGAGCGTCAACGCCAACCATTAATTATATTAAAAAAAATTATCCGGCTGCTTCTTTGCAATCAGCTGGTATTGCTGTTGGACTTCCTTGGGATGAAGCCGGTAACAGTGAAGTTGGCCATCTTACCATAGGCTCGGGAAGAGTTATTTATCAACACTATCCCCGAATCAGTTTAGCAGTACGCAATGGAGATTTTTTTAAAAACCAAGCTCTCAATGAAGCTTTCAATCATGGCATCAACAATAATTCCAATGTTCATATTTTGGGATTACTTTCATCTGGAAATGTCCATTCTTCTTATGAACACCTGCAAGCCCTAATCAAATTAGCCTCTCTTAAAAAATGCCCAAAATTGTTCCTTCATCTTTTTACCGATGGCAAAGACAGCCCACCACAATCGGCAAAAAGCATGGTAGAAAAATTACAAAATGATTTAAAAAAATTCGGTGTGGGACAAATAGCCAGTTTAACCGGAAGATATTATGCCTTGGATCGCAGAAAAAATTGGGCAGTCACAAAAAAATATTATGATCTGATTACTAAAGGTGAAGGACGCAAAGCTCCCGATCCCACCACACTTCTCGATGAACACTACGCAAAAAAAATGTCCGATTCCTTTTTAGAACCAACTTTAATTTTCAACGCCGAAAAAGCAGAGACTCCACACCTAATTCAAGATAACGATAGCTTAATCTTTCTTGATTTCCGTGAAGATAGTATCAAGCAGATTGTTGCGCCCTTTGCTTTAAAAGATTTTAAAGAATTCGAAAGAAAGCCCCTAAATAATTTGAAGATTACCACCATGACAAATTATGATGATGATTTTAATGCCGCCGTCGCTTTCCCTCCGGAAAAAGTCACTAATAGTCTCACCGAAATTTTCAGCGATTTGGGAATGCAACAACTTAAAATTGCAGAAACAGAAAAATTTTATCACCTTACTTACTTTTTCAATTGCTTAGCCGAAAAGGTGTTTCCCAATGAATTTCGAGTTCTAATTCCGTCAAAAGAAACAGCTCATTTGGACGATTCTCCGGAGATGCGCGCCCCCGAAATTACAGATCGTCTCATTACAGCGCTCAATGAAGGAATCTATGACTTTATTGCAGTTAATTATGCCAACCCAGACGCCTTGGCTCACACCGGAAATTATAATGCCACCATTAAAGGCATTGAAATAGTTGATCAACAACTAGCCAAGATTTTAGAATCAATAAAGAAATCCAATGTAGATATAATCATTACCGCTGACCATGGTAATGCAGAAAGGCTATATGATCCCAGAACCGGAGAAAAAGAAACGGCTCACAATGCCAATCCCGTACCGTTCTATCTAGTTTCCGAAAAATACAAATTCAAAACAGAAAAACCGGACGCTCAAGTGGATTCGGAAGAAAATAAAACTCTAGGAGTAATCTGTGATGTAGCTCCGACTATCCTTGAAATAATGGGAATTCCCATCCCCCCAGAAATGAAAGGAAAAAGTTTACTACAATATCTAAAATAAAATCCGCCTTTTCGGCGGATTTTTTAATATTCAATAAGCGATAGAATTTTAAAAGATTTCAATAATTAAGGCCTTTTTATTTTATATCTTTACCAAACCGAACAATTCTATACAATTCTTTGTAGTAATCTCGGCTACTTTTTCAATGGGAATATTTTTTAATTCTGCTATTTTCTTGGCAACATATTCCACAAAAGTAGACTCATTTCTTTTACCACGAAACGGCTCGGGTGTCGCATAGGGACAATCGGTTTCTACCAAAATTTTTTCTAAAGGAGCATTTTTTATCACCTCATCATATTGATGAGTAAAAGTAATAACCCCGGAAAAAGATAAATAAAACCCCAAATCCAAAAACTTTTTGGCAATTTCCCAATTAGCGCTAAAAAAATGGACTACTCCCGCCTTTTCTCCCTGATAATTATTATCTTTTAACAAATCCAAAGCATCTTGATAGGCATCAAAATTATCTTTCGCTCTAATATGCAAAATTAATGGCTTCTTAAAATCTTGGGCTAATTTAATTTGCTTTTGAAAAACTTCTTTTTGTTCTTCTTTATTATTCTCGCCATTATGGTAATAATCCAATCCGCATTCTCCTATTCCCACCACACGAGGATTTTTAAAAAGTTCGGAAAAATCTCCGGCATTAAAACTCTCGGCCGGTATCGAATCTTGAGAAGAGTCATTCTCTCCCTGCACATGAATAGGATGCAAACCAACGCCAGCATAAAAACCTTCTTGTTCGGCCAAATTGATCGCCGCTAAAGACGTTTGATAATTATCGCCGATGACAATCGTTTTAATATTTTTTTCTCGCATTCTTGCAAGAACTTCTTGCCTGTCATTATCAAAATCGGAAAATTGCAAATGGCTATGACTATCGATTAAAAATAGATTCATAATTATTTATATCCTGGGAAAAAGAGGGGCGATTTTTTTGACCTGAAATTCCTTGCCCTTCCATTCCATTTTCCCTTCATCTTTGATTCCCAAAGAATCTTTAATTTTTCTACTGGCCTCCGGCATAAATGGTTCAATTAATAAACTTAAATTAGCCAAAACCAACCACAACGAAGAAAGGCATTGATTAAGTTCTTCCTTATTTTCAATTTTCCAAATCTGTTTTTCATTAACAAAAGCATCTCCCACTCCGGCTAGACGCAAAAAACTATCAGCGGCCATATTAGTACGAAAATCTCTGAATGCTTCACCGTAATCTTTCCAAACCGCGACTATTTCTTTTTCCAAAAAATCAAATTCCGGTTTAATCACTCCACCATTTTTTTCAATCAAAGTTGTTACACGACTTAATAAATTACCAATGCCATTAGCTAATTCCTTATTATATCTCTCCAACAAAGATGTTCTGCTGAAATCGCCATCTTGTGCCAAGGAAAATTCTCTCAAAAGATAATAACGAATAACATCGGAACCGAATTCATTAACCAATTCAAATGGATCTACGGCATTACCCAAAGATTTAGATATTTTTTGTCCTTCCGCCGTAATAAAACCATGAATCACAATTTTATTGGGCATTCTTGCCTTAATAGATGTTAAAATCGCTGGCCAATAGATACAATGAAACTTAGTAATATCCTTCCCAATAAAATGCCAGATCTCCGTTGATTCATCATCCCACCAGGCGCGGTAAATCGGAGAATTCTTAGCATAACCCAAGACAGTAATATAATTGCATAAAGCGTCAAACCAAACATAAATTACCTGGCTGGGATCATTAGGCACTGGAATGCCCCAATTATGAGCGCGAGCTTGCGATCGAGAGATGCTGAAATCCCACAAACCGCTTTTCAAAAAATTTAGAACATCGCCCTTACGGTTTTCCGGATAAATTTCAATTTTCTGATTTTGATAAATATCTTCTAATTTTTTTTGATAATCAGTAAGCTTAAAAAAGTAATTTTCTTCTTGAACAATTTCTGGCTTGGTTTTATGAACTGGGCACAAACCATCAATTAAATCTTCTTCTTTATAAAAATCTTCGCATCCTACGCAATATAATCCTTGATAAATATTTTTATAAATATCTTCGGAAGCATTTTGCCAAATTTTTTGAGCCCCTTCTGTATGGCGCAACTGGGTAGTTCTAATAAAATCATCAAATGATAAATTTAAAGCTTTTTTTAGATCCTGAAAACGCTTGGAATTTTTATCTACCAAATCTTTCACGGGAACGCCTACTTTTTCCGCGGACAAAACATTTTTTAAACTATTTTCATCAGTACCGGTTACGAAAAAAACTTGATTGCCAATTAGGCGTTGATATCGCGCCACGCAATCAGTTTGGACCGATTCTAACGCAAACCCAATATGCGGATCGGCATTAACATAAGGTATAGATGTTGTAATATAAATTTTTTTATTCATTTTTTTAAAATAGATTTTGAATTTTTATTTTTTAACTATATAATTATTCATATGATATTAACAATGCATTCCGTAGTAGGCGCCGCTGTTGCCAATCAAATCTCCAGCCCTTGGATTGCTTGGCTAGCCGCCTTTATTTCTCATTTTATTTTGGATTTTATTCCCCACAGGGAATACAGCTTAGAAAATGCTAAATACGGTTGGAAAAGTAAAAAATTTTGGATTTTAGCCACAAAAATTTTCATAGACCTCATTACTGGTTTTATTTTTATTATAATCTTTACTCAAGATCGAAGCAACTTGCCAAAAAATATTATGGCGGGATTTGTTGGATTGATTCCAGATGGATTAACGGTTTTATATTACATTACTAAGAAAAAAGACATAAATCAATTCTTCTCTAACACAACAGTCCAAAGAGCTCCCCTTTTTGGCGGTTCTTTTTGGAAAACAATTAATAAAGGATTGGAAAAATTTTATTTCGGCTTTCACAAAAAATTTCATATAATAAAAATGCCCCATCTTTGGTGGGGCATTGCCAATCAATTGATTATTTTTCTAGCTGCTTTACTAAGCTTTTATTAATCTATTCCACCGGCAAATACCTCACCTTTCTTTTATTCATTTCCAAAACCACCTCTTCACAAAGTACTACCGTCGGCATAGCCAAAACAACACCAACAATTCCACCCAATTGAGCTCCGGCTAAAAGAGCAAGAATTACAATGATGGGATTAATCCCAACTGATCTTTTCATAATCAAAGGAGTGAGCACATTGCTTTCTAATTGTTGAATCAAAATAAAAACGATAATCACCCAAATCACCAATGATGGTGATTGTGATAAGGCTATTAAAGCGCTAACTGCTCCGGCAAAAATCGGACCAACTATTGGCACGATTTCAAATATAGCAGCGATAATACCCAAAACCAAACTATATTTTACCCCTAAAATTAATAAAGAAATAAAAACCAGCAAACCCACAAATAAACTCAAAAGCATTTGAACCCTAAACCAACGACCGATGCGTAAACGCACACGCTCCCAAAGACGAATCACGGTATTTTCCATGCTTTGTGGTAAAACCGCGCGGAAAAAAGATTCAATACCGTCACGTTTGATCAAAAGATAAAAAGAAATCAAAAGAACGCTCAAAACCGAAGCCAACCCTCCAATCACTCCAAAAAGAATGGAAACTGCCATTGATCCGCCTTTCAAAAAGGAATTTCCATAATTTAAAATAATTTCATTAATATTAGAAGCAAACTCAGAGCCAATAAGATAATTGGCTATTTTTTCTGAATATCCCGGAACTAAATCAATAACGCCTAAAGCATCTTGATAAATTACCGGGGCCACAAAAAATAAAATTAAAGAAATAGCTCCTAAACTTAAAATATAAATAATAATTGTTCCCAAAATTCTTCCGAGTCCTTTTTTCTGGAACCAATCAACCAATGGATCAAAAGCAGAAGAAAGGATGATAGAGAAAAACAAAACGACAAAAACTGAACGCAAGTAGAAAAATGCCGCAATTAAAATTGCGATTAAAACAAAACGCCATATACTCTGCCAAGAAACTTCTCTAAATTCTCTCATAAATTAATTATACAACAAAAAATTAAAAATTGGTAATTCAATAATTAAGATTTGGTCATTAAACTACCATAGACCTCCGTCGTCTTATTTATAACGATTTCATCGCTAAAATGTTGCAATATTTTTTGCCGAGCAGCCACTCCAAACCTCTGCCTCAAACTAGGATTATCCATCAATTTAATAATGGCTTCTGATAAATCCTGGGCTTTTTGAGCTCTAACCAAAAAACCATTAACACCATCCTCCACTATCTCTCGCGTTCCAACATTATCAACTGCCACCAAAGGCTTTTCCATGGACCCAGCCTCCAACAAAACTTTGGGGATACCCTCACGATAATAAGAGGGAAAAACAAAAATATCAGATAAAAATAAAATCTCTCTGACATCCTTTCTATCTCCCAAATATTGAAT
Source organism: Minisyncoccota bacterium (assembly GCA_035402745.1). Lineage (GTDB taxonomy): Bacteria > Patescibacteriota > Minisyncoccia > UBA6257 > JAAZHW01 > DAONDV01. The sequence continues at coordinate 28,277 of DAONDV010000009.1, forward strand.
TAACCCCAATCTCTCCCATTCACTAATATTTTTACTGGGCACACAATCAGGGCTTTCTTTATCAATGGGCCCAACTAAAACAAATTTTGTTTTTGAATTTTTTA
>DAONDV010000010.1:0-21132 GCA_035402745.1 Minisyncoccota bacterium
TTTTGAGAATGGCCAATAGATATCAGGGGGGAAATTTTGCCGATTATGTTTTAAATCAATCCAATTTTTACGAGATAAAAGTTATGACCGATGCTGCAACGAAAATTACGCAACTTGTTCCGCTTACGCCGGAAGAAATGGCTGCGGGTAAAACTCCTAAAGAGAAAAAAATAACTTTATCCGATTTGAAAGAGGGGTTAACTATAGATGTAGAATTGTCGCAGCCGGTTGATCTTAATGTTGTTAAAGAAATTAATGCTATTGGGATCAGATTGTCATTGCCGATATTATAGAAATGAATCAAGGTATTTTTTATAAAATTAGAAAAGCGCTTTTTTGGTCAATGCTTGTTCTGTTTGTGATAGCAGGCACTGTTTTTGTCGTTTATTCTTTCGGTTATCGTTTGGACATAAAAGAATGGAAAGTTGTTCAAACCGGGGGATTGAATGTTAAAACTACGCCAAAAACTACGGAGATCTTTTTGGATGATAAAAAGGTAAATAAAAAAGCCGGTTTATTTTCTAATGAGATTTTTTTGCAAAGTATTATTCCCGGCGATCACACTTTGGAAGTTTCCAAAACGGGATATTTTACTTGGAAGAAAAACATTATTATTGAGCCGAAGATGGTTGTGAATTTTTCTAATGTTCTTTTAATGCCGGAAAATCCTTTGAAAGAAAATGTTTTTAATGCCACTACATCCCAAGAGATTATCGATGTTTTGCCTTTGGGAGATGGGGATGAGATTCTTTTGGAGATGAAGACGAAAAGTAAAACCGGAGTTTATCAAACTTTGAACATTTTTAACAAGAGCACCGCCGGTTTATCGGAAATTTTCGGCAGAAAAATAAACTCATCGGAAAACCTTGCGCTAATTAAAAATCTTGTTGTTGACGGTACCAATTACAATCATTTCTTAATAAATTATTATAGCCGTTCTTTGGGAAAGCAGGTTTACTATTTGTGGGAAAAAAGTTCCCCGGAAGAAGTAACCGATTTTTCCAAGGTTCTCGGTCAATATTTTTCTAGCCAGCCGCAAAAGATTTTATTCCATCCTTTTGAATACAATAAGTTTTTGGTGGCTACGTCAAAGAAAATTGGTATTTTAGATTTGGATAAAAAGGTAGTAGATTATTTACCTCCTGTTAATCCTTTGGATTTTAATGTTGGCGGCAATTCTTTGTTTTGGATTGATAAGGTGGGGGGATTGTATTCTTATAATTTGATTTTGAAAAGCACTACACCCATATCTATTTTGGACGAAAAAGAATTGTCTTTGAAAGAAATGACAATTTCGCCAGATGCAGAAAATATTCTAATTTCTTTGGATAATGGAAAAATTATTTTAGTGAAAACAGATGGTTCTTTCCATACGATAGGAGAGGGGATTTCTAATGTTTCTTTTTCTCCGGATAATCAAAAAATAGCCTATCTTTCCGGTGGCTCCATTAAAATTTATTTTATGAATGATTCTATTCAAGATGCAGTCAGGAAATCGGGAGATGTTATTACCATTGCCAATAAGATGGGAAATGTATCCGAATTGATATGGTTTAAAGATTCTTTTCATTTATTGGCGCGTTCTGGAGAAAAATTTTCTTTTATAGAGTTGGATGATCGCGATGAAGTTAATATTTTCGATAAAATTATTGATTCCGGTCATTATTATTGGAATAATGCTGGAGAAGTTTGGCGTTCTGCGTCTGATTCCGTAGAAAAAATTAATTTATTGGTTGGAGAATAGTATTTTTCTCGATGTTAAAAAATCATCCGTTTTAAACGGATGATTTTTTTATTGTTTGTGTTGACGTTTTTCGTTAGAGTGTTTTTGTGATGTTGTATTTTTTTAAAAATAAGGTTAAATTTAAAGTATATTAGAATTTAAAATATTTCATGCTTAAAGACGACGATAAGCAAAAAGAATTAGCAGAAAAACTTTCAGAATTTTCCCTACAAGCTAAGGAAAGGGAAGCAAAATTGTTGGCGGAAAAATCCGGCAGGGAATATTTAAATCTTTCCATTATTAATCCACAAACACAGGCTTTAGAGTTGGTCAGTGAGGAGCAAGCAAAGAGCGCTTTTTGCGCTCCTTTTTTATTGAAAGACAAGGAATTAAGTTTGGCTTGTAAGAATTCGGATTTGGACGCTACTAAAGTGGTAATACGAGAGTTAGAACAACGTGGTTTTAAGGTGAAAACTTATATTGTCTCTGACGCTTCTTTAAAAGTAATGTGGGATAGTTATAAATTGGTAACTTTGAGTAAAAAAGAAATTACCGGCAGGATTGATATTAATGCCGATAGTTTAGCTCAATTACAAACTAAAGTGGCCAATTTACAGCAATTAAAGGAAGAAATAAATAAATTTCAAAGTCCTTATACTTCTCAAATATTGGAAATTATTTTAGCTGGCGCTTTGGCAATTGATGCTTCTGATGTACATATTGAAGCTGAGGAAAAAGTTGGGCGTTTGCGTTACAGAATTGATGGAGCTTTGCAGGATATTTATGATTTAACTCCGACGCATTATCGTTCGGTTTTGTCACGCATTAAACTTTTGTCTGGAATGAAAATAAATGTTCATTCGGCTGCGCAAGATGGGCGTTTCACCATCAAGACAAAAGAAGTGCCGATTGAAATTCGTGTTTCTATTATTCCGAGCGCTTATGGAGAAACTGTAGTAATGAGAATTTTGAATCCTAAGAGTATTCAATTGAAATTGGAGGATTTGGGTTTCCGTGCCGATGATTTGGTTATAATAGATGAACAAGTAAAAAGACCTAATGGTATTATTTTAAATACTGGTCCTACTGGTTCCGGTAAAACTACTACTCTTTATGCTTTTTTGAGGAAAATTTATGATCCGGAAATGAAAATTATTACCGTGGAAGATCCGGTGGAATATCATATTGAAGGTATCACTCAAACTCAAGTAGAAATTGAGAGAAATTATACTTTCGCCAACGGTTTGCGTTCTATTTTAAGACAAGATCCCGATGTCATCTTGGTGGGTGAAATCAGAGATAACGAAACGGCGGAAATTGCTATGAACGCAGCTTTAACCGGGCACTTGGTTTTTTCTACTTTGCATACCAATGAAGCAGCTGGTACCATTCCGAGATTGTTGGATATGAAAATACAACCGGCAATTTTATCCGCGGCTTTGAATTTGGCTATTGCGCAACGTTTATCAAGAAAACTTTGCACATTCTGCAGGCAGAAAAGAAGATTGGAAAAAATAGAGATGGATAATATTAAAAAAATGATAGAACAAATACCGAGTAGAGTGAAAAAACCGGAAGTAAACGAAAATACAGAAATTTATGATGCCAAGGAGGGCGGTTGTGATAAATGTAATTTTACCGGATATAAAGGCAGGGTAGCAATTGTGGAATTATTGTTAGTGGATAATAATATTAAAGAAATGATAAATCAGCCGCAAATGCCGTCTATGCCGATTTTGAAAGAAGCGGCTATGAAAGCGGGGATGGTGACTATGGAGCAGGATGCAATTTTGAAAATCTTGGCGGGCACGACTAGTATCAATGAGGCAGAGTCTGTATTAGGGGAGTTCATTTAAATTATTTATACTGTGGTTCCGACGGGTGATAAAAATTATCTGGCTATTGGAGAGGTTAGATAATTTAAAAAAATCTCCCCCGCGATTATAAATCGTGGGGGAGATGAAGACATCCTTAACCCGGAGGCAATTTCTTGTGCGAGGCACAAGGTCAAGAATAGTTCCAAGGAATATCCCAGTCGGAACCAGAGTACCCTCAAAAAGATTCCCTAGAAGGCATTATAAATTGGAGATAGCGCCAATTGCCTCCAGATTGAGAAAGTCTTTTCTAGATTTTTAACTGTTCTTATTATATCACAAATGAGGACAGAAGTCAATAGCAAAAGAGTGAGAAAAAATATGCCTGGTTGTTTTTTTAACAAGGATATTTTATCTCCAAATTTTCAAAATCTGAGATAAATATTGTATTATAAAAGCAATATTCTTGTCAAGCTTGTTAAAAATAATTAATGGATAAAAAAATAGATGCAAAAAAGAATATTTTAAAGCCTGATTTAGTATTGGATTCAACTTTGCGTCCAAAAAATTGGGCTGATTTTATCGGTCAAGATAAAATTAAAAAAAATATTAAAGTTATTTTAGATTCTGCCAAAAAAAGAAAGGAAGCGCCCGATCATCTTTTATTGTATGGCTCCGCCGGTTTGGGGAAAACAACTTTGGCTCATTTAGTTTCTCAAGAAATCGGTTCGGATTTGAAAATCACTTCCGGTCCGGCAATTGAAAAGGCTGGCGACCTCGCTTCTATATTAGCCAATCTTTCCGAGGGAGACGTTTTGTTTATAGATGAGATTCATCGTTTGAATAAGATGATTGAAGAGATTTTATATTCAGCTATGGAATCTCGGGTTTTGAATTTAATTTTGGGCAAGGGTCCGTCGGCGCGCACTGTGCAATTAGATTTGCCGCCCTTCACTTTGATGGGCGCTACTACTAGAGCGGGAATGATCTCTAGCCCTTTGCGTTCGCGTTTCGGGGCAATTTTTAAATTGGATTTTTATGAAGACGTTGATATTGAAAAAATAATTTTAAAAAATGCTCAAATTTTGGGAGTGGAGTTGGAAAAAGAGGCTATAGAAATTTTGGCAAAAGCCAGCAGGGCTACGCCGAGAATCGCTAATCGTTTGTTGAAGCGAAGTCGTGATTTGGCCGTGGTAGAGGGCAATGGAAAGATTTCCGGAGAGATTAGCAGAAAAATTATGGATATGTTTGAGATTGATGAGTTAGGATTGGAATCAACTGACAGGAAAATCTTAGAAATTATTATTGATAAATTTGGCGGTGGCCCGGTAGGTATCGGCGCAATGGCTGCAGCAGCCAATGAAGAAAGGGAAACCATAGAAGAGGTTTATGAGCCGTATTTGATGAGAATTGGTTTTATTGAAAGAACGCCTAAGGGAAGAGTGGTAACTGGTTCGGCTTATAAACATTTAAATTTATATAATCAAAATAATAAGCAGGAAAAATTAATGGAATAAATAAAAATCAAATTAAAAGTTTCAAGTTCCAAATCAGAAATCCGAAAAAATGGATAATGAAACAAAACCCAAACATTACGACTTAGAAGAAAGAACCACTCTTTTATTATCAGAAAAAAGAAATAATTGTAAATTGGGGTTTGATAATTTTTCTGAATTCGGTTTTGAGTTTTGGGGCCTTAGACTTCATTAATCTTAAAATTTTAAAACTGTCATTTTCAACTTTGATGTTTGCATTTTAATTTTGATTTATTATGTTTAAAAGATTATTTATCTCTTTTGTGTTTCTTTTCGGGGTATTCTTTATTCCTGATGTTGTTGCCGCTGGCACAATTATTATCAATGAGATTATGTATGATTTGCCTGGGGCCGATGATAAACATGAGTGGATTGAAATCAAAAATATTTCTAATGGGGTAATTGATTTAACTAAGTGGAAATTTTTTGACGGAGACGGAACTATCAACCATTCCTTGGTTATATCGGCGGAACGTGGCGGGCAGGGGAGTTTGATTATTCCAGCTGGGGGATTTGCTATTCTTTCCGGCAATGCTCCTACTTTTTTATCTGATTATAAAGGTTTTTCAGGAACCGTAATTGATACGGTGATGAATTTAGGTAATGTTTCTGATATTTTGCGAATTTTAAACGTTGACGGGCAAGTTGTTGATGAGATTTCATATGCGAAAGAAATGGGTGGGGCTGGCGATGGTTATGATTTGGAAAGAGTGAATGACTATTCTAATCAATTTTGCGTTTCGCAATATTTAGGCGGTTCGGCTGGTTTAGCTAATGTGCCTAATTGTTTTGTGGCGACACTTCCGACGCCTACCGTCAGTGGGATTGGAACTCCGACTCCGCCCGCGGTGAACATTGGAACAACACCAAGTCCTACGTCTATCCCAATTGTGAATATTACACCTTTACCCTCTCAGATTTTGAATAATCAAAAATTAGGAGGGCAAACTCCAATATCTCTGTCGATTGACGAGATTATTCATTTAAATATTAATGAGTTTATTCCTAATCCCGATGGTTCGGATGAAGAAAACGAATGGATTGAGATTTATAATGCAGGAGAAACAGACGTTAATTTAAATGGTTGGAAGTTGAAAGACGCTTCCAATAAGGAATTTAATTTTACTAATGAAAAAATTACGGCAAAAGGATTTTTGATTTTGACTAGGCCGCAAACGAAAATTACTATAAATAATGATGCAGAGGTTTTAAGTTTGATTTCTCCTCAAGGAGGAATTGCCTCGCAAATTCAATATTCCGGCGGTTCTCAAGAGGGGTATTCTTTCGCCAGATATGCGAAAAACGATTGGCGTTGGACCAATCTTTTAACCCTGGGAAAAGTCAATGAATTTTCTCAAAAACAAAGCAATAATGATTTAATAACAGAAGAAAACGATATTGTTTCCAGTCCATCGCCCGAAGTAGCTTCTTTATCCGTAGACAAGGTCTCTTCTTTGCGGAAAATAGTGTTTATCGCCTTGAGTGCGGGTTTTATTTTCAGTATTGCTGTTCTGATTTTTATGAAAAAGTTTGTTTCGAAGAAAAATGAGTCATAAAGGAAAACCCTCGCTCTTGGCGGGGGTTTTTAAATTATGCTATAATAAACGTATGAATATTCCCGGATTTTCTTTATTTTATCTCATTAAACAGTTCTTTTTCAGGATTTTTAGATTTTTAAGACATTGGTATATTGATAGCTTTGTCTTTATTTGGCACAAATTTTTAGGAGTTTTAGAGAAGTTTGATCGTATTTTTGCCGTCAAAATTACGATGCGACATTGGTTAGAGCCTCTTTATCAGGATAAAACCATTATTGGTTATATTTTGGGCTTTATTTTTAGGACTTTGCGTGTTTTTTTGGGGGGAATCATTTATTTAGTGATTTCCATTATAGGGATAGCAATCTATTTAGCTTGGGCTTTTATCCCGTTTTATTGCATTTATATGATTTTTAAATAATTTTATGGAATTAATTTCAGCAAAACAACTTTATTTTAAAGAGCCGCGATTAATGATGAATTTTGTCAGCCGTTTAGTGACTAGAGTTTTTATTTTTTTGTTTTATATCGCTTTGGGGGCGATGGCGTGGATTTTATCATCGGCTAGCGGCAATCTTAAGTATTTGGGATTTTTATTGTTTTTATTTTTAATAGATAGAATAATTTATTTGCGCGAGCCTAGAAGTAAGTTTAATAAAAATTTTTCCGCGGATGTTAAACAGGGTAAAAGTTTCAATTTGGCCGATTTTAGTACTGATGATTATAAAAGGCTTTTAGAGGTGGCGGGGGAAAAGACATTTATTGCCAGAGGCAATTTTTATTTGCGTTTATTGGATGAGTTTTTGGCTTTAGGTCAATTTCAAAAAGTTTTTAAAAAAATAGACGTGCCGGTGGATGAATTTCGTTATGCTTTGAGAGAAGAAATAAAAAAATCAGCCGAAAATAAAGAAGAGCAAAAAGATAAGAATGAAATTTTGCGTATGGTTGAAAATTTGGCTGTTAATTCTTTAAATTATTGCAATGCGGAATATTTAAAATCAAAAGATTTATTTGCGGCTTTGTTTTATGTTGATGATGCGTCATTGAAGCGTTTACTCAGTCATTTCAAGATTGATCCTGACGATATAAAGGTGGCGGTTGTTTTTACGGAATTTAAAAATAAAATTTTTGGTATTTTTGGTCACCCAAGATCATTGAGTGGTTTTACCAGTAAATTTTCTTCTAAACGTCATCGTGTTATGAATCGCGCTTGGACAGCTAAGCCGACTCCATATTTGGATTCTATCAGTATTGATTTGACTGATTTGGCGCGCCAAGAAAGAATTGGATTTTTGATTGGACATAAAAATGAATATCAACGTATGGTAGACATTCTTTCTCGCGCGGATAAAAATAATGCTTTATTGGTGGGAGAGTTGGGAATTGGCAAGGAAGCTATGGTGAGGCATTTGGCTTACAATATTTCTAAAGATAAAGTGCCAGAAAAATTATTCGATAAAAGATTGGTGAAATTGTCGGTGAGTAGATTGGTGGCCGGTGGTACTCCGGAACAAGTTTTGGAAAGGAGCCATCAGGTTTTGAATGAAGTTCTGATAGCCGGTAATGTAATTTTATACATTCCCGATATTAATAATTTAGTGAAAACTTCCGGTGGACAATATTTGAGCGCGGCCGATTCTTTTATGTCTGTAATGAACAGAAGCGATTTTCAGGTGATAGGATATTGTGCTCCGGATGTGTTTAAAAAAGATATCGAAACAAAAAAGGATTTTTTGTCCTTATTTGATGTGATTAGGGTAGAGGAATCATCCGAAGAAGAAGCGATTGAATTATTAAGTTATTTTTCTTTAATCTTGGAAGATCAGTATAAAGTTGATATCAGTTTTAAGGCCATTAAAAAAGCGGTGAAATTAAGTCACCGTTATTTTAGAGAGAAGCTTTTGCCTCAAAGCGCGGAGGATTTATTGAAAGAAACTTTGTCTTTTGTAAAAAATAAAGGAGAGAAAGAATTGACCGAGGACGATGTTGTGCAGGTATGCCAGCAAAAATTAAATGTGCCTTTATCTGAGACAACGGAAGCCGAGGCCGAATCGTTATTGAATCTAGAAGACAAAATTCATGAACGATTAATTGATCAGGAAGAAGCGGTCAAAGCCGTAAGTCGTTCTTTGCGAGAATATCGCGCCGGTCTTTCCAGAACGGGCGGTCCAATCGCTACTTTTTTGTTTGTTGGTCCAACTGGTGTAGGTAAAACGGAGTTGGCTAAAATTGTTGCTAAATTGCAATTTGGTTCGGAAAATTCTTTTTTGCGTTTTGATATGTCTGAATATCAAGATAAAAAAAGCGTTTTTAGATTTATTGGTTCACCCGAAGGGGATATATCAGGAGAGCTTACTGAGGCTATTAGGCAAAAACCCTTTGCTTTAATATTATTGGATGAATTTGAAAAAGCGCATCCGGATATTTTAAATGTTTTTCTTTCGGTTTTTGACGATGGTCGTTTGACTGATAATGTCGGTCGAGTGATTGATTTTACCAATACAATTATTATTGCCACTTCCAATGCTCATTCGGAATTGATTAAACAGGAATTAGAAGCAGGAAAGAATATTATGCAGATTACTGCCGATGTAAAAAGACGTTTAACTGAATATTTCAAACCGGAATTGTTAAATCGTTTTTCTAATATTATTGCTTTCAAAACTCTTTCTTCTCAAGATGTGAGGAAAATTTCAATCATTCTTTTGAAAGAAGTGGCGATAATGATGGCCGAAAAACAAGGCGTGGAAATTTTGTTTGATGATTCGGCCATTGATAAATTGTTGGAACTTGGCTATAATCCGGTTTACGGCGCTAGGCCTATGCGCAATGCTATCAGCGATAATATTAAGAGTGTTTTGGCGGATAGTATTTTGAAAAAAGAATTTGCAAGGGGAGATAAGCTTGTTTTAAAATACAACGGTAATAGTTTTATCGTGGAAAAGAAATAATTATGCGAATTAATAAAGTCATCAAAGTTTTAATTACAGCGGATTTTTTTATGCTTTCGGCGGTTGGTATGGCTAGTCCGATTTTTGCTGTTTTTATTACCGATCATATTCAGGGTGGAAATTTGGCTTTGGTGGGTTATGTCTCTACGGTTTATTTGTTGGTAAAAGCTTTTTTTCAATTGATTTTTGGAACTTGGATAGACAAAAAAGATAATGAAAAATATGATTTTTATTTAATGATTGTCGGTTCCATAATAGCGAGTTTAGCTCCTTTGGGATATATGTTTAGCACTTTGCCTTGGCATGTGTATTTGATTGAAGGCTTGAATGGCTTGGGCTTCGCTATGAACTTGCCGGCTTGGTATGCTATTTTTACGAGACACATTGATAGGGGGCAGGAGGGATTTCAATGGAGTTTAGAAACTATGTTGGTGGCTTTAGGCAGCGCCATTACCGCTTCAGCCGGAGGATATTTGGCGGAGCGTTATGGATTTAATCTTATCTTTATTTTAATGTCTGCTTTTTCTTTATTGGGCACTATGTTTATGGCTTTTATTTATAGAGATTTGAAAGCTCATAAATTTATTGTTACTCCCAAAACCACGGATGAGTACATTAAACCATTTAAAAAGCGACTTATGCATAAACGTTATTTTTAATTTTGGTCGATCTAATTTTAATAGAATGTGGCAAATGGTATGTAAAAACAATATTTTACGTTTCACATTCAACATTCTAAATAATTATGGAACAACAAAAAAATCAGTCAACTGAGAATGAGAAAAAACAGGGGACTGCCGATAATAAAACAATTATGGCAGTAATAGCATATATTCTTTTCTTTGTTCCTCTTTTGACTGAAGACAAAAAGGATCCTTTTGTGAGATATCATGTACGTCAGGGATTAGCCCTGTTCGCTTTGGCGGTCGTCGTTTATCTTTTAAACGGAATGATTTATAATATTTTTCCGTTGAGTATGTGGTATTTTGCGAGATTGATTTCTTGGCTTTTAAATATAGCAGTTTTAGTCCTCTTTATTTTGGGCGTAAAAAATGCTTTAAGCCATAAAGAAGAGCCGTTGCCGTTGATTGGAAAAATTGCTGAGAAATTTAAGATTTAGTTGAAGAAAAGAAAAACTGGTCGCATAAAGCGACCAGTTTTTTAATTTTGAATATAGGAAATAATTTTTTTCCATATTTTTTCTATTTCTTGGTCAGTTACTATTCTTTCGTTGGGGAATTCTATCAAGAGGCAAGGGAAAGAGATCGTCTTATTGATAAGAACTTTGCTATTAAGGGTAAGTTGTAAAAAGGGGTATCCGAATATTTTGACGATAGTTTTTTTGAAGGAGATGTTTTCACGGTTCGTAGTGGTTTGGGGATTTTTTTCTTTTTCTATTTTTTTCTGTATTTTTTCTTTGATTTTTATGAATTCTTCCGGTACGGGATTTTCGTCATAAACAGAGACGATGATCGCATTATCAATAAATTGAACAAAGATTGGACAATAAATTTCGTTTTTCTCATTGATAATTATATGAATTCTTAGAGTGCAATCGTCGTGCTTTGTGTATTGGTTGAAAATTTGCCAGTCATCCCATAATTGCATAGATCTTTTTAGTAATTCTTCTTTAGTGTTCATTGAATGGCCATTTTTTCTCGGATGATTTTTTGAGCTTCCGGAGTGATGAGTCCGCGTAATCCCAAATCAAGAATGTCATTTGTTGTGATTTTTGTTATTCTTGCTAAATTTTCAAGAGAAAAATCTTCTTTTTTCTGAAAATCAAAGAAACTGGTTGCCGTTTTGGGTGTTGTGTCGATGCCCGATTCTTGTAGGGTGAATCTACCGTTTTGAATACATAGTACTAGAAACATTTTTATCCTCCCTTTAATGAGTTTATGATGATTTCAGTTTTTTAAAAACTACTCACATCATAAAAGAAAACGATGGTCTTGTCAATTTGAAGAAAAGTCTTTAGAATGCGTTTATGTCTAAAGGATTTTGGAAAAAATTAAAAAAGCCGATTTTAGCGATGGCTCCTATGGCCAATGTGACAAATATGGCTTTTCGTCAGATCGTGGCTTCTTGTGGGAAACCCGATGTTTTTTGGACGGAATTTGTATCAATTGATGGATTGTGTTCTGTCGGTCGAGAGAGGTTGATGAAGGATTTGCGATTTAGTGATAAAGAGAGGCCGATTGTGGCGCAATTTTTTGGTAAAGATCCTCAAAAGTTTGTTGTGGCGGTAAAATTAGCAAAAAAAATGAAGTTTGACGGTATTGATATAAATATGGGTTGTCCCGATAAGAAAATAATAAAGCAAGGCGCGGGGGCGGATTTAATTTTAAATGCTAAATTAGCCAAGAAGATTATTTTAACGGTGAAAAAGGCGGCGGGGAGTTTGCCTGTTTCCGTAAAGACTAGAATTGGATATGGTAAATATGATAAGGAAGAATTTAAGAAGTGGTTGGAAGTTTTATTATCGGCTCGACCGGATGTTATTACCGTTCATGGCCGAACAAGAAAAATGATGTACACCGGTGTGGCTGATTGGGAAGCGATAAAGTTTGCTGTAGAAATTGTGAAAAATTATAATAAAAAAAATAAAACCGATATTTTAATATTGGGAAATGGAGACGTTAAAGATTTGAAGGATGCTTATGAAAAAATTGCATTGTCCGGAGTGGATGGAATAATGGTGGGAAGAAATGTTTTAAATAATCCTTGGTTTTTTTACAAAAAGAGCAAAAAAATATCGCCAATAGATAGAAAAAAGATATTATTAAAACATTTAACGCTTTTTTCAAAAATTGAAAAAGGAGGAGATTTTAATTCTTTGAAAAAATATTTTAAGTCATATTTATCGGGATTTAAGAATGCCAAATCTTTAAGAATTAAATTAATGAATGCAAAAAGTAGTGGGGAAGTCAGGAAGATATTAAAGTGATAGTTATTATTGACTTTCTCATTATTTTATGCTATTATAATAAAAGCATTTCAAATAAAAGGAGGCCGAAATGACCAAGGACAAAGGAGTGATTTTGGTGGCGGCGCAGAAACAGGCGGAGAAGCAGAAACTGCTGTCTCCCAGTACTCGATGGTTTCCACCGGAGCAGGTGGAACTTGTACGAGTACCCGACAAGACAGTGGGGTGGGTCGTAGGCAAGGACTGTGAAACCTTGCGTATCGTCTTGGTACTGGACACGAATCGTGTCCACTTATTCGATCAGGATGAAATCGTCCTGATCGCCAACGAGGAGGCAGTGGTCTAACTCAAAAAACAAAAGGACGACTATGGAAAAAATAGCCGTCCTTTTTTATTTAAATTATTATCAATGATAACAGTTGTGATTATAATTGAAATTGAGGCAGAAAAATTGATGAGGGATATTTTTTAGTCGGGTTGAAAAATGTGGTATAATATCAATATGGAATATATAAAAAAATTTGGTCAAAATTTTTTAGAGAATGATGAGGCGTTGAAAAAAATAGTAGAATCATTAGAGATTGAAGAAGGGGATGTTATTTTGGAGGTGGGAGGAGGCAGCGGCAATCTGACCAAAGAAATTTTGAAAATAACAGATAATGTTATTGTGATTGAAAAAGATCGACGTTTGATTGAGGGATTGAGAGGTCTTTCTAATGGAAGCAATTATAAGGTAGTGGAGGGAGATTGCCGAGATGTTTTGGCTGGTATAGTGGAAAATTTAGGAAATTATAAAATTTGCGGAAATATTCCTTATTATCTTACCGGGCAATTATTAAAAATTATTCGAGAATTAAAAAAATCTCCTCAGTCCGTGGTTTTTACCATGCAAAAAGAGGTGGCGGAGAGAATTCTTGGCGGAAAAAAAGAAAACCAACTTTCAATTATTACCAAATTATGGGCCGCGCCTGAGATTGTAATGAATTTAAAAGCGGAAGATTTTTATCCCAAGCCTAAAGTTGATTCCAGTGTGATAAAATTGACAGTTTTGTCTAAAGAAAAACGCTGTAAACAAGAAAATAATGTTATTGATTTGGTGAAGGTGGGGTTTTTAGCCCCCAGAAAGACATTGTTTAACAATTTATCAAGTAAATTTTCTAAGGAAGCGATAAAAAAAGCGTTGGAAGAGATGAATTTCTCCGATAAAATAAGGGCGCAAGATTTAGATGTGACAATGTGGATAAATCTCGCTAAAATTCTTCTTGATTAATATTTTTTGTGGTACAATATAGATAGATAAATACAAATGAATTTTATATTTAATTCAAAAAATAAAATTGGTTTATTTATTTTAACGTCCGCATTGATTATCGCGGGAATTTTAGTTTTTTACGATCCGCAAGCTCCTAAAAAATCACTGGCTGATTTGGAAAAAGAGGGTGAGTCTGCTGTGGAGGGATTTAATATTAAAAAAGAAAATGAAAAAATAGGTGTATTAAGCAGTGAAGATTTGTCAGCTCTATTGACGGGTAAAAAAGCATCAGAAAATCTTACGCAAAAATTTGCCGATAATTTAGCTAAGGGATTTATTGATTCTAATCCATCCGGGATAGAAGAGGGAAAGGAAGTCGCCGTTCCTGATAGTCAAACTTTGTTAGATCAAATAGCTGCAGAACAAGATAAAAGTTTTGATAGCGCTTTATTTGTGACTAAAAAAGATTTGAAGATTTCCACGGATAACTCTCAACAAAATATTTTAAGTTATTACGAAAGTTATAAAGAATCTATTTCTAAATATGCCGCTAAAATGAATATGGCTGCTAATTTGGAAATGTTTATGGATACAAATAATCCCGATTATTTAAAATTGATTCCCGGTTATTTGCAAAATATTATTGATGATTTAATGATGCTTAAGGTTCCATCCGATTTATCCTCATTGCATCAGGATGCTATAAATTTATTTATTACGGAAAAGGGAATTTTTGAATCTTTGGCCAATGTCAATGACGATCCATTGAAGGCAGCCTCGTCTTTGATGGCTATGGATGAATTATTCGATGAATTTTCTACTTTAGATAGTGGATTTGCCAAGGTTTTAAAAAGCCATGGTTTTGAAATACAATATCAATAAATAAATGTTTAAAAAATCATTAATTACATTTTTAATATCGACGATTATAGTTAGTACTTTTTCGCCGTTATTTTTTACTGTGCCAAAAGCGGAGGCTCAAGGTTTTGGCCTTCCTTTGGTTATTGGTAGTTCCTTCCCTCTTCAGTTGGTTCAGCAGCAATTAGCGCAACAAGCAGCACAAACATTTATATCAAAAGTGGTTGATCAGGCATTGAAGGCTATATTAGAAATGCTTAGAAAAAAATTGCTTGATTATTTTGTTGATTCTATTGTTAAGTGGGTTCAAGGAACGGATGGTAAGCCTGCGTTTGTTACTAATTGGAGAAAGTTTATGGGGGATGTAGTGAATGATGCTCTTGGTAGTTATGTTAAAACCACCAAGTTTGCCGGTCTTTGTGATACATTTGATTTTCAAGTGCGAGTAAGTTTACCACAGGTAAATAGCAGACCAGCTTTGCCAACTTGTACTTTAAATCAAATTGTAGGCAATATTGAAAATTTTTATAATGATTTTAGGGAGGGTGGATGGTTAGCTTTTGATGAATCTCTAAATCCTAGGGGAAATCCTTATGGTGCTTATATGACAGCCATAGAAGGAGCGGCTTATGAAATGTTAACTGCGCAAGCAGAGCAAGAACAGGAGCAAAGTCAAAGCCAAGGAGGATTTTTAAACACTAAAAAGTGTACTGCATCAATTGATGATCCATTAACCGGAGAAAAGAGTTGTTTGTTGTGGGAGACTACTACTCCTGGCACAACAATAGCTCAAAGATTACAGAAAGCTTTAGATGTTGATATTGATAATGTCTTATCAGCTACAGAGTTTACTACTTATATAGCAACTATTGCTGATGCCGCGATAAATAGGTTATTCAGGGCTGGCAAAGATGGCTTATTGGGAATGCTTACTAAAGAGGCGCCAGCTAACTATGAAGATCTTGGAACAACCGGACCTTCCGATATTAATTATGAATGCGATAAAGATTTGGGGGCTTGTGTGATGACCGTGGGAGGGAAATATACTTCCAAAGAAGAATGCGATACTGCTTGCGCTGGAGGATCTGGGGTGAAATACGCTTGTGAGGAAAATTCCTATACTTGTACGATTAGTCCTTTTGGTGAATTTAATACAAAAGATTCTTGCACGGCTTCTTGCAAGGCCGATACCTCTGATAATAGTGATTGGCCATATCCAACGTGCGATGCCTGTAGGGCTGGCGTGTATGTAAGGGGTAGGGGAAATCCAGGAAACAGCACTAAAGGAAATTGTAGCGCAAATGGAACGTGTACTATGTGTAGCGCGGCAAGTCAATCGACACCAAGCAATCTTTGTCAGACCTTTTGTGAAGCTACTAGAGAGGAAGCGTGGGGTGGAAAAACCGGTCAAAATACTAGGACTTTTACTCGTGATGAAATAACCAGTTCCGGGTATGATTTGATATGGAGTAAGGGCGGCAGTAGTGTCCCGAGTGATGGTTGTACTTGTAGTTATTCTGGTAACTATAAAAAAGTGAATGAATATTCATTTGGAAATGGATATACTCATGATGATAGTTATTGTTATGATTGCACCAGCTTGCCGGCAAGCGCTAAAAATTTGTCAGTGTGGGGGACAGACGCGGCAGAGCCGCAATCGGTTTGTACGGGTTCAACTTGGTGTGACACATGGTGTTGCCCAACTTGCCCCACACCGCCAGTTCACCCTTAATTAAAAATAGATGAAAAATATTTTTAAGAAAATAAAAAACATATTAAAAACCAAAAAATTTTGGGTAATCTTATTATTGTTATTTTTTATACCTAATATAATTAATGCTGAGGAGGGTATATTTGGTTATAACGATGAAGATTATGGAGTTCGTAGTGATTATCCAAGTGGAATATTTGGCGATGCTTTATATATGATTGGGACGCTTGGGAAAACGGCTAATAATCCGACTGGTTTTTTGAGTGCAGTGGTGGTTAAGGGGGCTGCTACCATAGCTTATGGAATTGCTTATGCTATGGGACAACTAATTCAACTATTATCAAAGTTGCTAGCATGGGTAGTAGATATTAGTCAATTTACAAAATTGGGTGTGGTACAGCAGGGTTGGAAAATTTGTCGTGATTTTGCTAACTTGTTTTTTATAGCAGTATTAATTTATATTGCTTTTTCATTAATATTAAGATTACAAAAAGGAGATCCTAAAAAATTATTATTTAAAGTTATTGCAATGGCAATAATTATTAATTTTAGTTTGATGATAGGTGGAATTATTATTGATTTTTCACAAGTACTGTTCAGATATTTTATATTTGCTCCTTTAAATGCGGGTGAAAAAAACGGAGTTGAATTTAGTAAAAATTTGGCCAATTCTTTAAAGTTGCAGACTTTTTGGGCATCCGATACGCAATCAGGAAATCTGAAAGAAGCAGGGGCTGAAGCTAAAACGGATATATTTCAAGTTTTAATAAAATTATTATTTGTTATTGTTTTTAGTTGTTTAGTGTTAATAATTTTTGGAGCCCTTGTTTTTACATTATTTATAAGAAATTTTTGGTTATGGATACTTTTGATTTTAGCGCCCTTGGCTTGGTTTTTGGGCATGGTCCCAATCCCAATATTGTCAAAATATGCTAGTCATTGGTGGAGTAATTTTTTGAAATGGGCATTTATGGCGCCTATAATGGGATTTTTTATATTTTTGGCCATAAATTTACTAGTCGCTGATAATACAAAAGGATTAATAGATAAAGATACGCTAAAAGCAAAGACTGGTGGGGATACAGCCATATTTAAATATAGTAATGGTAGTAGCAGTATTTTTGATCCAACTAATGTAATGCAGTTAATGGTAGTACTTGGATTTTTGATTGCTGGTTTGATGGCTGGGCAGAGTTTGGGCTCGGGCGCTGCTAAGGGGGCAATGGGAATGATAACTAAAGCTCAAAAGGGAACGCAAAAATGGTTAGGGAAGCGAGCGGCAAATAATTTTGTTACTAGGGGAGCAACTAATCTTGGTGCTAGAAGTTTAAATGCCTTAACCGCCGTGCCTGTTGTGGGTAAGGCATTTAAGGGTGCAGCTGTTCGGGCTACCGAGAAGCGAGATGAGTTGAGAAAAGAGAAGGGGCAATTAGGGAAGAAGTTTGATTCCGGACAATTAACGAGTATGTGGGGAAATTTGAATACTCAGGAAAGGGTGGAGGCGGCTAAAAAAATCGGTTATGACAAATTGAATCAAAAGCAATTTGAAGATATGCAAAAGATTTACGGCAAGAAGGGAATGGGCTTTGATAAAGAAAAGAAGGATATGGAAAAAGCAGCTCCACATTTTACTGATGGATTTAAAAAAGAATCTGAAGAATTTGTAAAGAGTCGCCAAGAATTTGCTAAAGAGAATACTGAATATGAAAGAGTTGATAATGAGTATAAGGAAGCAGTAAAGAAGAGGGATAATGATAAAAATGATTATAAAAAGGCTGAAGATAACGCTAAGGTGTTAGAGGGGGCGGGAGCAACAGAAGAAGCAATAGAAGAAGCAAAGAGAACAATAAATGATGCGAAGAATAAATTAGGAGCTTCTGAAGCCAATGTTTCAACATTGGAAACACAAAGAGGTGGTGCCCAGAAGACAAGAGAAGACGCGAGAAACGAATTTGAAAAAGCGAGGGTGCCGATTATGGAGCGTTTTCAAGAAACAGATTTATCCAAGCTGTCTGAGTTGACTGGATCTTTAGGGAATTTGAAGACTGCGCAGGCGCAAGCTTTAATTGATGTTATGGCCCATAAGCCCATGAAGAGTATAAATAGCGCTTTGTCTAAAATTAGAGGCAAAGATATGGCAGCAACATTTACTTTAAGGCAAGGGGTTACAACTAGTATGGCAGAAAATCTTTATTTGGATGGTGGCGTTGGAGCTGTTGCAAAAATGAGTCAACTTGATTCTTCTCCGGGCGCTAAAGCTGGACATTATGGTTTTGCTGAAACTATAAAGAGAATGAAGGTTGATGGGAAGGATATTGCTGAAGAAACAGTAGGAAAGATCATGGATGCAGCTCATAAGAAAAAACAAACCGAGGAATTATTAAGTGATCTTGCCGAAAAAATGGAGAAACCTGATGACGCAAAAAAAGAAGAGAAGAAAGAAGAAAAAACGGAAGATAAAAAATCATAAAAATAAAAATGTTTGGAATATTAAATGAAAATTTTGCAAAAAGATATGAAATGATGCCTGAACAACTTCAGGAGTCTTTTGATGGCGCGGAAACGGCTGAGGCAATTAGTCAGGTAGCGGCAATGAATAATTTATCTAGCGAACAATTAGACGTCGTTACTTGTTTGACTGGTGATGTCTTGGCCGGATTTACGAATTATAACGATTTTCCAAAAAGACTTGTTGATGAATTTGGGTTTAATGCCATATTGGCTCAAGACATTTTTAAGGAGATTGATAGACAAATATTTTTACCGGTGAGAGATTTATTGAAGCAAGTATATAAATTAGAATCAGAAGGGGTGGAGTATAAAAAAGTGGAAAAACAAGAGACTGCTGATTTACTTCAAAAATTAGGGCAGCCTTTGAAGACGACTGCGGAAAAAATATCTCCTTTTAGTCCTGTTCAAAAACCCATTGTGCCCGCAGAAATAGCGGAAAAAGAACAAGAAGAGAAAGAATTTACAGTAGCTCCTGCCAATGTTATTGATTTGTCTCAAAAATCATTGGAACCAAAAGCTCCTGATATAATTTCGAGCAAGCCTATCAGTGCCGTTCAAGAAGAGCGGGGCAAAACAATATTTCCATTTGCTAAACCTACAGAAAGTTTTGGTGTGAAATCTGGAATGATTATGGGGCAAGAACAAGTGGTTAAGCCTATCTTGGGGGCTATGAAGCCGATGGAGTTTTCTTTTGGGGAAATACAGCCGCAGAAAGAAAAAATTGTTTCCGATGTGGAAATACAGGGGGGAGCGCAGGCTATGAAAGAAAATATAGAGAAAAGGAAACCTTTAGAAACGAAACCTGGATTTTTCGGTAAATTAAATAATATTATTGCTCCGACTAAGCCCATTCCACAACCGGTAAAAGTAGTAAATTTTTCCGCTCCTATTCCTCCGCCATTATCTGTTTCAAAAGAAGGGATAGAGTCTGCTAACGCCGGAGAAATAAAAGCGCCATTTATTTCCGTTAATTCTCCATTGAGTAGAAACACAGTAGGCGTCATTGAACCAAAAATTGAGCAAAAAGTTGTTACGCCGATAGAGCCAGTTATGCCAATGGAGCCGAAAGTTGATGTGGTTAAATCAGAAGTAATCAAAATAGAAGCTAAGGAAGAAGTGATGCCGGCAGTTCCTCCAGAAAATGTCGTTAATCTTAAAAAATTGAAATTTTAATTATGGGTACATTTCAAGTTCCGCAATTTATTGATATAGAAGATAAAATTATTGGGCCGTTAAGCTTAAGACAATTTTTGATTTTAGTTGGTACGGCAGCTTTGGCTTTTCTTTCTTTTAAGGTGTTGCAAATTTGGCTTTGGATTATTGTGGGGGGATTGATTGGCGCTTTGGGTTTGGCTTTAGCCTTTTTGAAAATTAACGGTCAGAATTTCTCCAGAGTAGCGGTTAATTTTTTGAGATATATGATTCATCCGCGTCTTTATGTATGGCAGAGATCGGGAACAAATAAAGTATTGATAAAACAGCAGCCTAAAATAATAAAAAAAGAAGTGGTGGAAAAAAAGAGGTTGTCATCAGATGAACTAGGAGAGATGGCAAAAAAGTTAGATGAATAACTTAAACGTATTAAAAATAATTTGTTATTTAAATTTATAATTTTATTGGAAATTGGTCAGTAGAAATTTGTAATTATATTATGGCACAGTCAACATCAACAGAACAATTTGTAAGCATTGAAACAATCAAAGATGATTGCGTTATTTTGAAAGATGGTTCTTTGAGGGCGGTGATTATGGTCTCGGGAATTAATTTTGATTTAAAATCAGAAGATGAACAGGCTTTAATTACTTCGGCTTATCAAGGATTACTCAATCGTTTGGATTTTTCTATTCAGTTTGTAATTCATTCTAGAAAATTAAATATTGAAAGTTATTTGAAATATTTGAAAGAAAGAGAGGGTCAAGAAGAAAATTCTTTGCTAAAAGTGCAGATAAAAGAATACATAGAGTTTATAAAGACGTTGGTAAGCGTTACCAATGTTATGTCTAAAAGATTTTATGTGGTGGTTTCATATTCTGCTGGTCCTGTTGATGCGGATAAAACTTTTGCCAAGATTACGGAATTTATCCCTTTTATGAAACAGGCAAAAGAAGGTGAAAAAGAAAAAAATGAAGAGATGGACTTTGAAGCAAAAAAAATGCAATTGCGACACAGAGTCGATGCTGTGGTTTCCGGGTTGAGACCAACTGGCGTGCGTTGTGCCAGATTAGCTACGGAAGAATTATTGGAACTTTATTATAATCTATATAATCCGGAAAAAACCGAGAAAAAGGGCATTAAAATTTTAGAAGAAGAACA
>DAONDV010000011.1:0-19624 GCA_035402745.1 Minisyncoccota bacterium
AATCCAGCGCAATTATTGGAAATCGCTAAGGCTAAAGAAGAGTTTGATAAAAGCTCCTAAAAAGAGTTATAATTTATGCAGGAGGTTAAAAATGATAAAAAACAAGAACAAAATTTGGAAATTGATCAATCTATTACTAGAGAGGAAGATTTGCCGATGATGGGACAAGATGTTAATTCAGAGAGTGAAATTCCATTGAATGATAATCAAGAGAAGTCCAAAATTTACTTTGTAGAATTGATATTTATTTTTCCGATTTTGATAGTAGCTGATATTTTCGATATTTTTAGTTTAACCGGTATTGGAGCGGTATTATCATGGGCTGCAGATATGATTGCTACTGGAGTTACAACTGTTTGGTTGTTTTGGAAAGGAAGAAGAGTGGAATGGAACTTAATTGCTAATTTATTGGAATTTATTCCCGCTGTTGACATCCTTCCTATCAGAACCACTATGATGATTATCCTATTGGCTAAAGATAGTAAAATGGGCAAGAAAGCATTAAAGAAAGTTGAAAAAGTAATTGATAAGACTCCAACGGGAAAGGCGATGGGGGATCTGAAAAGATAATTAATAAAGTTTCAGCGATAAAAAATAAATAAAAATGAAAAAAAGTATTATTTTTGTTTTATTTACGGTATTATTTACTATTTTTATAAGTAGTGGTTTTGGCGCTCAGGCTGCTAACCCTGCCAGTATTTTTTATTTAACTTGGGAAAGTAATGGTTCTTCGCCAATTGGTTATCAAGGAAAGAATTTGGCTTCTGTAGATTGTGTGATTAAAATTACTGTACAGCCATTAATTTATTCTGGAAGTGGATATTCTGATCCTTCAAAATGGCAATATCGTTGGTATTTAAATGGAGAATTTGCCGACGTAGATGGGGTGGGAACTAGACAATTTAGATTTAGAGCAAAAGAGTACAATCTTGATAAGCAAGAAGTGAAGGTTAAAGTTACATTCCCTAATGGTTCTATTCAAGAAAAAACTATTGTTATTCCTATTGTAAATCCTAAAGCTGTAATTAAAACAACAAATGGATTTGTTGTTTTAAGAAATGAAACTATAAATACTAATGAAACGGAAGTTTCTTTGGTGGCTACCCCTTATTTTTTTAGTAGTGCTGCAAAATTAAAAATAAAATGGTATGAAAATGATGAATATCAAAGTGGTAATTCCTCGTTTATTGTTAAAAAAACAGAAGGAGATAATAGTCATTTAGTAAAAATTTTAGTTGCCGATTATACTGATTCTTTAATTAGAGCCATTGGTCAAATTAAGATTAATTTTTTGGGTATATGAAAAAAGTAATAAAAATTTTCATCATTGCAATTTTATTGTTGGCTGGTTCAAGCGGTTTTGCTTTAGCTGAATGCAGCGATTCCCAAACAGAATTAGAAATAAAATTACCAGGATTGGAGGGTTGCGTTAATGGCCCGGCTGATTATTTGTCCGGGATTTATAAGCTATCTCTGGGGGTGGGTGTATTTATGGCGGCAATTGTAATCGTAATGGCTGGTGTGAAATATGCAATGTCTGGGGATAATGCTGGGAAGCAAAAAGAGGCAAAAGATGATATTTTTCAAGCTATTTTTGGTCTCGTAGTTTTATTCGGATCGGTAATTATTTTAAGAACTATTAATCCTGATTTAGCTGATTTAAGCAAGTGGCAACAATTGCCACCTGTTTCTTCGGTGGCGAGTAGCGCTGCTCTATCAGATGACTGCAAAGAGTTTAGGCAGGATCGAGCGAATTGTTTAAAAGAATGTAATAAGGATGGTCGGGAGAGTCCGAAGATTATTACACAATGCACTGAGATTTGTAATCGCCCACCAGCAATTGATCCTTGCGCGGAACAGAGTGGAGGTGCCAAATGAAGAAATATAAAAAAATAATATGTCTAAAAAAACCATATTTTTTATAATTTTAATTATTGTTATAGGGTTAATAGCCACTGGAACTGTTTTGTATTTTATTTTTCGTCCAACTTCTGGAACGGGAGTTGTAACGGAAAATGGGGGATTACCAACTGATGAGACAGTGGGCTTTGCCACACCAACTCCTATGGCTACATTGGCTCCAGAAGAACAGCAAAAAATACATATTATTTCCAAAGGAGATGTTTTGGCTTTTTGGTCAGCTAGCACTACTACTCTTCAGTATTTTAAAGAAGACGGGTTTTATGAAGCCGATTTTTCAGTTGATCCTGCTAAAGAAGAGAAAAAAGAATTAGGTATTAATTTTAGTAATATTTTGGAAATAAAACCGTCTAAGACTGGGAAGGTCTTGATTAAATATGTAGCTACCGGATCTAGCGATGCAACTTATAGTGTTTTAGATATCGCGACTCATACATTAAAAAATCTTGATACGAATATTAAAACCGCAGCCTGGTCTCCGGATGGAAAAACTTTAATTTTTTATTATTCTAATAGTCCGATTTTAGCTAACACTACAGTAACTAACGAGCAGCAATATCTTGGGCAGATGGATCAAAATTTATCCAATAAAAAAACGTTGATTAATTTTAAAGCATCTAATGACTTATTGATTTCTTGGCCTAGCACTACCACTGCTTATATTATGCAAAAATCTTCTGGTTATGTAAGTCAAACTGTTTTAGCATTTGATACTAAAGCCAAAACTTTTAAACAATTTGTAGAGGGCAATGGATTATTATTAAAGTGGGATTTTATCGGAAATTATGGTTTGTTGTTTATGACGCAAGAGAAGGGGAGTAATCCAACTTTAAAATTGATTAATAAAGAGGCTATTTCTTTGGGTACATTCCCAAAGGTGACATTGCCTGAAAAATGCGTTTTTTCAAATAAATCAGCTGTCTTATATTGCGCCATTCCTTTAGAATCGACCGTTGGAGCGATTTGGCCGGATGATTATTATATGGGAGCTTTCAATCAAGAAGAGGCGATTTATAAAATTGATTTACAGACTATGGAGGCTACTCCTCTGATTGATAAGGCCATTTTTGAGATTCAAGGAATTGATTTATCTAAAGATGAAACACAATTAATCTTTTTTGATAAGATTTCTGAAAATTTATACGAATTAAAATTGCAGTAGGAATTTTCGGCTTTGCCGAGTTGTTCTGCCGAGCTCTCTGCATTTTTATAAAAAATGTTTGATTTTGTAAAAATAATTAAAAAAGAGTGGGTTTTAATCGCGTTGTTATTAATTCTAGGAATAGCAACGCGGTTTTATCATTTTGGTCAGCCTAATCAGATTGTTTTTGATGAAATTTATTTTTCTAAATTTGTTACGGATTATTCAACGGGGGAGTATTATTTTGATATCCATCCACCACTAGCAAAATTATTGATGGCTGGTTGGGCTAAAGCAACCGGAGCAGAAGCCCCTATTGATTTTGATTTTAAAAATATAGGCAGGGAGTACACGAATGATTTTTATAAATATTTGCGTTTTATTGTGAGTGTTTTTGGCGCTTTTTTGCCGTTAATTGTTTATCTTTTCACCAAAGAACTATCTAAGAGTAAAATGGCTGCTTTTTTAGCCGGTTTGTTTGTGGTTTTTGATAATGCTATTTTAACTCAATCGCGTCTTATTTTAATGGATGTGTTTTTGTTGGTCTTTGGATTTTTGGGATTGTGGCTTTTATTGCTGGCGAGAAAAAAACAGGCATTTAGTAAATCTTGGCTATGGCTTTCTGTGGCGACGAGTCTTTCTCTAACTGCCGGATTTGCCGTAAAGTGGACTGGTTTGATTTTTATTGGTGTTGCCGGTTCTGTTTTATTGTTTGATTGGTTTAAGACGAGGAGTGGAAAAGTATTTTTTGGACAAGCGGGTATTTTATTGGGGGTTGGTTTTATTCTTTATTATTCGGTTTTTGCTATTCATCTTAGCCTTCTTTCGTATAGCGGTGATGGGGATGCTTTTATGACTCCATCTTTTCAAAAAACATTGATTGGTAGTAAATATTATAATGATTTCAGCATAAAACCAGCTAGTACTTTTTCTAAATTTTTGGAATTGAACAAAGTAATGTATACAGCTAATGCTAATTTGAAGGCTACACATTCTTACGGTTCTCAATGGTATACTTGGCCATTTCTTTTAAGGCCAATTTATTATTGGTTTGGGACAGGAGAAGAGGGGGTCGCTTCAAGAATTTATCTTCAGGGTAATCCTTTTATTTGGTGGTCCGGATTAGTGGCTTTTGTTTATTGGTTGTTTTGGCTTATTAGACAATCATTTAAAAAAATAAAAGATTCAGAATTTTTTCCTATCTTGTTATTGATGGTGGGTTATGTGGGTAATATATTGGCTTATGTTTTTGTAGACAGAGTAGCTTTTTTATATCATTATTTCCCTTCTTTACTTTTTTTGATCGTCGGTTTAAGTATTTTTCTTGCTAAATATTTCTTTGAATTTAATAAATCTAAGAGTGTTATTATTGGTTTTGTTCTGGTGACAATAATTTTCTTCCAATTTTTTGCTCCTCTTTCTTATGGATTGCCTTTGACAGATAAAGCTTTTTCGGAGAGAATTTGGTTGAATTCTTGGCAATAGTCAATTTAACCATTTGCCTTTTGAAAAAAATCGTTTATGATAAATATATCACGGCTAAGCCGTGAAATTTGATTAATATCCGCCCATAGCTCAGTTGGTAGATCCGCCAGCTGGCGGACTTTTAAGAATAGTATGTTCTGCGTTTATGCTATTTATAATAGAGAACTGGATAAGATATATATTGGTCAGACTGTTGATTTAGTTCAGAGATTAAAGTATCATAACGGAGAATTAAAGAGTAAATCAAAATCTTTTACATATAAAAATAAAGGGGATTGGCAATTGATTTATAAAGAAGAAGTATTAACGCGCAAAGATGCCATGATGCGTGAAAAGCAATTAAAAAGTTGCCAAGGAAGAGTATTTATAAGAGGGAAAATAAGTTAGTTTAAATATCCGCCCATAGCTCAGTTGGTAGAGCAACTGCCTTTTAAGCAGAGGGTCGTAGGTTCGAGTCCTACTGGGCGGACCGAAGTTTAGAGCTAGAGTTCAGTTGGTAGATCCGCCAGCTGGCGGACTTTTAAGCAGAGGGTCGTAGGTTCGAGTCCTACTGGGCGGACTTAAAATATCAAAAAGCAAAATTAAAAATTATATTTCAAAAAATATATGCAAGATATAAAACAAATAAGATCAAAGACGAGAAATTTATATGGATTGGTCGCTATCATTGCAATTGCTATAGTGGCTGGGGCTTTTGCTTATGGCAAATTCAATTTTTTGCCTAATTGGATGAAGACTTCTTTTCGTTTGGGTCTTGATTTAAGTGGAGGCACGAATTTGGTTTATCAAGTTGATACTAGTCAAATCCCGGAAGCGGATAGATCAGCTGTGGTGAGCGGCTTGCGCGATGTTATTGAAAAAAGAGTAAATTTATTCGGAGTAAGCGAGCCGAGAGTAGAAACAGCGGAAGTTAATGGAAGTCATAGATTAATAGTGGAATTGGCTGGCGTTAAAGATATTAAAGATGCTATTCAGCTTATTGGGGAAACTCCATTTTTGGAATTTAAAGAGCAAAGAACACAAGAAGAAACAAACTTAATTTTAGAAAAACAAAAAGCTAATGACGCTGCTTATTTGTCTGTAGATCCTTATTTTACTCCTGCCGTACCTGCTTTGACCGGACAGTATTTGAAGTCAGCGCAATTGGTTTTTGACAAGACAACATATGAACCTTATGTTGGTTTGCAATTCAATGATGAGGGAGCGGCAATTTTTGAAGAATTGACCGGTAAAAATATTAATAAAATTTTAGCTATTTATTTGGATGGACAACCAATTTCTTTGCCGACTGTCGGAGGAACTATTTCCGGGGGAGAGGCGCAAATTACTGGTAGTTTTACTACTGATGAGGCGAAGCTATTAGTGGAAAGATTAAATGCTGGGGCTTTACCGGCACCGATTACTCTTGTTTCTCAGCAATCAATTGGAGCTAGTTTGGGTGAACATTCGTTTAATGTGAGTATCAAGGCTGGAGTTATTGGTTTAGCATTGGTAATTGTCTTTATGCTTGTTTATTATCGTGTTTTCGGACTTTTTGCTAGTTTAGCTTTGTTGATTTATACTGCTTTATCGTTGGCAATATTCAAATTGATTCCTGTCACTTTAACTTTATCTGGTATCGCCGGTTTCATTTTGTCTATTGGTATGGCCGTAGATGCCAACATTTTGATTTTTGAGCGAACAAAAGAAGAAAGAAGAAGGGGATTAGATAAATTCCATGCTATTGAAGAAGGATTCAAACGCGCCTGGCCTTCTATCAGAGATTCTAATATTTCTACAATCATTACTTGTTTGGTGCTTTATAATTTTACTACTTCTATTGTTAAGGGGTTTGCTTTGACATTATTAATTGGTGTTGTTGTCAGTATGTTTACGGCAATTACTGTAACTAGGTCGTTTTTAAGAGTTTTTATGACTAAAGAATCATGACTATAAATTTTATAAAAACAAGAAAATACGCTTATATTTTTTCCGGTATTGTGATCACCGCGTCTATTGTCGGAGTAATTTTGTTTGGTTTAAAGCCTGGAATGGATTTTGTTGGCGGATCTTTGTTGGAATTGAGTTTGGGGGATAGTAAGGTGACTTCCGAGCAAGTTAATGAGGTATTAAAAAGTTTTGATATCAATGATGCGATAATTACTACTTCCGGAGAATCCGGATTGGCCATTAGAGCTAAAGAAATTAGTGAAGAAAAGCATCAACAGATTATTTTTAAAATCAAGGAATCTTTTTCCGGCGTTGAGGAAAGTCGTTTTGAATCAGTGGGTCCTGCTATCGGGCAAGAATTAAAAAATAAATCTTTCTCCGGAGTTGTCTTTGTTATCCTTGGCATTGCTTTGTATTTGACTTGGGCTTTTCGTAAAGTTTCCAAACCGATGTCTTCTTGGAAATATGGAGTAGTTACTATCATGGCTTTGCTTCACGATGTAATTATCCCAATTGGACTTTTTGCTTATCTCGGACATTTTTTGGGGTGGGAAGTTGATTCTACTTTTATTACGGCTTTATTGGTAATTTTAGGTTTTTCTGTGCACGATACTATTGTTGTTTTGGATAGAATCAGAGAAAGATTACGTTCTCATCCGAATACAGAATTTAAAGATATTGTTAATCAGAGTATTAATGAAACTTTGGTGCGTTCAATCAATACTTCGTTGACTTTGGTGATTGTTCTAGTGTCCTTATTGGTTTTCGGTCCGGTTTCATTAAAGGTTTTTGTAATGACTCTTTTGATTGGCACTGTTTTCGGCACCTATTCTTCCATTTTTGTTGCTAGTCCGCTTTTATTAGATTGGCATAATTTAATGGAGCGTAAAAAATTAAAAAAATAATGTAGTTTTTAAAAGCGCGATTTGCTTGTAAGCAAATCGCGCTTTTTTTATGTTGTTATTTTTGGTATAATATAAATATAAGGTCTATTTATTTAAATAGTAAAATAAGCATGAAAAAAGTTTTATTTTTTTCTACTCTAATAATTGGAATCGTTGCAATGGTCGGTTTGTGGCAAGATCAATCTTTAGCTGCTAATATTTCTTGTTCTACTTTCTTAACTCAATATCAATGTAATAATACTACTTATTGTTATTGGGAAGATGTGGGAGAAGTTTGTGAGCCTAAGAAAGAGGTAACTCCAACTCCTACACCAGTGATTACGAATAGTATTACTCAAGCCCCGGTTTTCAATGTTAATTTTAATAATTCGATAATTTCGGGAAGTTTTGATGCTGGAGTTCAAATAGTTAATAAGACTTGCTCTATTTTTTCTTTCACGGGAATAACATATAAAATTGATAATAGTGGCGCAAGTTCTCTTCCTCAAAGTTGTTGGACTAAAAAAGTGTCTGGAGCGTGTGCTGGTGGCGGTGGCGACCCTAAAAAGCGTGATCCAAATTATAGAGAATATGACCCTAAGGATCCTTTTCCTGGAATAACTAAGGGAATTTTTGAAGAACTTTTGAGTATTTTCAGATCCCCCCATGATTTGTTGGGAAGTATATCGGAAGATCCTGGAGAGGGCACTGGTGGTGGTAGTGATTCCACACAATATTATTGTCCTCAATGCACTGCTAATCAATATCAATTTAATAGTGGTTGTTCCATTAATACTGCCAATCTTTCTTCCGGTTCGCATACTTTATATTTGGTTTTTGCAACCGATTCCCCGGTGAAATCTTCTTATACAAAAACATTTACTTTTTCTAAGGCGGTTACGCCAACTGTGCCTATTGCTGATTGTGATGAAAATCAAAATGGTCCCAGTAATGGTAATAGCGCGTGTATCGCTAAATATGGCCTTAGCAAGAGTTGTTGTCATAATAATATATGTGAAAAATGTGGTGGAGGGGTTGTTGCTACGTCCACTCCGATTCCAACTGCTACACCAACTCCTTCGCCGAGTGTTTTGATACAAGATTTATCATCGGTTTTTTCTGCTCAAAATTCCACTAAAAACGGTAAGGAGGGAAGTAGAATTACAGCTAGTCCTGGCGATGTTATTAAATTTTCAATAAGAGTTACATCTACTGGTAAAAATGAAGTAAAAAATACTTTGGTTAAAGCATCATTGCCCGGTAAGATTATATTTCAAGACGGTTCTTTGGCTGTTGATGGGCAGAGAATATCCGGAGATTTTTTTGGTAGAGGATTAGATATTGGCACTTTGGCCGCCGGACAGGGGAAAACGGTTTCTTTTGAGGCTATGGTGGCGACTCAAAGTCAATTTACGGCTAATTCTCAAGAAACATTAACTCCATCTGTTGTTACGCAAGGCGTGGGGGTAATGGCAAAAACAAATTCTGTCAGTTTGACGGTGGGTGCCGGAAAAGTGGTGAGTGAAATGTCTTTGGATGCGAGCGCTCGCAATGTTACCAAAAATACTTCTTTAACTAGAAACTTAGAAGCGAACCCAGGGGATGTTATAGAATTTCGTTTGGCAACAGTGGCTACTGGAGAAGGAGCGGTTTCCGCGGCAAAGATAGTTGATAGTTTGCCAAGCGCTCTCACGTATGTTGCTGGTAGCACGAAAGTTGATGGCGTATCTGCGGCTGATGGTGTTGTGGGTAGGGGTATTAGCTTGGGTAATTTGGAAAGAAACAATTCGCGAGTGGTCACTTTTTCCGCCAAAGTATCCGATTCTTATGATTATTCTATCGGAGAAAATTATTTTCAAAATATCGGAAAAGTATCAGCTTCCAATGTTAGCGCTATAACCGATTATTTTGATATTAAGATAATAAGAGAGGCGATTGCTGATAGTAAAATGTCGGTAGGCGCGAGATTATCTACTAGCGCTCAATATTTTTACAGTCGTTCTCTTTCTGCTAATCCCGGACAACAAGTAGAATTTGCGGTAAAAATTATGGCTCAAGGAGAGGGAGATTTGAATAACGTGGTTTTGAAGAGTAATTTTCCATCTAAACTTTCTTATGTAAAAGGTTCCAGCTCTATTGATGATCAAAAAGTTGATGATAGTATTACCAGTGGTCTCAGTGTCGGTAATATTGCATTGGGTAGTTATAAAATTATTACTTTTCATGCCGTTGTAAGCGGTTCCTCCTTATTTAATTATGGAAATACTTCGTTAATTGACGAGTTAATTATGACTGCCGATAATGTTGACGCAACCGTGAAAGACGTGACGATCAATGTGAATAGGTATAAGCCGCAAGCCAGTCCGTCTCCAACATTGGAATTGATGGCCTATAACGAGACTCAGGGGCAAGATGCCACTACTGTTTCGTCTAAATCTGGTGATGTGATTTGGTTTGTGATGTTGGCAAAAAATGATTACTCAACAATTATTAATAATTATGAAATAAAAAATGATATTAGCGATTTATTAAAAATCGGTTCCGTGGTTTCCAATGGGGGAGGGACTGTGGTTAATGGGCAATTGAGTTACCCTGCAGCTAATATTCCGTCAGAGAGTGTTATTAGCAAAGAATTAAAGATAAAAATTAATGAAGCAAAATCATGGAATGATGTTTTGCAGGTTTCTAATACTTTCGGCAATACGGCGATAATTAATTTGGAAAAATCAATTGTTATTCCTGAACCTAAAATAGAAGTAACGAAAAGAGTGATAAACACCACTTGGTCTAACGGCACTGAAACCTCCGTGGAGGCTCGTCCTAATGATCAATTGGAATTTGTGGTAGAAGTGACAAACACTAGTCCAGTGATGGTGGGTGATGTAAAGGTGGTAGATAATTTACCGGCTAAACTTACTTATGTAAGCGGAGACGAAAGCGCTTCATATAATAGTTTAACCGGAGAAGTTTTGTGGGAATTGGGGGCATTGGTTCCTGGCGAGAAAAAAGAATTAAGACTTTTGGCTTCGGTGAGCAGTGATGCTTTTATTCCTAGTGAATTTTCTTTGACATCTAAAGCTGAAGCTTCTAATGGTATTGATAATATTTCTTTTGATTCTAATTCGGTAAAGGCGGGAATTAGTAGTTTTGTAAATCCTTATGCCGATTGGATAAAAATAGTTGGAGGAGCTGTCGCCTTGATTTTATTGGTGGTTTTTGGTTATATCCTATATAAGAAGTTTATTAAAAAAAGAGATACTAATGAATATCTTCCGATCGGAAAAAATTAAAAAAGCCATTTTATGTATAGGTGATATTGTTTGTTTTTATGTCGCTCTATTTTTGATGCTTTGTTTGCGTTTTGGTTGGAATGTGTCAGAGAGTGTTTTTGACATTCATTTCAGGATTTTTTCTTTTGTTTTTTTGGCTTGGCTTGTAGTTTTTTACATCAGTCATCTTTATGAAATAGGTACTATTGCGAGAAAGATGAAGTTTTGGAAACCTTTGGCTGAAGCGGCCATTATCAATTTTATTTTAGCTATAGTTTTTTTCTATATTTATCCCACTATCACTCCTAAGATTAATTTGTTCCTAGTTTCTGTTTTTTCTTTTGTTTTGTTGTTTATGTGGCGTTTGATTTTTAACGGTGTTTTGGGTAAAAGTTCTCCTTTGCGTGTTTTAATTTTGGGAAAAGGAAAGGAGGTTGAAGAAGTGTGTGAATGCCTGAAGAATTCTCCTCAATTGGGGTATCGAGTGGTTTTGGTAATGGATTCTTTTGAGGGAACCAATCAAGATACTTTTATTAATTTGGCAAGAAACGAAAAAATCAATGTTATTGTAGTTGATCGTTTATTCAGTCAGAGCGGGGATTTGGAGGCGAAAAAGGCTTTATTTAGAGCTTTATTTGCAAAGGTGTCTTTATTGGATTTGGCAACTTTTTACGAAATGGCAACTAAAAAAATTCCTCTTTCCGTTATTGATGAATTGTGGTTCTTCAATAACTTTAATATGAAAAGGGGCGCTTATGAAGCGGGTAAAAGGTTTTTTGACTTTGTTTTGGCTTCAATTTGTTTACTTGTTACTTTGCCTTTTTGGCCGTTTATTATTTTAGGTATTAAAATTAGCTCTCGGGGTCCCGCTATTTTGAAAATGGAAAGGGTCGGTGAGAATAATAAAAGTTTTAGAATTTATAAGTTTCGAACTATGGTTGATCATGCGGATAAAATCGGTCCGCATTGGACGGTAAAAAATGATTCAAGAATCACTAAATTTGGAATATTTTTACGACAGACGCATATTGATGAGATTCCTCAGTTTGTTAATATCATTAAAGGCGATATGTCTTTCGTGGGGCCACGTCCAGAAGAAAAAAAACTAGTAGAGTTATTTTCTGATTCTATACCTTTTTATCGTATCAGGCATATGGTAAAGCCGGGAATTATCGGTTGGGCAATTTTAAATTATTCTCACGGCTCATCAGTGGAAGATGCTGTGCAAAAATTACAATATGATTTATATTATCTGAAAAATCGTTCTTTCTGGTTGGATTTAGGAATGGTGATTAGAATTTTTAGAATTCTTTTATTGCATAAAACACATTAAAAAGGGAGCAAAAAACAGCGTAAATGCTGTTTTTTGTCCGGTTGAAAAAAAATCAAATAGGGGATATAATGGTCTCATGTTACAGTCTAAACTTTTCGGAAAAACTCAAAGAGAATATCCCAAAGATGAAGTCTCTACTAATGCCAGATTTTTAATTAGAGCTGGCTTTATTGATAAACTTTCAGCTGGAGTGTATTCTTATTTACCTTTGGGTTATCGTGTTTTTAGAAAAATAGAAAATATTATTAGGGAAGAAATAAATGCTATTGGCGGGCAAGAATTATTTTTGCCAGCTTTAATGCCCCGTGAATTGTGGGAGAAAACAGGGAGGTGGGAAGGATTCGGTCCGGCTATGTTCAGATTAAAGGATCATAGTGAAAAAGATTTTTTACTTGGCCCCACTCATGAAGAACCTATTACGGAATTGGCTAGAAAAAATATTCAGACTTATAAAGATTTGCCCATGGCTGTTTATCAAATTCAAAATAAGTTTCGTGATGAACCCAGGGCTAAGGCTGGTTTGATGCGCGGGAAAGAATTTATAATGAAGGATTTGTATAGTTTTCATGCGGATGAACAAAGCTTGGATATGTATTACGAAGAAGCCATGAAGACGTATATTAAAATTTTTAATCGTTGTGGATTGAAGTCTTTTGCCGTGGAGGCGTCAGGAGGGAGTTTTACTAATAAATATTCTCATGAATTTATGGTGAAAAGTCCGGCTGGGGAAGATCTCACGATTTTATGTGAATTGTGCGGTTGGGCGCAAAATAAGGAGATTGCGGGGGCTTTGGCTAAAAAACCTTGTCCGAAATGCGGAGGAATTTTGAAAGAAGAAAAAACGGTGGAAGCTGGAAATATTTTTAAACTGGGCACAAAATTCAGCGAGGCTTTGGGTGCTTATTTTACGGATGCTTTGGGTCAAAGAAAGCCGATTATTATGGGTTGTTATGGTATAGGGTTGAGTCGCTTAATGGGTACGGTGGTGGAGATTTTTCATGATGAAAAAGGTATGATCTGGCCCGAATCCATTGCTCCTTATCAAATTCATTTAATAAGAATTGATCATGCCGATGAAAAGAAAAGCAAGAAAATAAAGATAGCAGCTGATAAGCTTTATAATGAATTAATAAAAAAGGGAATTGAAGTTTTATATGATGATAGAAATGATTGTTCGGCTGGAGAAAAATTTGCTGACAGTGATTTAATCGGTATTCCTGTGCGAATTGTTTTAAGCGATAAAACTTTGGCTAAAAAGGAAGTAGAATTAAAGCGTCGAGGTTCCAATGATTTGCAATTTGTTAAAATAAAAGACGTTGTTAGGTTTTTCAAAAAATAATAAATATGTTTAATAAAATTCTTTCATCTTTATCGATTGGATTGGGGGTTGATCTAGGCACTTCCAATACATTAGTTTATGTAAAAAATCGAGGCATTGTAGTCAATGAGCCATCGGTAGTGGCAATTAATCAAAAGACTGGCGATGTTTTGGCAGTGGGCAAAGAAGCGCAGGATATGGTTGGACGTACGCCTTCTCATATTGTCGCTGCTCAGCCGATTATTAATGGTGTTATTTCTGATTTTGAATTGACGGAAGAAATGTTAAAATATTTTTTCAGGAAATTTAAAAATTCTCCTCTAGGTATTTTGCCTTATCGCCCGACTGTAGTAGTTGTTGTTCCGTGTGGAATTACCGAGGTAGAAAGGAGAGCGGTGGAAGATGCGGCTTATAATGCTGGCGCAGGTCAAGTTTATTTGGTAGAGGAGCCGGTAGCTGCTGCTATTGGCGCACGTTTGCCAATTTTTGAACCATCCGGAAATATTATCGTTGACGTGGGCGGTGGTACTAGCGAAGTAGCTGTAATTTCTTTGGCTGGAATAGTAAAATATAGAAG
The DNA here is from genome assembly GCA_035402745.1 of Minisyncoccota bacterium. Classification (GTDB taxonomy): domain Bacteria; phylum Patescibacteriota; class Minisyncoccia; order UBA6257; family JAAZHW01; genus DAONDV01. The sequence goes on from DAONDV010000011.1 coordinate 13,857, forward strand.
TTTAAAAATAGCTGGTCAAAAATTTAATGATGATATTATCAAGTATGTTCGTGACGAACATCATTTATTAATCGGTGATCCTACCGCAGAGCAAGCAAAATTGGAGATCGGTTCGGCTAAGCCATTAGTGGGGGAGAAAATGGAAACGACTATTCGTGGTCGCGATTTGTCTTCCGGTTTGCCTAAAGAGGTGGTGATAACCAATCAAGAAATTGCTAAAGCATTGGACCGTTCATTGAAAATTTTGGTTGAGGCTATTCGTTCTACTATTGAAGAAACTCCTCCAGAATTGGTGGCGGATATTTATTTAAAGAATATTTGGCTTACGGGTGGTAGTGGATTATTAAGAGGATTGGATAAATTAATTGAAGCTTATTGTGAAATACCGGTGCGTTTGGTAGATGAGCCGTTGACTGCAGAAGTTCGTGGAACTGGTATTATTTTAGAAGATTTGGAAAAGTATAAAAATCTTTTGATTCATGAGGAAAAGTCCCGTTAAAAAAATTATTTTTTTGGGTTTAGTTGTGATTATTGGATATTTTTCATTTTCCGCTTTAATGAATGTTAGCTCAGCCGCTCAAAGTAATATTGCTGCCAGCTTGTTTAATCCCTTTCGAGGATATATCTTAAAAGTCACCGATAATGTTGCCGATTTTTTTTCTGGCGTTTTTTCTTATCGGGCGATAAAAGAGGAGAATGAGCAATTGATTTTTCAAAATCGCAGCTTAAAATCTTTACTTAATAGTTTTATAGAATTAAAAACTGAAAATGAATCGTTACGTGAAGCTCTTAATCTCGCTAGTAAACAAAAGTTAAATTTTATTTTAGCTGATGTAATAAGTCGTTCTCCTTTAAATTTTTCTCAAAGTTTTATGATTGATAAGGGAAACACGGAGGGTATAGTAAAGGGACAAGCGGTGATTTGGGGAGGACAAGTCCTAGTGGGGGAAATCAAAGACACCACTGAAGATTCGGCAACTATTAGAAGTATTAATGATAATGAGTTTAGAACCTCTGTTTTTGTAGGCGAAAAAAGAATTGAAGCAATGTTTAAAGGCCAAGGTTTGGAGCCCGCTCAATTGGATTTGGTTTCTATAAAAGAAGAAATTAAATCCGGTGATAGAATTATCACTTCTGGGCTAGATAAAAAAATAAGCAGGGGACTTTATATTGGTGAAGTAAAAGATGTGAAGAGAGTGGAGGGTAAGGTTTTCCAAACAATAACGGTGGAACCGGCTTTTGATTGGGGACAATTGGAGCAGGTTCTCATTATTAAATAAAAAAGGTTTGTGAATTATTGAAAATAAGATAAAGGGAGTTTATAAATATCCCGAATCTTATTTAATAAAGTGAAAGTATTTCTTCGAATAATTTTTGTAATATTTTTGGCTATTTTGCAGGTTTCTATTGCGCCTCATATCTCTATTTTTGGAGTAAAGCCAAATATTGTTTTGGCGGGTTTACCCGCGCTTTTTTATTTAAGTAGTTTTTGGGAAGCGGCATTAGCTGTATTGGCGGGAGGATTATTCTATGATTTGAGTGATTTTTATTTGGGGCTGCATTCGTTGCCCTTATTGATTACCTTTTTATTGCTGTGGTTTTTAAGTAGAAAATATATTGCTAACAACCATTTTTTGACCTTTGGTATTTTGGGGACTATTATATTTAATTTTTTGTTTTTGGGCGCTGGTTATATTTTGGGGACAGATAGTTTTTTTGAATATTTTTTGAGTTGGAGGCATCTTATAGAGATATTGTTTAATGGTTCTTTGGCCGCGCTTTTTGGTTTGGCAGCGTCTTTTTTTAGAAATAGAAAACTATGAGATTTAATTTTCGTCGTTATAAAAAAATAAGAAGAAGATCAAATTTTTTAGAACCAGAAGAAGTTCTTTTTAATAAAGAGGCTCTTTCGCGTTTGGCTCCGGAAGAAAATATTCAGAAATTGGAAGTGGAGGTGGGTAAATGGGGTTTAAAGCTAATCTCTTATTTGGGGGTTTTTCTTTTTTTGGGAAGTATTTTCTTTATTTTTTATTTTAATGTTATAAAATCCGATTATTTTAAAGCTTCGGCTGAAAAAAATTCATTAAAATATATTTCTGTACCGGCAGAAAGAGGGTTAATTTACGATAGTTTTAATAAGCCTTTGCTTTATAATAAACCGGTTTTTGATTTGGTTTTTTTCCCTAATTATTTGCCAGTGGAAGAAGAAAAGAGAAATGAATTGTTTGCTAAGGTAGAAGCAGAAGCTAAATATTCAGCAGAAGAAATTAAAAATATTATTAGCAAGCAGCCGGGAGCGTTTTTAAAAAGTTTTGTTTTAAAATCCGATCTGACTAATCAAGAGGTGATTGGTTTGGAAAGCGCTTTTGTTGGGTATCCCGCTATCCAAGTGATTCGACAGGATGTTCGTGAATATGATTCTCCTTTGTCTTTTAGTCATTTGCTCGGATATTTAGGAAGGGTTACTTCGGAAGATTTGGAGAAAGATTCGAAGTTATTGGATTTTGAAAGAATTGGGAAATCCGGATTGGAGTCATTTTATGAAAATGAATTGCGTGGTGAGCCGGGGCAAATTACTGTTTTAAGAGATGCGTCTATGCAAATTCTTGGTCAGAGTGTTGGGGCTAATCCGGTGGCTGGCAGCAATCTTTATCTTTCTATAGATAAAGAATTTCAAGAATATCTTTATAATCGTTTGAGACAGCAGATTAATTTTTTGGGAGGGGAACGAGGGGCAGTGGCTATAGTTATGAATACTCAAACCGGGGAGGTATTGGCTTTGGTAAGTTATCCCGGTTTTGATAATAATTCTTTTAGCGTCGGTATTAGTCAAACCGAATATTCAGCATTAATAAACTCTAAGAGTCAGCCCTTGTTTAACAGGGCTGTGGCCGGTGCTTATAACCCAGGATCTACTATCAAACCAATTATGGCATCTGCTGGTTTAGAGGAAAATTTGATTGATCCGGATAAGAAAATTGAAACCCACGGTTTTATTTCTATTCCTAATCCTTATAATCCAAGTAATCCTTCTATTTTTCCAGACTGGAAAAATCATGGCTATGTGAATATGTATGATGCTATCGCTTGTTCTAGTAATGTTTATTTTTATATCGTAGGAGGAGGTTTGGGCAATATTGAAGGATTGGGTATCGATAGGATTGCTAAATATTTAGAAAAATTTGGCTTTGATAAACTTACGGGTTTGGATATTGTTGGAGAAAAAACCGGATTTATTCCTACGCCAGAAAATAAAAAAGATGATATTTGGCGTATTGGTGATACTTATCATGCTAGTATCGGGCAGGGTGATGTTTTGGTTACTCCTATTAGGCTTTTAACGGATTTAAATTCTATAGTTAATGGTGGTTGTGTTTTAAAGCCATATCTTGTAAAAAAAATAACGGATAGTCAGGGAAATATTAAAAGCGAGACAAAGTCTGAATGTTTGGCAGAAAATATTATCAAAAAAGAGAATTTGGAATTGGTAAGAAAAGCTATGATAAGGACAGTAGAGAGCTCAATTGGTTCTGGTAAAAGTCTCAATGATTTACCTTTTACTTCCGGAGGTAAGAGTGGTACGGCGCAAACGGCCAGTAATACGAAATTAAACGCTTTGTTTTTCGCGTTTGCTCCGGCGGAAAATCCAAAAATTTCTATGTTAGTTTTGATTGAGAATGTGAAGGATGGGGCTTTGAATGCCATTCCAGTGGCAAAAGACGCTTTATTATGGTATTATCAAAATAGAGGATTGTAGATAATAAATTTATGAAAAAATATTTAACTAAAGAAAAGAAAAGGCAATTGGAGCAAGAATTGGAAGAATCCAAAACTTCTAAGCGTTTTGAAATTGGCGAGAGGTTGAAAAGAGCTAAAGATATGGGAGATTTGTCGGAAAATGCCGATTACACTGACGCTAAAGATGCTCAATTGGCTAATGAAAAACGCATTTTGGAGTTGGAAGACATCATCCATTCGGCTGAGGTAATTGAAGAGTCTAATGAGTTTTCTATCGGTAGGGCACAAATTGGCAGTCGTGTTAAAGTAAGTAACGATGGTGGAACAAAAGAATTTAAAATTGTCGGTTCATACGATGCTAGCCCCAAAGATAATTTAATTTCCAATGAATCGCCATTGGGCAAGGCATTTATTGATAAAAGAGTTGGAGATGAAGTGACCGTAAAAACACCATCAAAAGATATTAAGTATAAAATTATTAGTATTGAATAAAAATTCTATTTTCTAATTTGAGATATGGATACGCAAGATAAAATTAAAGAAATAAGAGAAGAAAAAATAAAAAAACTTGAAGATTTGGGTATAGAATCTTATCCTAGTCATTGTAACAGAAATGTGGAAATTGTTATCGCAAAAAATAATTTTCGCACTTGGAGTATTCTCAAGAAGAAGATTATCGTAGCTGGTAGAATTACCAGTCAGCGTGGTCAGGGTGGGATTATGTTCTTGAATTTACGAGATCCATCTGGTTCTATTCAGGTTGTTTTTAAAAAAGATGAATTGGGTGATAAATTGAGTTTGGCTCAAGAAATTTTGGATATTGGAGATTTTGTTGAATGTCAGGGATCTCTTTTTACGACCCAAAGAGGAGAAAAATCTCTTTTAGTAAAGAAGTGGACATTGCTTTCTAAATCTTTAAGGCCCTTGCCTTCGGAATGGTATGGGTTTAAAGATATGGAAGAAAGATTTAGAAAAAGATATTTGGATATTTTAATGAATCCAGATATAAAAGAAATATTTTTTAGAAAATCAAAATTTTGGCAAACGATTAGAAATTTTTTAATAGAAAGAGATTTTTTGGAAGTAGAGACTCCGGTGATAGAAAGCACTCCCGGGGGAGCGGAGGCGCGACCATTTATTACTCATCATAACGCTTTGGATATGGATGTTTTTTTGAGGATTTCGCCGGAATTATGGTTGAAGAGGCTGATGGTAGCGGGTTTTCCTAAAGTTTTTGAAATTGGTAGAATTTTCAGAAATGAGGGAATGGACGCCGAACATTTGCAAGATTATACGCAGATGGAGTTCTATTGGCCATACGCTGATTATAATGATGGTATGAAATTAGTGGAAGAAATGTATCAAAAAGTAGCGAAAGAAGTTTACGGCACTACTAAATTCAAGATAAAAGAATTTGACATTGATTTGGGTAAAAAGTGGGAGGTTTATGATTACGCGGGTATTATTAAGGAAAAAACCGGTATTAATATTTTGGATGCTGATTTGAAGATGATTGAAAAAAAATTAAATGAATTAAAAGTGGATTATGACAAAAAGGGTTTCAATTTAACCAGGGCTATTGATAATTTGTGGAAATATTGTAGGAAAAATATTGCCGGTCCGGGATTTTTGATTAATGTGCCGGTAATGATGGAACCATTGGCCAAAAGGAGAAAAGATAATCCTAACTTAGTGGAAAGATTCCAGGTTATTTTGGCTGGATCGGAATTGGGCAAGGGTTTTAGTGAACTTAATGATCCTATAGATCAAATGTCTCGTTTTAATGAACAGGCCAAATTAAGGGAGCAGGGAGATGAAGAAGCGCAGATGACTGACACTGATTTCGTTGAAGCGTTGGAATATGGAATGCCGCCAACTTGTGGTTTTGGTATTTCAGAAAGACTGTTTGCCTTTTTGGAAGGAAAACCCATTAGAGAAACGGTTATTTTCCCATTAATGAAAAGAAAAGGCGATGATAATTAAATAAAAATATGCTTATAGATTTATTAAAACAAATTAGAGAAAATCCC
>DAONDV010000012.1:0-3797 GCA_035402745.1 Minisyncoccota bacterium
TTCCCGCACGCCAAAATGCCGCCACCAAAAGCGACATCAACGTTAGAGCGGACGAATTTTTGTTGAAATCCCTCTTGTGGTTTTATTGTTTTTACAATTTTAGCACCGCTAATATTTTTTTCTTTCTCCACTATTATAATATAAAAAGAGTTATAATATATTGTGCAAAGATATAATAATTATCTAATATAGTTATAAAAATAGAAACAATAGTAAAACAATTAATGTATTATTGTGTGTGGTATATTAATAATTAATAAAAATTTAACGTGTATATTTGCATTTTTAAAATAATAAAACATAAAAATCTTATGGTAACAAAAGAAGAAGTCTTTAAAAATCTTAAAGCAAAACTGGTAAACAACCAAAAAATTAGCGACAGGACAATCAACGAAACATTAGATACACTAATCGTTGGAGCGTTAGAAACGGAAGATGATTCTACTTTTTCAGATAGAATATTTCCAGTTATTGACACCTTAAACAGAAATCTGATTAAGGATAACTCCGATGCAATCAATGATTATATCGCTAAAAATCCACCTGCCAATAAAAGGGAAGAGCAGAATAAACCAACTCCTCCAAAAACTCCAGAATCTCAAGGTTTGGAAGAACTACAAAGAACGCTTTTGGAATTATCTCAAAAAGTCGAACGTCAAGAAAAAATGGAAACACTTAACTCTAAAAAAAGAGAACTACGCGAACTCCTTACTAAAACTCACAAAATTGACGAAAAATGGTCTGACGAATATATAACCATGTTCCCAATTCAAGAAAATGACGACATTACTCAATTATCAACAAAAGCCTTAGAGTTCTATAATCTTTCTATTGCAAGCGTAAATTCTGACACATCTCCATTTTCACCAGATGGACGCAAAAAACCAATTGACATTGCAAGTGAATTTAATGACATTGTCAAATTAAAACAAGAAACTAACTAAAATTATTAATCATGTTACAATCAAACATCGTACGGGTAACTTACCAGCACCGTGATTCAATTCCGGGAGCAAAATTTGTCTTTGTGAAAATGAAAGGCAAACCAGCACCATGCGAAGTTCCAATCGGTATGCGTATTTTAAATCCGTTTACGGGTACGGCTACCGTTACCCCAAAAATTTATCAGGGTGACTTGTGCGAATATAAAACAGACGGCACAGGTTACATTATGAAAGTGTACAAACTTGCGAAAGCTGTTACTGCACAAGACACAACCATTTACATTACCGCTGACGGCTACTCACACATACCAGAAGCTGGAACTATTGTTATGAAAGCAGCCGCTACTTTGGCAACAGCTGGGGCAAGCGAAACTCTTGGAACTTGCACTAAAACAACCTATCTTGGTGCTGACGTTTACGCTTGCACTATTGAAGCCAACTCTTTGGGAACGGCTTCATTGGGAGACATCCTTGTTGAAGCAGACATTGACAGCGCAACAGAGGCAGTTTGTTTAGTACAAAACCCCAATAGCTTTGTTGATAATGATTATTGCTTTGCCTACGTTCCCGCAACAGGAAATACCGACTTTGACGGTGCAAGGTATTACATTACTCCCGTACTCCACGAAACTTGCTGGACTTCCAAAATGACTTGTTATCCAGCTTTTTTGAATGCTATTAACAAATCCCGTGTTTCAGGGTGGTTTGAACTTTAATTTATTAACTTTTAAAAATACAAAACATTATGAAATACGGAAGTATAGACTTGGGAAGATACGACAGATTATTTTCTACAAGTGATAGACAATACATACAGAAGTTTATCAACGACTTAGGTTTGTTTAAAACAAACTTCGGTTTTTGGAAAGAACATTTTGTAAGGGACACTAACCCAACTCCTACTGGAGTAGAGGGGGCGGCAGCCTATACGGTTTATGCAATTGATAGGGCAGCAGCTCCAATGCTTGATTTTGCTTCACCATTCAGTGAAACAAGTCAGAATGACAAAGACGGGTGGCGTTTTTATACTGGAACAATTCCACACACTAATCGTGGTTTTGTTGAAAAAGCAAAAGAACGTTACGCTAAAGAACAGCTTTATAAAGAGTTTGGAAATGACGTTGACATTATCTTACAATACACAGATAACGTTCAAAAACTTATTGATGGTGGTAATCAGCGTTTATCTAACATGGCTGCACAAATTTTGTCAACGGGGCAAATCATAACCGCAACTGGTGTTGGAGGACAGGGACAGGGAACTGACTTTTACCAAAAAGCAGAAATTCCAGCCGATAACTTTATATCCGCTGGTACTAAAGTTTGGAGTGACCCAACTTGTGATTTACTTTCTCAAATGAAAGCAATCGAAGATGACATGCGCGAAACTACTGGTTATACTGGCGGTTTAGAGTGGAACATTCCAGATGCTATGGTAACAAACGTATTTTTGTCAAATACACAAGTAAGGGAAAACGTTACAGCATACAGAAACGCTCTTGGCTATCTTGTTGTTGGAGACAGACCTATTACAAGAGAGGAATTTAATGCTTATATGGCATCAGAAAATGCACTAATTTCTCCTATCCGTGTCGTTATTGAAAAACAGAAAGTACAATCTCTTTCCACAACTTCAACGGTTTCAGGATGGGATTCAACCGTTGCTGTTTTACGTCCGACTGGGTACGCTGGTGTTATCAAATACACTCAAATTCCAGATATTTACGTTGCACAATCTTACGCTTCAACGGCAGTTCAAAAAACAACCGCTATGTATGAGGGTGGAATTATGGGAATTATGAACACTGTTCTTGAACGTGGTGGTTATCCTGAATGGCATACTGATATTTTCATGGATGCTGTTCCCGCTTTAACCGAGTTCACTTATCATTACATTGTAGATACCGCAACAGCAGATTCCTAAAAAACTGAATTATTATGAATATCGTGTCTTATCTTGGGGGAAAAATTAGATTTGAAGTAACAGAGGACAATATTAAGTCTGTTCTTGTTGATAGAGGAATATCGGAGACAGCAGAAACCTCTACTCTAACACAGGAACAATTAGACTTATGCTATGCCGATGTTTTATTCATTATATGGTCTTCAACACCTCAAACGACCGCAAGTTGGTCTAAATCTCATGGAAACTATAAAGAAGCTCATGGTTCAGAAGTACTAAGGGATAAGACAGATATTTATAACACAATGGTTAGAATTTACACACTATATTTAGACGAAAAGATAGAACAATTACCGCTACGTGGCTTTTACTGGGTAGAGGATTTATAAATAACAATGACAATAGTCCATAAAGATACAATTGAAGAATATCCGTTTACTGGATTGTTTTACACCCTGACAATAACGGGTAGTAGGCCATCGGAGCAAACACAAACGAAGACTACGGTTCTTTCGACTGTTTGCGACATTCAGGAAAACGGTATTAAGTCAAGTGTTGAAACAAAAGCTGGTTATGCCGCCTATTTTCCATTAACTGGAAGTGTAGGTGCATATACAGGGCTTATAGAAAACGGGCTATTTTTTGAGTGTTCCTCTTATTACGGTAAGGCAATAAACGGAAAGGTGATTGGGGTTTATGGTTCTGAACTTGGTGGAGCGGTTGCATATCTTGTTGACATAGACACTTAACATATAATTAAACCAATGACAAATTTCATAGAAGATTGTAGCAAATTTATTGAGGACTTACGAAAGTATAGTCGTGAGGAGTATGCTTTATATCTAAGTGATATTGGCAGGACAATGTTGCAGAAAGCGTATGATGAGAAGACATTTAATAACGAAACTTATAATTTGGCTGACAGTTACGCTTGGGCTTTGTACTACAAT
>DAONDV010000012.1:3897-15341 GCA_035402745.1 Minisyncoccota bacterium
GTAATATCTTATATTTGGGACGACTTGGCAGTAATATTCAAACCACATCAGGTAACACAACTCTAAAAAATTAATGATTATGCCTCTTGGAAATGCAATTAACATACAATTACTAAAGGACTATATTTATGGTCTTGTCTATCCTACCGTTAGTTCACATGTTTTTGGTTCATATCCGATAACAAAAGATGACAGTTGGACAGACTTTATTGTAATTGATTGCAATAGGACAAACGACTTGACGGCAATAGGATATTCGACTTTCTTTGTTCAACTATGGGCAAGGGATATTGGTACGATTGGAATTGAAAACGGAAAGAAGCTATATGACATGGAAACAGCACTTATTCCGATTTTATCAAGTCCAAACTCAATAAAAACCGATTATTTTATATCAAGGCGTGGTTCTTATGACCTTAATCCAAAAGACGGTTTTCACGGAAAAATAATAGAAGTTGTTGTAACAATTTTATCAAACAATAACAACAATTAAAACAATAAAAAAACAAATTAAATACTAAAAAATTATGAATACACCAGTAGCTTTAAGCACCGCAAAGTACGCAATTCAAGCAAAGGGTATTGACTTATCCGCACTTGACTCGACTTCATGGGTTGCAATAGGTGACGTAAAAGAGGGTACTTTAACCATTACGGGAGAAGCACCAACTGAAAACGTTATCAAGTCGGACTTCCACGACAGAAATCTTGTATCACTATTAACAATGGGGGCGTTCACAATTGAGGCTGACCTTGTTGACGTACAAAAAGCGTCAGCACAAACATTCTTGGGCGCAACCGTATCATCCGAATCATTTACGCACGCAGGAGTAACAGGAACTTATGAATCCTATGAAATCCCGTCAACAGCACAATACATTTATTATCAGGTTCGTATTCGTTACGCCTCTGGTTTAAAAGCAGTTCGTATCGCCAAAATGCAGGTTATTGCAAATATTACCGGAACAAACACCAAAACCGACACTTTGAATATTCACATAAAATTGGTAGCAGTGGATTCAGGTACAACCGATTACATCACTATGATTACTGATTCAACCGCAACAGGAGTTCCGGCATTGGCAACCTATACCGCAACATCAATCCTTGCAACGTCAGCAAACGTTATTTGGAACTTAGGAGTAGTTGGAACAGCAACCGAATTTGGTGTTGAGTGGGACACTGAACCAACTTTTGCTTCCGCATCAGAAGTACAAGAGGACGTAGCAGGAGTTGGCTCTTATTCAACCCACTTAATAGGATTGGATGACGGAGTTACTATCTATGCACGTGCATACGCTAAATACCCGCCAGCATTAAAAGCTGTTGGAGAAACAATTTCATTTGTAACTCCAACAGGTTCTTAATCTATCTTATTATTCCGACAATTGGGGTGGGGCAGTCAAACCCTACCCCTTTTTTATTAAATAGCTATATGGAAAAAAATACAAATACAATTTTTACGGCAGTAAGTAACGATGCACAAAAGAGGCTTCTTCAAATAATGAATGATAGTCCGAGCATTGTAAAGTTGAATGAAACGGAAGAGTGGAAGATAACCGCATTAAAGCCGGCGGTAAAGTGGAGAATTGCCGAAGTTGCAAGAAAGATAAAAGAGAGCAACTCTGACACGGAAAGTGTATTAATGGAAATGGCTAATAGTATGCCGTTATTAGCGGAAGTGTTAACATTGGCTTTATTGAATGATAAAGATAGGATTGAAAGCGATGAATTTAAGCAGATTTACGAAATGCTTATGTGGGAAACAGATGATAAGAATTGGGGAAATTTGTTTTTAGAAGTTCTTGGATTGTTAGACGTTGATTTTTTTTTTACCAATATAGAATTGGTTCAGATATTTCAGAAGATGACAACGGAGAGGAAACTGAAGATGGAGGAACAAAGACAATTATTGCAAGGACAGAATGGGGACAAATGATGGATTACTTAAAGTCAGTACCGTCAGTTAGTATGTATGATTACATGTGGAAGTTGACAGTACCGCAAATTGTTTTAGGGACGATAGACACAACGAGATTAGAATACCCAAAGAATAAAAATAAAAATGAAAGTATGGCAAGTGGTGATAAGCCGATTAAAACTCTAACAACGCCAGAAGAGTTATTTGGTGTTTTCAGTGGACAAAGAGTATAATAAATAATAAGACAAAATTATGAAAGAAGCAGGTTTACGGGTTACAATAACTAAGGAAGATTTAGAAAAAGCGGTTGATTCTATAAACAAAAAGCTACTTACCATTGACAAAACGATGAAAGGAGTTACGTCTAACCTAACTGACTTAACAAACAAGGCTGGGTTAGACATATCAAAAATGGGCGATGATGCAGCAAAGGGATTTTCAAAGGGTACGGCAGCTTTGCAAAAGCTAAATTCAGAGTTTGGTCAAAAGGCAAACCTACAATCATATCTTGACTTATTAAAACAGGTGGAGGGTACACTTGAAAAAATAAGCACAACGACAACGGGTGCTGGAAAAGCAAAATTAAAAACACCAGCGCAATCAGCGTTACTTGAAGAAGATATTAAAAAAATACAATCAGGGGCAAATGTACAAGGGCTAAACATACCACAATTACAAAACGCAATTGCTACTTTAAACGCTCAAATAGGCGATACAAATAGCAAGTTGACACTTTCACAACAACAGAAACTTGTTGATTTAAGGTCGTATTATGCAGAGGAATTAAAGCTTGCACAAAAGTCAACAGATGAGAAGCAAAAAGAGTTAGAAAAACAAGCGGCTGATTTAAAAAAGGCAAATGATAAAAAAAGCAAGTCTAATAAAAAGTTATCCGAACAGACACCGCTTTATGATTATAAAAACACAGATATTGCTGGTATAGATGCTGTAAATAGAAGCTACAATGAAAGAGTTCGTTTATCAAAAGAACTAACAGAATATAGCAGAAATCTTGTAAAAGGTACTGATGAATACGCACAAAAACAAGCAGTCGTAAATAAGAAAATACAGGAACTCGCCGTTTTAAATAAAAATGCGTCAACAGAAGGTCTCAAATTAGAAAAGACAAAAAGAAAAATTTTAGATACAGCAGGTCAATTAACGCGTAAAATAGCATTGTTATTTTCGGTATCACAAATCACAAATTTTGTAAAAAAAATGATTATGGTACGTGGGGAGTTTGAGTTGCAACAAAGGGCGTTGCAAGCTATTTTACAGGATAAAGACGCCGCAGATAAACTATTCGGGCAGATAACACAACTTGGTATAAACTCTCCTTTTAAAACGTCTGAATTAATTAGTTATACAAAGCAATTAGCAGCTTATAGAATTGAAGAGGATAAACTTTACGAAACCACATATAGACTTGCCGATATTTCGGCTGGACTTGGGGTTGACATGCAGCGTTTAATTCTCGCATTCGGCCAAGTAAAGGCAGCTAACTACTTGAGAGGTCAGGAGTTACGGCAATTTTCGGAAAGCGGTATTAACATTTTAGCAGAGTTGGCGGAGCAATTTTCAATAGTTGAGGGTCGTGCTGTTTCAACAGGTGAGGTGTTTGAAAGGGTAAGTAAAAGAATGGTTACTTTTGGCGATGTTGAGCAAGTTTTTAAAAATTTAACTGATGAGGGTGGTATTTTCTATAATATGCAGGAAATACAATCTGAAACATTAAAAGGGAAATGGTTGAATTTGCGTGATGCTCTTGACTTGATGTATAACGATATTGGTAAGGGAAATGATGGCGTATTAAAGAATAGTATTGACATTGTACGGTCAATGATATTAAATTGGGAAGACTTAGTATATTGGATAAAGTGGGTTGCAGGACTACTAGGAACGTATAAACTTGCTTCAATGGCGGCGGCTTTTGCAACAAAGAATTTAGGGGATAAAATAATATGGTTTACTGGTGTTACTGGAAATGAAATAACTGTACTTAGGGCTTCATCTTTAGAATTGGCAAGAATGACCGTTGCTCAAAGGTTAGCCCACCTATCCACCGTTGCGTGGGGAAGAGCAATTCGTATTTTGCAGGGTGCTTTAACGGCTCTTTGGACGACTGTAAAATCGTTTATTCCAGCAGCTGCAATAATGTTTGTTATAACACTAATTACAAAGTTAACAGAGGCTTCACGTCAGGCAAAAAGATTAAATGTAGAACTCGGTAAAATAAAAAATGAAAGTGTGTCATCTTTTAATGAATCCGCAAACTCATTAAAAAGACTTGGGGAACAGTTAAAAAATGTAACAAAGGGTACAAGTGAACACAAGGAGGTTTTAGGAAAGCTAAACAAGGAGTTTAGTGATTATATACCATATTTACTTAATGAAAACACCGCACTTAATAGTATTGCCGATTCGTATGATGTGATACTATTAAAAATGAAACAAGTTGCACAACAAAGAGCCTATGATAAGGGTGTTTTATCCATTGACAATGAGTATGGTGAAATAGAATCAAAAAGGGTGCAGGAATTACAGGATTTTATAGTAACATATTATAAGGATTACGGTGCTTCTATTTCAGACGCCGCTCAAATTACAAAAATGTGGCGTGAAGGTCTAAAAGGAACAATAGACGATGCGGCAGCACTTCAAGACATTGCATATAAGTATTTCACGGGGAAAAATAGACCTGCGGTTGATTTTTCATTGTTAAGTCCAGAACAGGTTAGAAATTTGGGTATTATCAATAATAAAATTTTAACTATTGCTGGTACTTTTACTTTCATGAATAATGAATACAAGAAATTGGACGATGAGATTTCAGGTACTTTTGGTGCAAATTTTAGCACAAAAGAGGTAAACGATAAAATTAAAAGCACAACGGAGAGTTTTCAAAAACTCTTTGATACGGTTAAAACAGGAACAAAGGAGTGGGACAATATAAATAAACAGTTCAAAACTGCACTTTTAGAAATTAAAAAGAACGCTGGTCTTATTACTAATTTTAAATATGTTACAGATGTTTTATCTTTAGATAAACTCGATAAAACGTTTAGTGCTATAAATAAAAAATTAGAGGAGTATCCAGATTATGTTAGGGATGCATTATATGTGCCGACTACAGTTGAACCGCCAAGTCAGGCTGAATACATGGAACAAATAGAAGGACAGTGGCAGGCGTTAAAAGAATCTGTGGCACGTAGAAAGAGACAACAAAAGCAAGATATATCTTTGGTTGATGTTGTACAATTAGATAAAGATAAAAAACAAATAGCCGCATTAGAAGATATATTAAAAATAATCGGGTATGACTTTCCGAAAACAACAAATGAAACAAAAAACAAAGTTCTTGAGCTAACGAAAGAACAAATAGCCGCAATAAATGAGGTAATAAAGAAATATGACGAATATTTAAAGGTATTCAGTATAGATGCAAGTAGAGAATTAATAAGAAAAGATTTTAGCGGTTTGTTTAAAACGCTTGGGCTTGAACTTTTAGATACTGCAGATTTAAGTGAAAAATGGGCAATAGATTTATTAAAAGGTCTTTCCAATAAACTTAGAGATTCGGAGTCTAAAAAAGCTATTGAAGCAGCCTTACGTGATATAGAATTAAAAGTAAATATATCTTTAGTGGAGGGTGAAATAAACACGGCACGAAAGAAATTTGACAAACTTATTGAAGATTTTAAACTAACGTCAGAGTTGAAAGACTTAAATTTGCCGACAAGTTGGGTGTCTTTTGTTTTTGGTGATGAGGTTACAAGCCTTTCCGATATAATGAAAGGCGGTGCAAAGATAATAGCAGAATTAGAAGAAAAAGGCGGTACTGATAGACTTTCAAAGGCGGCTGAAATTTCTCAAAAATTAAAAGAGATAGAGGCTGACACTTGGAAAGAAAACATTAAGACAATAGCAACGGCAGCTAAAAAATATCAAAGCGTTTCTATTTCAGTTAAAAACGTAAGGGATAAGTATTCCGACTTAATACAATGGGTACAAGACAATGTTCCGTCAACAGAACAGGATAGTATAATAGCAAATTTATTATCACTACAAGATTCAGAAATAGCAGAGTTACAGGCAGAGGCTTTTAAGGCAACTGAAATTTATGCAAAAATGTTTGGGGATATTCAATCTTATGGAGACTATACTTTGAATTATCTTATAAACAAGGCAAAAGAGATGACTAATGAGTTTTCTGAAATAACTGGTGTGGGTGCTAAGTTTATAAAAGAGGACGGGAAGACGAAAGTAAGTATGTCATGGAAAGATGAAGCAGGAAACATACAACAAGTTACCGTTTCATTATCGGAGTATAGGGGAGTTTTAAAGCAGGTGTTGAAATTAGAGGAACAGGTTGTTGGTGAGGGAATGTTTGCAAAAAGCATAGCAGGTTGGAAAGATGTAGCACTTGCTTCAAAAAAATTAGGCGAAAATACAAAAGATATTACCAAATTACAAAAGGAGCTTAATAAGGCAATGGAGGACTATTTTGATGCAAGAGATAAGAATCCATTAGACCCAAAAGCGACAAAAGATGAGTATGAAGCGTATATTGCAAAACAAGATGAATTAAATAAGGCAGAGGAAGAAAACAAGAAATTAAGTTCAGATAAGTGGGAAGCTGTTTCAATTGCGGTACATGCAACGGCAGGTGAGATAAACAATGTTATAAGCAGTTATTCGTTTTTAAGTGATTTACTTGGCGAAACAGGTAAAGAGTTTGTTTCAACTTTTACTGAACTTGCTACGGTAGTCGTTGATATTGTCGGTACTGTGAAAGACCTTGCTCAACAAATTAGTGGGACTGCAAATGAAGCTGGTGATACGGTTTCAAATTTGGCAAAAACTTCAAGTCTTATAATGCTTATTGTAAAAGCCGCATTAATAATAATAGAGTACGTTTATAAGGCTTTAGATAATGCCGGTGAAAAGATAAGAGAAGAAATTGATTTAATTGATAAAGAGCTTAACTACTTAGACGGAATGTTTGATAGAATAGACTTTGACTTATTAAATAACATAACTGAAAAAGAGATTTTAAAACGTGAGTTAAATGAAAGGTTACAGATATTAAATGAATTTCAAGCTAAATATGCACAAACGGCGGAACAATTAGGAGAAAAGGCTTCAAGAACATGGGGAGAGGGTTGGTTGAGTTCTATGAGTTTTGGAACTACCGCACTTGTATCAGCCGTTGAAAATGCATTTAATGGTGATTGGGGTGAGGCTGGTAAGGCTTTAGCAAACTCATTATTGCTTGGTGTAGTAGGTTGGGTAGAGGGGCTTATAAAATTTTCAAGAAAAAAAGACCTTAGTAATTGGCTTGATACATTGGCTGTTAAAGAGGAATATATTATTAAGTTAAATAAAATTTTAAATTCAAACTTAACAGATTTGCAGAAGTCTGCAGAGGTTGCGGCAGCAAATCTTGACTATCAAATTGACAAGTTAACAGAAAAATACGAAAGGTATCAAGAGCTTGCTGAAAAAGGAAAAGCAAAAGAGGAAGACCTTGACGCAATGGACGAAGCCGAACAGGAATTGTTTGATAAGCAGCATGAGCGAGCTATGTTTTATGCAAATACGATTTCCGAACAATACGGGGATATATTTAATAATTTGGCTGACGGTATTACAAGCGCATTAGAAGGCGCATTTGACAATATTACAGACCCAGCAAAAGCGTTTGAGGAGGCGTGGAGTGAGGCAATAAAATCCGTTATTTTTAACATGCTAAAGATAAATTACATCATGCCACAATTACAAGAGTGGATGAAGAGTTTTTATTTGGCTATGGGCTTAAATGCGGACGGAACGCAAATTCCAGGCGTTACACCAGATAGGATACTAACTGAAAAAGAGGCAGCTGATTTAAGACAGAAGTATAATACCGTAGTTGGAATAACGGAAGATGCTTGGAACACACTTGTTGGAACTCTTGACGCTCTTGGTGTTAAAACGGGCGATATGTCAGAATTGTCAAAAGGCATACAGGGTGTTACTGAAAATACGGCAGAGGCACTTGAAGCGTTGTTAAATTCAATTAGATACAGGATTTTTTCTCATTATAACTATGTAGAGCCGCGCATGGATACTATTATTGATAAGTTGACGGTGAGCAATACAATAGGGCAGCAGATACTATTAAATACGGGTGAAATGAGAACAACACTAAATTCAATGAAAGCTGCTTTTGATAGTGTTTTAACGCAAGCACCAAGTAACGGAGTTGGAATACGTGTTTATACAAACTATTAAAATTTTATTAATATGGAAGACGAATTAGAATTATTTTATCAAAAAGCAATAGATTTAAACTTGTGCAAAGAATATACAAACATTTGGCGTTCTCTAAAAACAAAAAGAGAATTTGTTGATTTTTCTTTACGTGCTGCAAGTATTGTTTATATGGCAAAGGCAAGGTATAATGGAATCGGATTAAGCAATAAGTATATATTGGAGAACTTCAGTCCGTTTATAAATGGAAACTATGTATCAAAGCCTGACGAAAACCTAAATTATACTTGCGAATATTACGTTGAGTATAATGGTGAAATAGAAACTGATAGTAATGCACTTGTATTGATAGATTGTGATGCAACAATAAAATTACGCGACTATCAAGTGTTAACGGTATTTACTTATGGCAAAAGTAAGTTAAATTTCACTTCTGCAAATAATACAATTGTTGATGTTAAATATTGGGGAGATGATTGTGCTTTTAATGGAGTAGAAGAAAATAATATTAAACTTAAAAAAAGAAGCAATGAGTTATAAATTTTACATGCAGAAATCGGAAGTGCAGTCAGCACCTGTTTATGACCTTGAAACACAATTTGCGGGGCTACGCGTATTGGGTGTAAGCGGATTAAACTCTTTTGGTAAAGTAAAGAATATTTATGAAATGAGTTATGCGGAGGAAGAGCTTGTTGACCTTACCTATCCTACAACTCCAATTTTAGACCAAACAATAATAAATTTTCACTTTTGTATTTTAGGAACTAACATACAATCTGTTAAGGATTCATTTATTGACTTTGCAACCAATAATATACTTTACTATTGGGACACGAATAATAATAAAAGAGTTAAACTTTATAGGGTTGATGAATTTTCGGAAAGCCTTATTGTAATAAGGGATAATATTGATTATTTTGAAGCTACAATAGCATATAAAAATGTAAAGGGATATACGGACACATCATGTTTTAGTTCAACGTGGAGCGTTACTACTGGTGAAACTTTGGTGTTTCCATTAAGTGGACATTCTCCATTAACGGTAAGCACCTATGTATATTGGGGTGATGGAACTTATACTACAATAGCAGCAAACACAAACTTGGGAACAAGTGGAGTTTCTCATACTTATACTTCGGCTGGTGATTACACGATTATAGTTCAGAATGCAAATAATCAAATGCCGTTTTTCTCTTTACAGACTCCAATAACTTCGCGCGATAATTTAAAAAGTTTAGACACTCCATTTTTGACAATGTATAATGGTGGCAGTATTATAACCGTATTAAATGGACTTTGTGAATCTGCAAGTAATTTAACTTCGATTTGTGAGAACTTGTTTTTATTAAACCAACAAGGAACAAGCCTTTTTGAATCGTTTTCCGGTTGTTCTAAATTGGCTACTTTACCACAAAGACTATTATACTATTTGCCGCTTTTAACAAGTGTTGACAGTTGTTTTAGTGGAACACTAATAACCTCAATACCAAACAATTTCTTTAGATACAATACGGCTTTAACAAATGTGTCAGCTTGTTTTTCGGCTTGTACGGTACTTGCAAGTTGTCCTTATTATTTATTTAGATATAATCTATTAATAACTGATTTTTCTAATACTTTTGCTTCATGCCCTAAACTCGTTTATAATAGCGATATTTTCTGTGATGAGGCAACTGAAAAAACAACGCGATTTGCAAGTGTAACTCCAAACTTTACTTCTTGTTTTAATAGGGCAACAGAATCACATACAGAAATAGGTATTGTTCCAGAATTATGGTCTTATACATACACAGGAACGCCAACCTCTACAACTTGTTTTTATGGAGCTGGAAATGCCGCAACCTCTGTTTCAAATTATACTTCAATACCTTATTCTTGGGGTGGTAGTACTTTGTTTTCATATAGCAATCCAGTTATAAGCGATGTAACGCTTGTTGGTTGTACGGCAATGATGACACTAACAATAGACACGTCTTATTATGCAACACTAACAAGTACCGGATATTCTCTTGATGCTGGTGCAGACACTCCAATAACTCCAGTAAAAACGGTTGACGGTGCTTTTTTTGACACCTATACCGCAACGGTAACAATAACTGGACTTTCTAATAATACGTCTCACTCAATAAGAATGTTTTTTGTTTATAACGGTGCAACTCACTCAACGATAAATATTGTTTTTACAACGAAAGAGCCAATTGTCGGGGAGGATAAATTTGAATTTACTATCTATGTGGATGATATTTTGCTTAACGGTTCTCCAAAACAATTTTACTTACCATTTAGTGGAACAGCACCATCAACAGACACTATTATTTATTGGGATTTTGCTAATGATGAAACAGACACAGAAACAATAACGGCAGGTAGTACAATTTCATCTTATCCATCACATACTTATTTAGGAAAGGGTTATAAAGAAATTAAAATTTATAATAGTGCTGGTGTAATGCCAAAGTTCGGTTGTATATCACCTGCCGTAAATTTTCATATTACAACGATAGACACACCTATGTACAAAATGTATAACGGTGCAACTCCGATAATATCATTAAACTATTTGTTTTACGGGCAGTCCCAATTGTTAAGTGTTTGCGCAGATATTTTTGATAATAACACTATTGCAATGAACTCATTGCAGTATGCATTTGCGAATTGTTCTTCGCTCGGAGAGATACCAGCAAATATATTTGACAAACTAACTTCACTTTCGCAGGTTACTGGTATTTTTAAAAATTGCACATCACTAACAGAATTGCCGACAGACTTGTTTAGATATAATGTAAACATAGATGGTTTTTATGAATCATTTCGCGGTTGCACTTCATTGATAAGTGTTCCAGATTTGTTTTTTAGATATAATTTAAAAGCACACAATTTCAATCAATGTTTTTTATATTGTGACAATCTTTGTATAAATGCAGATATTTTCTGTAATGATGAATCTGAAAGAGGTTTAAGATTTTCAACAAGCGGTTTATATGACAGTATTACAGCTCCTACTTTTTATAAAATGTTTTTTAGATATTCAAATGGCTCTTTTGCACTAAGTGGAACAGCCCCACAATTAACTGATTATATTTTTACTTATGATGCAATAAGTTCAGATTGTTTTGGCGGACGTGGAAACAATGCAAACACAATAACAAATTATAGCACTCTTGGTGCTTGGAAATAATAATAAAAAAAAACAAAAACAATGAATTTAAAAGATATTTTAGCTAAGTTTTTAAAGTTTATAAAGACAAATACGTTTTATTTTATAATAGCC
>DAONDV010000012.1:15441-19439 GCA_035402745.1 Minisyncoccota bacterium
CTATTCAAACGTTAAAGTATAATTACGAGGTTTATAATCACAATACCGTAACTACTACGGTGGTAACTAAAATACCAAAGTTTTCATTATACTTAGGTGGTGGCGTTGAAACTAACCTAAAAAGTATTGATGTTAACTTAGGAATAGACGTAGGAATAAAGCGACATTTAATAGGCGTTGATTATAGTTTAATTGACAAACGTATAAATTTGCGTTACGGATATAACATTTTTTCAAGGTAATAAAAGATTTAACTTTCTTTAACATTTTTGTATTGTTTTTTTCCGTATCTTTGCGGAATATTAATAATACAAATAAAAATGAAAGATTTAGAAGAATATTACAAAAATAATTTAAAAGGTATTGAAGTTGGCGATAAGGTTTATGACTTGGCTTTTGGATATGGAATAGTTGATTCAATAACAAAATATTCTTATTCAGAAACGATAGTTGCCGATTTTTGTTGTAATAAAATGTGTTATACATTTGTTGGACTATTTGATTCATTATATCCAATACCAAGCCTATTTTTCAACAAACCGACCTACGATGAAGACGGCTATCCTATTCCTCAGCAGAAAGAAGAAAAAATTGACTTTGTAAAATGGATGAATGAAAATGGATTGTGTTTGGGTTGTGATTGCGAATATGACATAGAAAAAAACGTTGAGTTATGGGGGGCAGCCATTTATTATAATGGGGAGCAACTAACACAAATGTGTTATAGTGACGGAAGAATATCAGTACTAAATAAACTTATTAGTGGAATAGAAGGAATGATATTACTTCCAAATAGCGGTGGAAAAATAAATGTCCCATCAAACTTTGCACTAATTAAAGAAGAATAAAAAATGGAAATAATCAAAATAATTATTTATTGTGTTATATTTACATACGCCGTAATAGCTTGTAAATGTATTATTGATTCAAAAAACAAAAACGATAAAAACAAAACAACATGACAACGGTAAAAGAATATTTTAAAAAATTATACGGTGATATGACTTCACACGAAATGGAAGTACAAAAATTCACAGCAAAAGATGTTATAGAGTTCGCAGGACACTTTATTTGGAATTATTTTATTGAAGAAGATATAAAACACAAGTTGGAACTCGAAAATAAAAGTCCAAATATAACAGAGAAAAACTTCACAAACGTATGTTAAACAATAAAAATATAAATTAAATAAAAACATAAAAATTATGACAGCAATTAATGTAGTATTAGTTATTTTTGGATTAGCAGGTGGATTTTTTCTTTCACGCTATTTATCAAATAGAAAATTAAAAGAATTAAATGACCGTTTTTTAAGTAAAAAAAACGAATATATAACATTGTCAGATGCTTTTTTTAGGGATAGAGATAGGCACACTTGGCTTATGGGAGAATATTCTAAACTTGAAGTAAAATATGATGAACTTGAACGGGATTACAATATTTCTCTTGACACAATTTCACAACTTCAAAAAGAGAAAAAAGAGATTGCATTAGGAATTAATAATAAAAAATAAAATTATGAACAAAAACATTAACGACAATTTAGACAAGTGTTTAATTGAATCACACCAACCAGAATTACCAGAAAAATGGGACGGTAAAACAGCATGGGACAAATGTATTGCATTGGTAACGAAAAGCGGAAGTATAAGGCAATATGTACTTGGAAAACGTGGAGAACAAAATACGGTGCATTTTACTAAAGTTTGGGATGCGCTAAAGATAAATGAAACAATAGAAATATATCCCTATTCTGAAATGACTGACGATAGCTTAAATATTCCGTATAAGAGAGCCGAATTGACGGCTATGATAAAAGAAATTGATAAGAATTTTGATTTGAGAACGCTACGAACAAAAGCAGATGTTGACATTTACAGATTGTATAAGAAAATGTTCTCTGAAGTAGGAGGCTCAAAAATAACAGCTGATGACAAAGAAACGAAAGCTAAGGAAGAGAATAAAGAAGAGTAGCGTTGTAAAATTAAAAAGCGATGACGTTTTCTATTCAAATTTAAGCAGTACAAATAAACTCCTTGCCATTGATAAGACTATTTCAGACATTAAAAAGAATAAAAGCAAAAATATGTGTACAACGCTTGCCTTAAACTTAGCATATTTCAACGGGGAAACAGCGGACGTATTAAAGTTTGATAAAAAGCAAATTCACGGCTATATAAAAATGAAACTTAGGTCTTTTAGTTTTACCAATGCAAGTGAATTATTTGGAGCTAAAAAATTAAAGTACGGAGAATTGTGGTGGGATAGATACGATATTGATTCGAGGATTAGATTTTTAAACTTCCTACGCGACAATGAAAACAATTATAGTTATAAACAGAAAACTAAAAGTGGAAAGGAGATACCTGAAGATATGAAATTATTTAAAGAAACAAAACAAAATAGCCTGTTGTCGGAGCGTGCAATAAAGCTAATACAAAAATTGGAAATAGGCACTTTTGAAGAACTATTAGAAACGCCAATAGAATTAATGCTAATGCACCGCAACGTTGGTGCAAAAACAATTTCAGAGATACAAAAATTCATTGAAGTAAATACTAAAAAGAAAGGAGATGAATAATTATGAGTGGAGGGCATTTTGAAAATATTCAATATAGAATAGAAGAAATTTCTAATGAAATTGAAAGAATTTTAAAAAGACAAGGTGAAAAAATACCAATAGAAGAAACTGTTTTTTCAGAAGATTGGTACAGGGAACATCCAGAAGATAAATATTATGAAAAACTTTCAGATAATGTACAGAATAAATTTAAAGAAGCAGTTGAACAATTAAAAAGAGCTTATGTTTATGTACAAAGAATTGATTGGTATTTATCCGGTGATGATTCCGAAGAAACATTTTTAGAACGATTGGAAGAAGATTTAACTAAATTAAAACAATAAAAATTATGCAAGAAAAAAAACAGAGAAAGCCAAAAACAACTCGTGTAACAATCGCAAATAAAGAAACGGATGCAATACACGAGAAAACAGAGAAAGTGGCTTACGTGTCAAATTCTAATACTCAAAATGCAATTAAAGACGAAGAGTTGATTGTCGCAAAAAGAAAAGAGCTTAAAAAGACACTTGACAATTTAAGAGCCGAAGTACTTCAACGGTCAAACGGTGCTGTTACGGAAAGTCTATTGGATATGTTACTTCAAGTTAAGGGTGAACTTGATATTGTACCCACTTATGTTTACGTTCCGATTAAAGGAGTTGTTGGCGAAATAAAAGGCGATGGCTATAAAATTACGCAAACTAACGGAGAAATAATTTATCATACTAATCACGTTGACTTTGTTTACAGACCTACATTAAGCGTTTATCATTCCTTTGCCTCGCTAATAGAACTTGCAGACAAAGAAAATATGACAAAAGAAGACCTTGAACAATACGAATATTTCTTACAATTCTTTCAAAATATGCCATTGATGCACATCAATTTCTTAGCGAGTAACGAAATAAGAGAAAATGCTTTTATAAGTGAATTAGATGTTTGGAATGAATATATGAAACTTGTTGAAAGTCAATTACCACCAGAAGATGATAGCGTTGCAAATAATGAGTATATGGAACAATTACAAGCAATCGAAAAATTATGAGCGAAGAACAGAAAAAGAATAGTTCTAACGGTGTAATACAAAAGGGTAGTCCAAACTCTATGGTTGTTCAAATTGTAAATAAATATAGCGAATATAAATAATAAAAATAGAAAACATGGAAGATAATAACGGAACTACATCATGTTATTTTGATTTCTGGGGTAATCCAGAATTAATTAAAGTAGAGGAAGTCGGTGAATCAGTTGAATTTATTTATAAACAAAACTCAATAGGAACTATGTGTAGCGACTTTTATCCAGTACCAGATAGAACTCAAAGAGTTTATAAAATAGTTTATAGTTGCATTGACGGTAAGTGGAATAAGTCAGAGCCAATATTCGGTACTATAATCCCAAAAAGGGAGGAAAGTTACGAATTTGAGGAATAGATTCC
>DAONDV010000013.1:0-13453 GCA_035402745.1 Minisyncoccota bacterium
GTCTTAATCCTTGTTTTGTTGGAATATGTAAGGATACTGTACGTATCGTAAGTGTTTGGTAACTAATATTTTACAAAGAACTTGATGGGCGTAATGCTTAAAAAAAAGGTACATTTTTGAGGGGTGCAAATTTACTAATTTTTATAATGCTGTTTATAATTATTATCAGCAGGGTTTCTAAAATATTAAAGTGTTTTTATTTTTCAAAATTATATCAAAATTAATATTATTTCCAATAATTTTCATAGCCCTGAGCTCATCGGTTGAAACCGGCACCAGTATTATGCTATCATCGTTTTCGTACATCGAATTTACCTGATTTAATGTGCCTGAAATTTCCGAAAACCTTTCGCGTGTGGTATTTGCCAAAAAAATGGATTTCTGGATACGCGTACAGCCTTTCCGTTCGAGATATTTTGCTATATAAGAACGCACTTTGTCGTTCTCTATGTCATACATTATGAAAAATAACATATCCGTGGTTTTTTTTCTGGTATTGACGATGCCTAAAATTTTTTCAATTCTGGACTCTAAGGGCTCCATATCATCGATAAAAATCTTATGCGAAAGTGCAAGATTAGATGATATGCCTGCCTTTTTTAGCTTGTTCAGTTTTTCTATAAACGAAACCTCCGGTGTTTTTTGTTTTCGTGGCATATCACATTAATAGTTCACATAAAATTTTTTGTACTATATCCGCTAATTCTTCGTTGCTCCCTTTTTTTGGGGTTTTTACAACCGTAAAGCCTTTTTTTCCATAAAAAATGTTCAGTTCTGCCCATAAATTATTTACAGTAAACACCATTTTCTTTCCATAATTTATGTTCTCAACGCTTTTTATCTGTATGTCAAACTCCTCAACACGCCTGGCAACCTGGTCCATGATCTCATTCAGTGTTTCCGGGACAAAAATAATTTTTGGAGGTTTGACCCTGATATTCGGATTTAACCTGCGCCTGATTTCTTCAAGAACCTCAGACTCCACGGGTCCAGCCTTTTCTTTTAGGTCGGGTTGTACAAATTCTTCTTCGTTTATCAGTTTTAACGCATCTTTTGTTTCTACCTGATTCTCGAAATTCACAAAGGTTTCCATCGCTATCATTTCTGCATCAGGGTTGTAGTAAGCCTTATAATCTATACTTAAAAAACAGGCACGTGTAACATCCGAGGTGCGTTTGTCAACAACCTGGTCTAACCCGTATTGCTTTGAAAAAGCATAAGCAAATATCTTGTAAAAAACACTAAACTGTCCGTGGTCATAGCAAGGTGCCGTTAAATTAAATAGTAATTTAATCCCGTTATTCGACGGGGAAATAAAAGCCATTGCAACACGTTGGTCGGTACAAATTTTTTGCTTGAGCGCAGCAACTTCGAGTTCTTTTTCTCTAACATGATCAATATCAATAACAAAATGCGAAATGTGGGCAAAGTTTTCGGTGCGGCGGTATGCAGGATTAAAAAATCCGCAAACGAAATACGGGAGCATGGTTTTTAGTTGCCGGTATTTTTGCTGATCAATTGTCTGTATGGTCCTAAGACGGTTGATAGCGGTAATCAGAATGTCATCCGGATTAGTGATGATTTGGTACAAATTATTCAAATCCCCTTTTACCAAAGGATCATTGGGCGAGGTTATGTTGCGTCCGATCTGTATCATAACAATCAGTTTTTCAAAAACATTTGCGCTAAATTCTGTGCATATAATTCGATGTGCATCGCACGGCTGCGGTCGAGTCCGTTCATATTGATTATTTCGGCCAGATAATCGTTGAAAGACTGTATTAATATTCGCCGTCCCAAGGCTTCGAGCCAATAAGAACCGTCGGGTTTAACACTATAACAATCTTCATTTATCGCCTTTTGCATACATAAGCTAAAAACCACATAATCAACCCATACCCTGAAAATTTCTATGATGTCGAAAACCAGTACGGGCCTGTTATAATCATCGCGGTGAAAAATACCGACATAAGGGTCGATACCCGCTTTGATCAAAGCACCTTCAATTTTTCCGT
The DNA here is from genome assembly GCA_035402745.1 of Minisyncoccota bacterium. GTDB lineage: Bacteria > Patescibacteriota > Minisyncoccia > UBA6257 > JAAZHW01 > DAONDV01. The sequence goes on from DAONDV010000013.1 coordinate 2,016, forward strand.
ACAACATCCCATAAGCATAATTGAGCAGACAATTAAAAATATCAAGGGCCGGATGTTGCGATCGTAATGAAAACTTATAATCGTCCGGCAAAAAAACACCTATGGTTTCGAAATAAATTTTTGAAGCAGCCCCTTCCCATCCTCTGAGGCTGGGAGCTATGTCTGCCACTGCATTGCCTGTGAGTTTTGAAATTTTTTTACGGTAGTCGTTAAGCCTGTTTATCGAGGCATTTATTTTTGCTTTGTTATCAAAATTATCCGGCATCAACGAGTAAAGTAAGGCTGCCTGATTATCTATTTTTTGCATGATAATTTTTTTTATCCATGCGACAGCGTTTTCAGAAAGCGTAAAATCAAGCTGGTTTCGTCGGATGGTTGATATTGAGCCATATTTAACACTCCACAGCCGGCCTACGGGCATGCCGCTAAAATCAACAAATAAAACCTCGATACTGTTTTCGATGGCCATAAGGGCCGCATCAGACGTAATAGAAGCGCCTTTTGATATAGTAATGGACTTGATATGATCGGGGGGTATCATTTGCCTTCCGTCCTTATGAATGATAACAAAAGAGTTGTTCTCTTTAGAAAGGCTGGTTCCGTAGGTGTTTAAAACTAAATTCATTCTTTTCAGGCTTAGGTAATACAAAGGTTAGGCGAAAGCGATAGCCTGCTGATGCAGCGCGAAATGGCTGTATAGGTCCACCGAAAGGTATTTTCTTTTGCAGTAGGATTAAACAATGCTTTTTCAAGTGCAATGTACACATCGTTCCATTCGCCGCCCTGCGCCTTATGACAGGTTATGGCATATCCGTATTTTACACGCAGGGCATTCAGATAGGGATCGGCAACTATAAATGAAACAAAATCGGGATGCCTGGGTGTAATGTTAACTTTCTTCATGCGGATGATAAAATCAACATAAAGATTGTATTCCTGCTCCATGTCGAGGCTGGGCGCGTTAGAATACAGCAAATCTTCAATAATAAAAGCAGTAAAAATTTTACAACCGTCACTATCGTTAAAAGATGCGGAGATTTTCAGAAAAGTTAATCCTGCCCTGTGCTCGGTTTCGTTTGAAACATCCGTAACAACAATATGCTCGCCGTTGGCCAGGTTGTATTTATAATTGTTTTGTACCACCATCAGCAGTTCATTTTTCTGTATGTGTATTTTGCCGGGGAAAAGCAGGTTGCGGGTTCTAACATTAATATCGAGGGCGAGCGCATTGGTATAGGTTAAAAAAATTGCATTATCAACACCAACCTTATGAATGCTCAGCACATAATCGCTTATCATTTTATCAATACCGGATGCTACCCTTATATCCGAAAACCCTGATGCCTTAATTTTCATGTAGGGGAAGGTGGCAGAAGCAATGGTTTCGCGCAGACGCTGCGTGTTAAATGAAATACCTGAGTTGTCGCCGAAACGCATTACTTTGGTTAAGTTTACCTGATTTACGGATTTGCCAAAATTCTTATACAGGTATTCTTCTTTGAAACAGGGCGAAAAAAGAGTATTAATAGGTGGCAGCTGGCAAGGGTCGCCTAAAAAAATAACTTTTCTGTTTCCGGTAAACCTGAAAAAATCGGTGAGTAATTTTCCTGTTCCGAAATCAATAAAAACACCCTGCGTAAAATGGTCGGAAATCATAGAGGATTCATCCACTATGTACACCGTATTTTCCTTTGCTGTATTTGACCTGGGTCTAAAAACCAGCCTTCTTATTTTATTTTCATCGTCGTTTTCTTCCACATCCAGTTCATAGATATGCCTGTGCACGGTTTCGGCCATGCATCCGGCTTTTTCACTTACAATTTTAGCGGCCCGGCCTGTGGATGCCAGCAGTACAAGCGGTATGTTTAACGAGTCGAGGTATTTAATCAAAGTGCCGGCCAGCATAGTTTTGCCGGTACCGGCATGTCCTTTTAAAATAAAAACATTATGTTTGCTCTCATGAACAAATGCCTGTAACAGCAGTGCTGCAATATCCTGGTCGGCATTGAACGAAAAAGGGGTGTAATCGGAGAGTTGGGACATGGTAGGGAATATTAATAAAAACCATATTTTATATTAATATTGCCTGAACCTACAGAAACCAAATTCAGATGATTTAACATTTCCTTTATTTAAAACCTGACGCTCTGTAGTGGAAGCAATGCAAATGATATTATTGTGTTTCAGGAGTCCGACCAGCTGGAAGGAAAAAGTCAGTTCACCCATTATATGAACAGCATTATTTGGATCGTTAGTTTTATTAAAAATTTTAATAATTTTTTTAAAATACGATTCGGCTAATTGTAAAATATAAAACTCATCACCTTCCGGATCTACTGACGGAAAAGGTAAATCATAAATCTTACCGAATTGTTTTATTGCTTCTGATTTTTGACTTCCATCCCAGTTTTCCGAAGGATGGTTTGAGAGGTTAATGAGCATTTATTTAATATTTAACATATCAGCAAATGATTTGTTTTCTATTATATCATTACGGGAAATTATTTTAATATTACTTAATTCAGCACGTTCAATATGCGGCTTCAGATTTTCAATAATGCACCCTTTATCATCGTTTATTGGAGCTAGAGTAAAAATAGAAGTATTCGCGAACAAACCAAACTTTGTCTTTAAGGCATCGGATTTATATATTATCTCAGATAATAGATTTTTTGTATTTTTCTTTGCTTCTTTTTCTCCGTTTTTCTCCACAAGTAAGGTTTGAATATGATAAAAAGAAGTTTTACATTCAATAATAAACAATTTCTGCTCAAAAATAAATATTACATCAATTTCATTCCGTACATTTTTCTTTTTAAGTTCATACCCTTTTCCGATTTCCTCATCATCAAGTTTCAGTTCATCTTTAACCTTGTAGTACACATATTCTTCAAACCAATCCCCTGTTAAATAGCGTGCTTCATGTTTACTAATTTCATTATTGCTTTTTGGTTTGAATTCAAAATAATCCAATAATTCGTCTAACCCTTTAATGGAATTTATTGGAGTCATACTGATATTTCTTTTATTTTGCAATACAGATAAAACCGGTTTAATAATTTCAGGGTCTGCTTTCAGATATTTTTTCAGGGTAATTTCTGATTTTTTTTTATCAAGCAGTGGATTGCTTTTTTTAACCTCAAACCCATAAGCGTTTAAATATTCCGTCAGAGTTAGTTTTGATTTCATTTCAAACTCCCTTACTCCAAAAGCCGGGAAAACTTTCAAATATTGTTTTTTATGACCAGTAACATAAAATATTTTCGCCCCCATTCTTTTAAAAAAGTCTTCGATAATAATTGTCATTAACTTGGTTCCACCTGTAATATTTAGTATATATTCATTATCAGCAAAGTCATAATCTGACAACTTCATCTCAATATCCTTTATACAAAAAGGGTCAACCGGTATTTTCTTGTATTCCTTAATACGTGCAGTTTCCGTTATCCATTTCAGCTGATCATTCTTTTGCTCAGTAACAATAAACAGGAACTGATCAATATCGTTTCTAAATTCTTTAATAAGTTCTAAATTTGGAATAGTCTGATCACTTACCAAACTAACTAATACTTTAGCCATAATTTTTATTTTTGAATGATTTCCTTACTCCATTTATCAGCCAACACATCTCCAACCCATTGTTTAATTTTATTATTAAAAAACTTTTCAAATTCTTTCAAATCTCTCGGTTTTTTTCTAGCTTTTTCAAACCATACTATAAGTCTTTCTTTCAATACCGAATATTCAGATTCAGGTACAACCGTATTTCCTGATTTCTTAAGCCAGTCGCTTACCCTGCTACCCACTTTATCAAATGTGTCAATGTTATTAAGAAATACCAATCCGGCCTTTATATCATTTTCCCTTTTTAGTTGTCGTTGTTTTTCTTCTTCTGCTTCTTTTGCTTTTTTTTCTTCTTCTATACGTTTTTTTTCGGCAATTCTTCTTTCCTCAGCCTCTTTGGCTTCCTTTTCAGCTTTATATTTCAGTTCAAGTTCGGCTTGCTCTTTTTGCTTTTGAACCTGGATTTGTGCAGCTAAGGCCTGTTCTTCTGCAATTCTTCTTTCTTCTTGTTCTTTCTGCCTTTGCAACAGAGTTTCTTTTTCAAATTGAATATCGGCCACTGTCTTGATCTTTAATTTTACAAAGCCCATTAAAGAAAAGTCTTCACCGTGTATAGCAATTTTACGAGACTTGGCTGATTCTTCAAATTTGCCATTTACACTTTTGTATCCACGAGATTTTGTTTTAATCTGCCCTGTTCTTCTATCTGTGAATTCTGAATACAACTGATCTATTGAATAATCATCAAACTGCCAGTCGCCGGTTATGCTGTGAAAGCCACTACCTGCGGCCATTTTTAAAATACAATATTCGCCGTCGGAAGGAATTTGATGTATTAGAAAATCAATGTTTTCAATAATTTTATCGGTTTTATCGGTGGAATATTTTTTAAAAAATGATTTTTCTTTTTCTAAATATTTCTTTGTGTGGGCGTTAACAATTTTGAATAATCCGCTAATGCCAGTATTGATAATTTGATTTTTTTTAGATTCAAATGGTTTGATTATATTTGAATAATTATCAAAAGCCTTATCGGCAATACTAATGCTTATGCTAGCTTTTTCTTTTGGTGCGATAACTTCATAAAATGTATTAAAACCATCAGGTTGAAAGTTGGGATTTGTTCTACTATTAGGAGGACCACTAAACTTCCATCCCCCTTCAGTGGTGCTCCTTAAATTAAAAATTTTGGTATTTACCAAAGTAGTGTTTTCAAAAGCAGCATCGGAAACTTTTAAGAAACGCATAAATTCATCACCATCATTTGCTTTTCCAAATAGGGCTTGTTCATTTAAATTTCTTGACCCATCAAGCAAATATTCTGCTAATATCGACCGTAAAGCACCTTTTACAGAGCTGCCCGGAATAATCGGATTATTAGTAAAACCATTTTTAATAATAGTTTTAATATTATTCGGTCCCGAATAATTGCAGGTAAATTGCTTGTCAACGCATTTGGAAAGATTACCGGCAAGTTTTGTTTTAAGTTCATTACCATTCTTTGTCAACAAGGCGTTCGTTAAGTCGGAAATATTTACAAACTGACTCACTTTCTTCAAATTAAGAATTTTCACCTGATTGTTGTCCACAATAAAATCACTTCCTTGGACCCAGTCCTTTTCGGCACCTGCACCCACATGCAGGGGGGTCAGTACTTCAATTTGTAAATCGTAGTTTTTATTTAATGTATCCATTGTGTTAATTTTAAACAATCACGGGTAAAAAGATAGCTTTTCCATTTCTCCAGACCGGATGATCAATCCCTGCAAAATTTATCCTGGGATTCAGATCATGTATTTTGCCGGATATTATTACTTCTGCATTTTTTATCGGAGTATGAAAAACGCATGATGGTAAAAACATATGAACAGAATTTTTTCGTATGGTATTATGCGGACTTGTGGTTATCCATCCTCCACGCCTTGTAAAATCGTAAGCCACACTTTCATTATCCAGCATCTGGTTTAATTGTGACTCCGATTCCGGGCAAAACATTGAAAGATTTGTAACAAAATTGCTTTCCGGCAAATCAAGTTCAATTCCATCTTTTTCAAATTCAAAAAAACCATTACCTATATTCCTATCAGTACCAATACCTTCGTCTTTTAATATATTCAACGCACTTTCAAGAATGTTTGTATCTCCATGGACAATAAAAAACAAGCCGGATTTATCTTTGAAATAAATTCTATCCATATAAAATGGCTTTGCATCCTCCGATTGATCCCTCGAAACTGTTACCCTCGGAGAAACCTGAGAAGAAATAAAGTCTTTTTCAACAACTGTTGAACTTAGGAAATCACCTTGGATGTGTCCGATTTCCTGTTCGGTTTCAAAAAGAGTAGTCCCATTTATCAATTTCTCAAAATATGCCGTTTCTATCCATGAAACTTTTTTGATTATTTTGGCTTTACTAATATCTTCAAGTTTCGGAAGTTTTTGTTTTAATAATTTTGGAAAGAAATATACAGCTTTCGAATCTTTTTCTTTTTGATAATAGGGAAAAAGACTGCTAATACTGAATCCCAGATCTCCACTTTCGGGAATAGCCTTACCCACAATTGCCAAACATGAAGTAAGAGCCGCATACATGGCATCTGACTGATATGTTTTCAGACTGATACTATAATCATCCCGCTCATCTCCAAGGTGCAATGGAGTGGTAAAGTGGAGTTTATAAACCGCAAACTTAGTTTTCATGCTCAAAATATTTTTCAAAAGGAATATCCTCGCTTTGTAATTCCGAAAATTTAACTTGACCGTAACCACGAGAACCACTTCCACCCAGATAATCATTTTCTAAAGCAGCAATTCCTTTTTTTAGCATTTCTAATGATTTTTTACCATCATCTTCATTATCCCAGACATTGATAATAAACTCCACACCAAAGGAAACTCCGGCGGGAATCCGTTCAGTCTGACGCGGATGTTCAGCCGTTCCTTTTATACGATGAATTACATTCTCCCACTTTCCTTCAGTATATGGCATATCTAAATTTTCACTTTCAACAAGCAATTTTGCAGATTTCTCTAACAGATATGAATCTCTCACAATAATTTTAGAAGGTTTATTTGAATTTGCAAAACCAAACAAATCGTTAATTTCCTCATTATCGCCAACTTTTGGAGAACCGGCAATTTGTTCAAGAAGACTCCTGATTTTACCTTTTAGTGAACTCCCTGGAATATAGGGTTGATTATCTTTTATCGCTGTTCTGATAACTGGATTATCAATACCCCCAATTTCTACATTTTCTTTACTACCACCAACATGAAGTCCGGTTATTAATTCTAAAGTTGTAGTCACTTTTATTTTTTTCAATAATGTTTTCATATTATTTTAAGTTAATTGATTTCTAATTTACTTTCCTCCGCAGCCTTATGATAAGCAACAATTGCTTCAAACAATTTGATGAAATTTTTAAACTGCTTTTCATCTTTAACCTGATCTATTGCTTTAGACATCACTTTATAAAAATCATGCATCCGCGAATCTGGTTTCTTTGTTCTGCCCACAGCATAAGCCAATTTAGGCTTTAAGAGAATAAAATCAGTTGAATTAAAGCCAAGTGCTTGTTGTCGTTTTACTTCTCCAAAAAACTTTCTTAGTTGTGAAGTTGTTAATTTAGAATCACGCATCTCTCTTCCACTATTATCAGCTTTATTCTTTGCTAACATACTTCCAAATTCGGATGCCCATTTAACAGTATCTGAATCAATTTTTGTAGTAACCCATTCATTCTTGAATTCCATAATATCAATTTTTTAAGTTAATAATTCTATTTTCAATTCCAGCTCAGCCCAGCGAGCAGCAAGGGCAATTAATTCCATTTTCCTAGGTACAAGAAGATCTATTTGTAAGGTTTTACAAAACTCCTGCACCGTTTGGTCTTTATTTTCCATATATCTTTTTAAATAATAGGCAGCATTCCAATGGTAGCTTAAATCAGGGGCAAAGCCGGCTTTATTTTTGTTTCGTTTGTTATTGGCTTGTATTTCTGCAAACAACATAATGCGATGCAAAATTCCCTTTGACATACCATAGTTATTAATAAGAGAAACAAACTCATTTTTCTTTGATTTTACTTCGGCAAACTCTGTATTCCACGAAACGGTGGTTCCTAAAAAATGGAATGCATTTTTATTTCCTAATTCTGAATCGAAAATCTTTGCAAAATGCTCGGCATTTCCAGCTAATTCTGCTGCTTTTGCAATGGGGTATTTATTTCCTGTAATGCTCATGCCTGCGGATATGCTAATATCTTCCCTTCCAACGAAAGCTTTAAATTCCGAACGGATATCTTCAGCAAAAGAAATTAACAAATCCCAACGACCAACAGCAAACACATCATCACCACCAGAATACAAAATATTCACATTGTCTGCATATTTTTCCCTGATGGTATTTAAATAACCACTAAAAAACCAGTCTAAATGTGATGAAAGAGTTGCATATGCGGAAAAACTTTTATCTTTATCAGGAATGCCTTTGATAAAGATTTCCCCCAAACCATCTACATCCATTCGGAGAACGCCAAAGTATGTTTCCACAACACCATTATCTTTAATTACATCCGTTAAGTCTTCAAAAGTTTTATTCTCACCACTTGGTTTTCTGGCTTGTTTATTACCACCATAAAACTGAAAGCCATAACTAATCTGACTTCCATTAATTGGAGCTGATAAAAAGTCAGTATTGTTTATTGATATTACATGGCTCGCATCAGCAGAAGTGATTTTTTTAGCATCTTCAATTTCTTTTCTATCAAACAAATAGTTAGCGATCTTACAGACAGTTGTATTGATTTTAGAATGAGATGCCAAGTATGAAGAATAATCATTGTTTCCTTTATAGGTAATGAGAAAATCAACATCTTTCAGGCCTTCTCCTAGTTTAATCTGGTTATTTACGGCCTTACTTACAAATTTTTCATCTTCTTTTGCAGATCCTCTCAATTGTTCCGGGGCTGCAAGTTCTTCACCAGTGACAGCACAAACTTTAATGTTACCTCCAGACTGTTGAGGCTCAAAGAATGCAGTATAATCAGTAAAAAACAAAGATTTAAACTTTTTATTTTTCTTTCCAGTAAGCTTCTCCGCTAAGTTTTTCCACAGCGCCCCAAGATTTCTTTCGCTCCCATCAATCCTTTCAAAATCAACTTCTTTTTCCTTGCTTTTGTATGCAAAAGGAATAAAATCCAGATTAAAAATTAGTTTGCCTTTATGTTCATCCCATAGTTCCTTTTCAATTTCCTGACAGATTAAATCTATAGCTGTTATTACCTTTTTAGTATTTGGCAAAAGCATGTAAAACTTTCCTCCTGAAGAATAGATTACGTGCCCGATAGATGCCTGTATGTCTTCATGAGAAATAATTCGCTGAATCATTGAATCTATAAGTAACTGCAGGTAAAACGACCGCCCCTTTAAGCTATTAGCAGCCTTTCGGGAAGCAATGTTATAGATGAATTTCTGAATGCCGGAAATATCACCACCTAAGAGTATTACAGGGTATTTTTTATCTTTTATCGATAGTTTTTTATCAGTATTGTTCCATGAAAAATCATTTGGATTTTCCAATTGATAAGCATATATGCAATCAGCAAATGCAGCGGTAGTTTTGAGATGGTCAAAAAGACTTACATTTGCCATATCCATCGTGTTAGATGGAATGCACCATGTGTATTTTTTGAGTAAGTAGGTTAGACTTTCAGTAAAAACGCCCAGGCTGTCTTTGGGCAACTTACTAAACTCATCCAAGAAAGATTTCCAAAGTTTTTTATAGTCAGAATTTGATACACCATCTTCTTTTGTTTTAATATCTTTCGGAAAAATGTCTTTTTCTGTATCCAATGCTTTTAAAGGGAATCCAAAGTTTGTATTTCCGTTTTTTATGGAATTGAAGATAGAATATAATGGAATGTTTTTGTAACGCGTTTTTCCCCAGTGTACAACATCTAACTCTTCTTTTTCTGAAGGGTCCCGTCGATCAATACCAGCACTCCACCAATCTGACATCGTAATAATGGCTTGCAATATACTCTTTGGTTGGTGATGATTACAGGCTAAATTAAAAATGTTGTCTTCATTTGAAACCTCAAAAACATTTTCTTTAAAACCGGAAATTTTTTCAAGAGTCAATTTGATTTTTTCAAAAAACTCGTTAGTCCAAATCACATGCTGATACCCAAATCGTCCGGCATCATTAACAGGACAAATATCATTTGCCATTGCTTTAGAAAATTGTGATAACTCATTCTGGACATCACTAAATCCTTCATCCGCTCTCTGATAAAACTTCCCGATATCATGCAGCAAGGCTGCGAGATAAATTTTGTTTCTGGTTAATTTCTGTTCTTCAGTCATAATTATTTCTTTATTGCTTTTACAACTCCGTATCCCAAACTAACGCTCTTGCCCAGACCGATGTAATTGGGAAGAAAAATATTAGTTTTGAATTTTAAATCAAAACCAATAATGGCTTTTTCCTTGATTCTTACTTTATTTGTTCTTTCAATTTCAAGAATTTTTAGCTCAATTTGTTTGTCAATGGTCCATTCAATGCCTTTTGCAAAAGATAGTATATTTGCCTTGAGCGTGCCTTCAAGAAACTGCATACGTTCAACAATGCCCTCGATAGCCATGAATTTTTTGTAATTTTCCTGATTAAGGGCAACCCAGTTATGTATGCTATAGTCAAACATTTTATCCCATACCTGCATGGTAAATGAGTTCAGGTTTAACTGATCGACTTTCATAGTTATCCATCGGTCGCTGATATTGATGTCCCAGGTTTTATTCTCAAAAAATTTATGTATTTCATCAACACCTTGTTCCACACAAACAATGGCGGGCTTTCTAGAGATTTGTTTGTATTGTATGAGCGGATACTTATATAAAAAATTATTTTCGCCCAGATGATTATGAAATAATACATTTTCACGCCCGGATTTTTCAATGATTGCGCTTCGGAACGCAGGTATTTCATAGCTTTTTATTTCTGCATCAAAAGTTATACAGAGTAACCTGATTTTTTTCAAAACAATATTCTTTTATTATACATAATCGACTTTGACTTTCAAAAGTATATATTTTTATTATGCAAAACAAATTAATATTTTTTAAAAGTCATCTTTTTTTTCTTCAAATTCAGTTTTTATAAAAAATAATTTTGATATTGACAGCCGGGACAAAATGCTCTTTGCACCCACATATTTTCCCCGTCTTCCATTTGTTGCCACCCGCTTACTTTTTCAAATAGTTGTTCCATTCGTCTCTATTCCCGTTAAAGGTATTTATGTCAACCCACCCATCAGCAAAATCATATTTCCCTTTATGCGAATGTTGCCAAAATGTCCATTTTCTCCTTATGTTATTTGGGTTGCCAAAAGTGCAAATCCATAGTTCTTTATCATCAAAATTTCCCTTTACAAACTTTTTATACCCCTTTTTATTTGTATAAATTATTACATCATTTTTTACTTTATTTTCAACTTCTGTTATGAAAACCTCAATCTCCCTGATAACTGATTTTCTGTCTTTTAACGTAGAATTGCCCCATTCTTCAACATCCAAAGCAAGCGGCAAATCAAATTCTTTCCCTTTTATGGCTGATAAAAATTTCTCTGCCTGTTTCTTTCCTGATTTATTAAATCTGAAAAAATGATACACTCCGACAGCTATTTTGTTTTTTTTAGCTCCAACATAATTTTCTTCAAACCTTCTATCAATTCGTGTTTCTCCTTCTGTTGCTTTTAAATAAATAAAATCAATTGCATGTTTTTGAAGTTTAATGAAATCAATTTTACCATTATGCCTTGAGACATCAATACCGGTTATCGGGTACTTTTTCTTGTCAATATCAATCCCATTTG
>DAONDV010000013.1:13553-14847 GCA_035402745.1 Minisyncoccota bacterium
TTAAAAATTCAAAATCGCAGGAATCTAATGAAATACTGAATACGTCAACTTCGTCTTAGTTTTCAAATCTCACAAACCATAATAGGCCTTCAAATGTGGCATCATCCATCATAGTAATTTTAACCTCTGTGCCGGAAAATTCTTTTATAAAGTCCTTGTTCATAAAGATACGGGCTATATTATGCAAATAGTTTTAAATCGCTTTTTTCTATGATAAAAATAATTAATTTTTTATTATCTTATATAATAATACCTGATATAGCTCCGGGAGTTTCTCAATCGTTTCATTATCAAAGCAGGTGCAATACATTTTCCGTTCATATGCGAATTCATTAAAATCAAAAGTTGAAAGATCAATATTCATAATTTTTATGGTTTGTTTTCCGTTAGAAATGAGATAACAACCGCGCAAGTATTTTGTAAAGCAATTGGACGTGTTTATGCCGTATTGCCGCGACCTAAAATAACAAATTTCATAGGGAACTGATTCTTCATAAGTAAGCTCCTCACGCACCCACTTCCAGAACATCTTTACAAAATTATTTGCTTTTTTCAGGCTGATAAAAATCTTAAGAAGGCGGCCATTTTCTTCCTCTTCAAATAATACGGCATAAGCCGGCTTTTTTATTACCGGCTTTGAATCAAGCTGATTAAATTTCAGGTATTTTGCTTTACCCCTTGTGTTTTTTGGAAGTTTTTTTGGCATGGATGTTATTTGTTTTCCGGTGTATTTTTAGTGTCGGAACTGTCATCTTTTGGCTTATCGTCATCATCAAAATAGCCGGATTGGGTATCTTCTTTGTTGATGATTTTTCTGAGGTATTGTTCCCTCGACAGACGTTCCTGTTGAAACAAGAGTGTGACTCCTTGACTGGTTTTATCAAAACGCATATAATTGTTTATGGCTATGTTTTGGGCGAAATGTTCTACATCATGGTCGGTGCCTATATAGGTGAAGGTCCAGTTTTTGGTTTTTAATTCCTGTATCCACATTTTAATTTGTGGGCCGGAATACTCCTTTGAGGCATTTTCCTCTCCGTCTGTAAGAATTGTAACAAGAACATTGTAATCTTTAAGCTCAGACACTTCTTTTTCAATTTTTGCCATACCATGGCCCATAGCATCATATAAAGGGGTCATTGCATTGGGATTATAAAGTTTCTCATTGATTACATCCAGCTCTGAAATCGCTTGGTTGTACACACAATTACCACTCTGACTGACCGAAATAACAAATCTCTTATCAGTAAATCTACATCTTCACAAACTTCTTCCTCAGCGCCGTGCCGTGGAA
>DAONDV010000014.1:0-14019 GCA_035402745.1 Minisyncoccota bacterium
AGTGCCAACTTCATAAATAGAAGGGTCCGTGCCCCCATCATTCACAACTTGTTCTATATAAGATAATGATTCAAATTTGGAGATTAATTCCCAAGATCCTCCAGTAATATAGGTAAAATACAATCCCGTAGAAATATTATTAGTGGGGTCTATAGGTAAAGATGAAATTGGCGATCCGATATCTAAACTATCAAAATTAACTGGTATCCAACCAGTGCCATCTGTTTTACGATAATTAGCTAGCGTAGAACAAGCATAAGTATAACCAATGGGCAATGCTGGTAACCCCAGATTAGCGCAAGTGGAGGAACTATCAGGAACAGAGACGTATATTGTGAAAGGCACTCCCGTACTTGCATTTGATTTAGTGGTTTGAAAAATACTCAAAGCATCGTTTATAGATTTGAGAGAAGAAATTCTCTTAGTGTCCCTACTCTTCTTGAGTAATTCTGAAGGATTAATAGCTACGACTATTATACTCATCAGCAAAGCAAGAATAGCAATTACTATAAGGAGCTCGATTAAAGTAAATGACTTAGTTCCATTTGCTTCGTCAAATATATTTTTCTTAAAAAATCCAATTGATTTATTTTGCGAAACAGAATTATTTAATTTTGATTTAAAATCAGAAAACACAGTATTTATATTTTTATAAAATCTTTCCTGCCTTCATAATGTGATCAACCAAACTATTGGAATAACCGAGTTCGTTATCATACCAAACAAAAATTTTCACCAAATCCCCACCCGCCACCTTAGTGCAAGATAAATCGGCAATGCTCGGATAAATATCACCCAATAAATCAGTAGACACCAATGGCTCTTCAATTGCTTTGAATATCCCCTGCCAACGCGGATTAGCGGCCGCATCTTTCATAATTTTATTGACCTCTTCAACGCTGGTAGGCCTGGAAGAAACAAAAGTAATATCAGCTAAAGAAACAATGGACACTGGAGTTCTCACGGAAATTCCATCAAAAATACCGTTTAAACTCTGAATTACTTTCCCAACAGTAACAGCTGCGCCCGTAGTAGAGGGCACTAAATTTATTGCGCCAGCCCTTCCTCTTCTCCAATCCTTTGTATCAGGACCATCGACAATTTTCTGTGAAGCGGTATAAGCATGAGTGGTGTTCAGAAGCGCTTTCTTAATACCCAATGCTTCCGATAAAATAGCCATAACCGGAGCAACAGCATTAGTCGTACAAGAACCATTAGAAGTAATTTTCACTTTAGCAAAATTTTCTTCATTAAGACCGCACAATGAAGTAGCGCCAAGTTTTAAACTCAAATCATCATCTTTGGAAGGAGCGGTAATTACCACTCTTTTAGCGCCGGCTACAATATGCGCCTGCGCCTTTTCAAAAGTTTCAAAAACTCCAGTAGACTCCACAACAATATCAATTCCCAAATCCTTCCATGGCAACTTTGTAGGATCTTTTTCTTGTAAGAATTTAATTTTCTTCACTCCGACCGAAGCGTCGGAGTTCACCCCAACCGAAGCGTCAAAACCACCAATCATCAAAAATCCCGCCTCTACCGAAACCTGACGATAATATCTGCCATAGACAGAATCGTATTTCAATAAATAAGCCAAATTATCCAAATCTCCCAAATCATTAATAGCCACCACTTCAATCTCCGGTCTCTCCACAACCAATTTCAAAAAAGCTCGACCAATTCTTCCCAAACCATTAATTGCGATTTTCATAATATTTTATTATTACTGTTAAAATTTAAATAAATATCGACGGATATTCTAAATATATTATATCTAATAAAAAAACAACCCGCAATCCGCCAATTAGCGGATTGCGGGAATATTCACAAAGATTAATTATTCCTTAAATAAAAAGCGGCAATTCCAAAAGACACGCTCACATTCAACGATTCTTTCTTGCCCAACATTGGAATCTTTATTATTTTATCGCAACGTTTTAATATTTTTTGTGATAATCCCTTCACTTCATTCCCGACAATCAAAGCTACTTTTCGCTCTCTCATGGAAAAATTGAATTTAGAAATATTCACCGATTTTTTGTCTATTTCCAATCCTATAATATAAAATCCTTGCTTTTTTAAATCATCCAAAAGTTTCCAAGTTTGATTGTGCTTTTCCCATACAATAAATTCTTCGGCGCCTAAAGCCGTTTTATGAATCTCCTTTTTTTGTCTATCTTTTGTTGGGGCCGGAGTATACCCGCATAAACATATTTTATCAACGCCAAAAGCATCGGCTGTTCTAAAAATAGAACCGACATTATACAAACTTCTAATATTATCTAAAACCGCAACAAACATAATTCCATCTTATTAAATATTCCCAAAAAAGAAAAGCGGCCGCATAGCGGCCGCTTTTTTCATACACATCTTTTAAAAACCTCCGTGTTGATGATTATGTTCATCTTTCTTTTCTTCCGGTATCTCTGCCACTACTGATTCGGTAATTAAAAACATAGAAGCGACGGAAACGGCATTTTGCAAAGCGGTACGCACTACTTTAGTCGGATCAATAATGCCAGCCTCCACCAAATCTTCAAATCTGTCTTCTCCGGCATTATAACCAAAAGCGCCATCTTTTTTCAAAACCTCAGCCAAAACCACCTCTCCATTTTTACCTGCATTAGTAGCAATTTGTTTAAGCGGACTTTCTACGGCCTTCAAAATTAATTTACCGCCCAAATCATTTTCTTTCAAAGATTTTATCACCTCTTGAGAAGCGCGCACCAAGGCAACGCCACCCCCGGGAACAATACCCTCTTCAATAGCTGCCTTTGTAGCATTTACCGCATCTTCAATTCTATATTTCTTTTCTTTTTGTTCGGTTTCCGTGGCAGCGCCAACTTTAATAACGGCTACTCCGCCGGATAATTTGGCCAATCTCTCTTGAAGCTTTTCTTTATCAAAAGAAGAATCGGTTTTTTCCAATATGGTCTTAATTTGTTTCACTCTTTTTTCTATATTTTGTTTATCTCCTTTTCCATCAACAATGGTAGTTTTATCTTTATTGCAAACAATTCTACGAGCCGAACCAAGCATAGAGATTTCCGCATTTTCCAACTTTTTCCCGGTTTCTTCAGAGATTACTTCTGCGCCACAAACCACTGCAATGTCTTGCAATAAATCCTTTCTTCTATCTCCAAATCCGGGAGCTTTTACGGCTACGGCATTAAAAATACCACGCAATTTATTTAAAACAATAGTCGCCAAAGCCTCACCGTCAAAATCATCGGCAATAATCAATAAATCTTTTTTACCGGTTTGAATAATTTTTTCCAACAACGGCAAAATATCGGACACGGCAGAAATCTTTTTATCGGTAACCAAGATATAAGGATCTTCTATTACTGCCTGCATTTTTTCTGGATTAGAAACCATGTAAGCAGAAACATAACCCTTATCAAATTCCAATCCCTCCACTACCTCACTGGATAATCCCAAAGTTTGAGAATCTTCAACGGCGATAACCCCATCTTTTCCGGCCTTCTCAATCACCTCAGCAATCATTAGTCCCACCTCCGCATCGCGAGCGGAAATAGTCGCAACTTGGCTGATTTTTTCTTTAGTACTAATAGGTTGAGAAATTTTCTTTAAAGCCTCATTCAAAGCCTGATAAGCCCTTTCCATTCCTTTTTTAATTTCCACAGGATCATTACCGGCTTCTACATATTTAAAACTTTCCGCAATCATATTTTGTGTCAATAAAGTAGCGGTAGTAGTACCGTCGCCAGCTATATCATTAGTCTTAGAAGCTACTTCTTTAATCAATTCCGCTCCCATATTTTCCACTCGATCCGACAATTCAATATCTTTAGCGATAGTAACACCATCCAATGTTACGATTGGAGCTCCATATCCCTTATCCAAAACAACCGCCCTGCCTTTTGGCCCAAGAGTGGTTTTCACGGTGTCAGCCAACTTATCAATGCCGGCTTTTAATGCCTTACGTGCTTCTGATTTAAATAAAATTTGTTTCGCCATAAATTTTTATTCAACTATTGCGATTATATTTTCCTCTTTTACGACTGCGTATTTCTTCTCATCAATCTTAACTTCACTAGTGCTATATTCATACAAAATCACATCTCCTACTTTTACATCCATTGAGATTCTGTTTCCCCTCTCATCAACACGACCAGCGCCGACAGATACGATTCTGCCTTTTAAGGTACGATCTTTTTCGATTGTTTCCGGCAAAATGATTCCGGACTTGGTAGCCGCCACTTCTTCTATAGGCTCAACCACAACATGATTTAATAATGGTTTTAACATAGTTTTTTTCGCGAATTATCGAATAATTATTAATTAATTAGCACTCTTCTATCTAGAGTGCTAATTACCATTTTAAACAAAAAAATGGCCTTGTCAACTCCACTCATTTATCAATTTACTAACCATTATTTTTAATGTATACTAAATACAATTATGTTGAAATTGTTGCAAAAATTACAAAAAAGAGACGAATTTACTTCTTACCAAAAAGAAGTTGAATTATCAATCAAAAATACTCAAAAAAAGATAGCGAAAGAACAAAAACAAAAACTCCCCTCTTTATTACATAATCCCTTGGAACAAATCAAATTGGAAATCGTGAAATGCTTAAGAGAGTGCTTTAATGCAAACGTCGACATTGTCAACGAAATAAATATCGAACTTCCTCCTAGCCACATAGAAGCCGATCTGACTATTTCCACCTTTGAATTATCAAAAATATTAAAATCCGATCCCATTATTATTGCTCAAAAATTGGCCGGAACGATTAATCAAGCCAATTCTTCTTTAATAGCTAAAGCCGAAATTATTAATGGCTTTATCAATCTCTCGTTAAAACAATCTTCTTTTTATTCTTCAATCTTAAGAGAAATAAATGAACAAAAAGACGCATTTGGGTCTAGCGATATTAATGCCAAAAAAGTGGCTGTTATGGATTATTCCAGCCCTAATGTCGCCAAACCCATCGGTGTTGGACATATGCGATCCACCAACATCGGCCAAGCTCTAAAAAATATTTATGAAAAAACCGGCTACTCTGTTGTTGGTCATAATTATCTTGGCGATTGGGGTACGCAATTCGGGAAATTAATTTATGCCTATCAAACTTGGGGTGATAAAGACAAGATAAAGCAAAACCCCCTTAATGAATTAAAAAATCTTTACGTCAAATTTCATGAAGAAGCAGAAAAAGATCCAAAACTAGAAGACAAAGCCAGAGAAATATTTAAAAAACTAGAAAAAAGAGATAAGGAATTATTATCACTGTGGAAAGAATTTCGCGATTTAAGCATAGAAGGAATTAAAAAAACATACCGAAGACTTGGGATTAATTTTGATTTATGGATTGGAGAAAGTTATTTCAATGAAAGGTCCCGGGAAATTATTCAAGAATGCTTGGATAAAAAGCTTGGCCATCAAGATCCCGAAACCGGGGCCATTGTTGCCGATCCCTCCGACAACCTTCCCACCTTCCTATTGCAAAAACAAGATGGCACCACCCTTTATTCAGCTCGCGACTTAGCCAATTTAAAACTTCGACTGGAAAAATTCAATCCTAACGAAATTTTATACATCGTAGGAGATGACCAAAAATTATACTTCAGTCAAATTATTAATATCGCTCAACGCCTTAACTGGTTCCAAAATAATCCTCAAATACAAATAGAACATATCGGGTTTGGTTTGGTATTAAGTGACGGTAAAAAAATGTCCACTAGAAAAGGTTCCTTGGTAGAATTGGAGGATCTTATCGACGAATCGGTCAATCAAGCCGAAAAAATTATCAGACAAAAAAATCAAAATCTCGACGAAAAAAATATCAAAGAAATATCCGAAATTCTAGGAATTGGCGCCATCATTTACAATGACTTGCGACAATCACGCACTAGAAATGTTTCCTTTGATTGGGATAAAATGTTTAGCTTTGAAGGTGGCAGCTCCGTTTATCTTCAATATACATATGTCAGAATACAATCGATTTTAAGAAAAATCGCCCAAACACCAAAAACACCAAAAAATATTCGATTTGAAAACGCCATTGAATTTAATTTGTCCAAAAAATTAGCTTTTTTCCCGTTTGTAATTATTAAAGCGGAAAAGTTTAAATCGCCCCATCTTATTGCCACTTACCTGGAAGAATTAGCCCAATCATTTAATAACTTCTATAACGAAATAAGAATCATTGAAACACAAGATCAAGACCTGCTGAATTCACGTATAGCATTAATCACATCCGTCGCTCTAACAATTAAAAACGGATTAACCCTTCTTAATATCAAAACCCCAAAAAGAATGTAAATTTTATGAAACTCAACAATACTTATTATATTATTCGCCACGGATTATCTACATCGAATATTCAAAGTTATTTATCCGCCTGGCCAGAGAAGAAAATCTCTCGTTTAACACCGGAGGGAAAACAAACGATTAAAAAAGCAGCTCAATCTTTTAAAAAAATTGGGATAAATTTAATTTTTAGTTCCGATTTATATCGTACACAACAAACCGCTCAAATTATATCTAAAATAACTAAAACAAAAATAATTATAGATAAAGGATTACGAGAATTAAATCCCGGAATTTTTAACAACACTCATAACGGTGATTACACCGGACATTTTAAAAATAATGCGGAAAGACTTACGAAACGTCCTCCTCAAGGAGAAAATCTTTTGGATTGCCAAGAAAGAATGGCGAAAACATTAAAAAAAATCGATAAAAAATACAAAAATAAAAACATTTTGATTATCTCTCATGGTAATCCCCTTTGGATGTTAGAAGCGTTTGTAAAAGAATGGAATCGTTCCAAAATATTAAAAGAATATGAAAATCGTATTATACCCGGAGAATGGAGAAAAATAAATTAATAAAAAGCGGCTACCAATAAGTAGCCGCTTTATTTTTTACTTTTTTTCTTTAAAGGTAAGAACAAATCGATTTTTGTTTATTTTCCAAATCAAAAAAGAAAAAATTTGGTATGACAAGAAACAAGTGCCAATAAAAATAAAGAATAAAGAATGAATATTTAAAATGAATGCGATTAACACCACTATGGCACCGGCCAACAGGGAAAAAATCGTTTTTATAGCACGCAATAGAAACATCGCAATTTCTTCTTTTGGAGTGAGGGAAGGTCGTTGAAAAACACCGTAATAAAGAAGGATTAACGCTAACACGCCCCAAACGATAGAAAACTCGGCAAATGCACTATGGACAGAGATAAAGGAAAAATAACCGCTAAGCAAACCAAACAAAATCAGATAATTTTGTATCATTTATCCCTCCTCTTATTAAAATTTTTAATTTCTAAAAATATCTTAATATAAAAACACTAAAAAGTAAACCCCCCGTTTATCATAAACAAACGAGGGGTTAAACTAAATTTATTTACTCAATCTCATTTTTATCTTCTCACCATTAATTATAATCTCTTTTGCTTCAAAATTGCCTTCTACAATGTCTCCGCACAAACAACTTTTTTTAATTTCTTCTTTATTCTTATCAATCGCCTGTTTTAACAATTCACTAGCAGTTTCATATTTCAAACTCACATTTGTATCGGAAATAGTTAATTCAGAATCTTTGCGCAATTGATTAATGGATCTAGTCAATTCTCTTACCAATCCCTCCACTTTCAATTCATCGGAAATTACCAAATCTAAAACATCTTCCGTTCCCAATTCTACATTCTTTATATTCAATTCTTGTTTCACCAAATCAACATATAATAATTCAACCACTTCTTTGTCTTTCAAGATAATTTTATTTAAAGGTTGCCTGATCTTCATATTGGCGGTAGCACGCAAAGCTAAACCAATTTCCACAGCTTTTTGTGTTGCTTCCATTTTCTTCAAAACATCATAATCAACCACTAAATTATCCTGAAATGGCCAATCCTCCAAATGCACGGATTCCTTTTTACCACCTATACCCTGATAGATATATTCGGCAACAAAGGGAGTAAACGGAGCTAATAATTTAGATAAGAATAATAAAACATAACCAAATGTAGCAGTGGCCATATTTTTATCTTCTACATTCTCTGATTTAAAACGATTACGACTCAATCTCAACCACCAAGTAGAGAACTCATTAATGAATTGAATAAAAGGTCTAGTAGCCTTAGGCAAATCATATTTTTCCATTGCTCTTGTAACTTCTTCGCCTAATTGATGTAATCTGGAAACAATCCAAATATCCAAAGGAACATCGCTAATCGGTTTTCCCGGAATATCTTTTAATTGATAAGGCTGGTAAAATCTCAAAATGTTATGAAGCAACATCACAATCTTTTGTACCATTTCTTTCACACCATCGTCAGAAAAACTCAAATTCTCCGCTGCTACTACAGGTGAGGATAAAAGGTAAAAACGTAAAGCATCGGAACCGTATTTATTCATTATTTCCGTTGGATCGGTATAATTGTTCAAATGCTTACTCATTTTCTTACCGCTTTCTGTCAATACAATGCCATTAACAATGACATTCTGAAAAGCCGGCTTTTCTTTTATAGCCGTGGCAATTATATGCAAATAATAAAACCAGGCTCGAGTTTGATCAATACCTTCGGCAATAAATTGAGCGGGGAAATTTTTATCAAATTTTTCTCTATTTTCAAATGGATAATGTTCTTGAGCATAAGGCATAGAGCCGGAATCAAACCAAGTATCCAAGACATCCGGAACTCTCTTCATCATTTTTCCGCATTTTTTACACGGCACTTCTATTTTATCAATAAAATGCTTATGTAAATCCACAACCTTAACACCGCTCGCCGTTTCCAACTCTTGTATAGAACCGAAAACCACCTCTTCGTCGCACTCGCATTTCCAAATTGGAATAACCGAAGCCCAAAAGCGTTGACGACTAATAGACCAATCGCGCGCGCCCTCCAACCACTTGCCGAATCTTCCTTCTTTAATATGATTGGGGGACCAATTTATATCTTTAGCCAATTCTATAGCTTTTTCTTTTATTTTTGAAACATTAACAAACCATGAAGAAGTAGCATAATTGATAAGCGGAGTATCACATCTCCAACAATGCGGATAACTATGCTCAAATTCTTGCTCTTTAAAAAGCAAATCTTTATTTTTTAAATATTCAATAATTAGCCTATCAGTTTTTTTAGTATCATCAATCGGTTTTACGCTTAATCCGGGAAAGTCTTTAACTTCGGATTCAAATTTACCCCCCAAAGTAACATTTTGAATCATAGGCAAATTCTTTTCTTGCCCAAGCAACATATCTTCTTCGCCGTAAGCCGGAGCAATATGCACTACACCCGTGCCATCTTCCAAAGAAACAAAATCAGCAGAAACTATTGAATAAAGATTTTCTTTATGCGGTATATCATTATTTTCCAAGTAATAAGGGAAAAGAGGCTCATATTTTAACCCCTCCAATTCGCTCCCTTTAAATTCTTTAATGATTTCAGCTTCAACGCCTAAAAATTCCAATCTGTCTTTTGCTAAAACAAAATCACCTTGATAACCCTTAGCTTTTATTAAAATATAATCAAATCTTGAATTGATTGCCAAAGCGACATTACCGGGTAAGGTCCAAGGAGTAGTGGTCCAAGCCAAAACATATGTCTTTTCTTCAAAACCTAGTTTTTCCGGATTCTTTAATTCAAATTTAGCAGTCACGGAAATATCTTTAATATTTTGGTAACCCTCACTCACCTCTTGTTGAGACAGAGTAGTTTCGCAACGCGGACAAATATGCATTGATTTATATCCTTCATAAATCAATCCCTTATCCCAAAGTGATTTAAAAACCCACCAAACCGATTCCATATAACTAAGATCCATAGTTTTATAACTATGTTCCATATCTACCCACCTACCCAAACGATGGATAACTCTTTCCCATTCTTCCGTGTATTTCAAAACTTTAGATCGGCAATTTTCATTAAATTTATCGATACCAAAATCTTCAATATCTTTCTTAGATTTGAAACCCAATTCTTTCTCCACAATATTCTCAATAGGCAAACCGTGACAATCCCAACCCCAACGTCTAGCCACATGATACCCCCTCATCGTCCAATAACGCGGCACGGCATCCTTCATGGTACTAGCTACCAAATGCCCGTAATGAGGCGTACCGGTAGCAAATGGAGGCCCATCATAAAAAACATACTCTCCTTCCGGCGAGTCTTTTTGCAAGGTCTTCTCAAAAATCTGCTTTTCTTCCCAATACTTTATTAAATTTTCTTCAATCTCTTTTATAGAAGCCATATAAGAATAATAAACGATTAGCACTTAAATTTCAATCGACAAAATTCCGTCCCTTTCCGAACGACTATATCGTATTAATTCGGATTGGGTCTAAAAACTATCTATTAATTTGAATAATAGAAATAGTAGCGATAATAATAATAATTTCTAAAATCGGAGTACTAAAAAGCAAAAAATAACTCAAAGTTCTGATTCTTAACCAAAAGATTTTTGTTAAAAATAAATGAAAAATAAAAATCAACAAGGCCACAAATCCCAAAGAATAAATTTGCAGCCATCCCCCAAACATATCAATTCCGCCAATAGCCTTATAATGCAAAATATAGGGCTGATCTGAAATATCAATATTAAAAAATAACAAACCGAAAATCACCAAAATCAGCGCCAAACTGATGGATGTAGAAGCAACTACCCACTGATTTTGCAACATTTTTTTCAACATATTTGTATTTTACGACGTTTTTGATAAAAAGAAAAGCCCTCAAATTATGAGGGCTTTTTAAAAATTTATTCAAAACTTCGGCAACATGCATATCTTACCGGCTTCCGAAAATTCATCCAAAGACTTCAAAATTTTAGGATAAAGAATCAAAAATCTTGAATATATTGAATATCTATCATCGGAGCCTTGAGACAATATTTCCCAAACCTTAATATGCTTACTGCGACGTTCTTGCGTTTTCTTCAATTGATGTGGCCAATTAGTTAAATCTATTTTTTGTTCACAAGGAAGAATATTCCAAAAATGTTCCAAAGAATTCACACGACAAACCACTATTTTACCTCCAAAAATAGCACGAATAACCAAAGCAGTTACATCACTTTGCCCTACAGCCGGAGAATGTATACTCCAATCATGACGAAGCAAAGGATGACACGTATCCAAATTCCAATTTCTGTAAAAAATTGTTTTTAAAGGCTTAATGTCTACACGCTTTCTCGAATCTATTTCCATGTCTTACCTCCATTTTGAGTTCTCAACATGCTATTTAAAAAATAGCATATAAAAAATTCCCCGTCAAACAAAAAATCCACCAATTTCTCTCTTTTTTCATTTTCCCCATCACATTTCCCTATCGTATCCTTACCACATTACCCTCATACGGATAACTAACGATAGTAAGTTATCCGTATGGCTAATTTTTATATAAATATTTGTCAAATATAAAATTGATAGCTCTAATTCCCAAAAGGGTATAAAAAATATTCAGTATCAATACTGAATATTTTTAAATGCAGAGCATCGTGAACGACGTTAGAACTGAGATTATTAAAGCTGGAAATATTTATGTGCCAGATTTAACACCCTCAATATAAATCTTATAATAATCTAATAACTTATTAAAATCCTTGTGTTTCCCCCATTCTTCGGATAATTTAGCCCTTAAATCTTGATGTTCTTTATATCCATAATCAGGCCTTGAAAAAAGATCTTTCATCTCATCATTTAATAGAAAGGTTGATGCTTCTTGAAATCTCCCAAAATCTTTAGGAGTTAATTTAAGTACGTCGCGACAATAAAAACCGAAATTACGAATAAACTCAATATGCATAATTTCATGTCCTGCAACAACATCTACCTTCTCATCATCCATTCTAACCATAAAAGTCCTTGAACGAGGATCAAAAGGACAACTTCCAGCACTTGTTAAATATCCTATATAAACCACATCCGATGGCATTTTTTTATTCAAAATATCTTCCAAACGCTTAAAATATTCGCCATCAATTTTATCCCACATTTCTTGAAATTGCTTAATTCTCTGATCGATTAAATCTTTTTTATTATTAAAATTATCCTTCAAAAATTTCTCTACTATAATACCCCGCTTCAACACGTCAGTTTCTTTTTTTGTTTCATTTACCAATTCTTCCGGTAATTTCCCAAGTGGTCTTTTTAAATTATCGGGATCAAAAACTGGGGGGTTATTTATCACCCTTAAAACATTCTCTTTATCTTTATCTAAATTGTATTCAAATTTAACACGAGACATATAATTAATACTATTCAACTAAAATATCTTAACACATAATGCATTCAAATAAAAGAAAAAGTCCCCTTAATATCAAGGGGACTTAAAAATCATTAATCATCCTTATCGCACGAATTATCATCGCACGGAGTTTCATCACAGTCGCATGGCTGCGTGTAACAATCGCAACCATCTGTGGTGTTGTCGCAACTATCACACGTGTGACAAGAAGAATCGCTCTGCTTCGCCATGGAGACTCCTGATATAGAAGCTCCCGACACGATAGAGAGAACTCTCGGATTTAGCATTGTAATCACCTCCTTTTTCCGAGATTTTCGGACTGAGACAATTTTATAAATCAACGAACCTCTTGTACCATACCACTCTTTAATAAAGATTGCAATAGTTGGTTAACCACATCAACTTTCAAATCATATTTTTCTGCTACTAAATTAACAGTGAAAATATCACAAGTTAAAAGGTATCTTAAAATAAAAACTGCATCTTTATTAAGAAATAACGTTCCACTGGGCACTGTTACAGTCGCTCCAAAACTCTCATCTCTTATTTTCAATTGAGGGCTTACCTTTAATTTCATAGTCAAAATAGATTTATCATTTTTATCAACGGTTGGTTGAATTTTCACATCTTCTGGTCCAGACATAAAAGGATCCTTCCCTTTAATATCACCGTGATAACTCGCCTCCATTCTACAACCCCCACTACAACGTCCTACAAATTCACAAGATTGGCATTCATCAGGAACGTATTGAGCACCTCTCCAATCGACCATTTTCATCCAAATATCAATCATATTCTCTTTAAAAACATTACCGTAAATCATATTAGCATGTGAACATGGCCTCATATCGCCAGATGGACTAATAGTACAAGTGGTCACGCCAGCAGTACATTTATGACGAGCAAAATGAGAATATTTGGATAAATCACCAATTAAACACAATGGATAACATTCAAGAATATCCACGTTCATTTTTAATTCTTCTTTTATTCGAAGAAGCTCATTAAGACTATTCTGCAATTCATATCTACTAAGAACTAAATCCTGAAAATTACGAGAATTTAATGCTGGTGAAGCTTTAGTGGCACAAAAAGTTGATACACCCAATCGCTTCATCAATTCGGCCGTCTCATACAAATATTTGAGATTAAGCTTAGTAAGAACTGTATTTGAACTTACTCGAAAACCAAATTTTCTGGCCATTTTAATTCCATCTATAGTTTTTTGCCAAGAACCATCACAACCCGTAATCAAATCGTGAATCTCTTGAACACCACACAAAACAGAAACTAAAATATTCTTTAATCCACTTTGTTTTAGAGCTCGAGCTACTTCTTCGGTCAAAAGAGATAAGTTTGAATTTAGCCCAACACGAATACCAGCAGATATCATTCTTTCAATTGCCCCCGGTAAAATATTCCAAAAAAGAAGTGGTTCTCCTCCTGTTAAAGTAACTGAGGATGCTTTTGTATCAATCAAGTAATCAATAATTTTATTCATTTTCACATCATCGAGATTATTAGCATGAAAAGGTTTTGTCTTATCACGCCAATGATTATAACAATGAACACAGTTCAAATTGCATGCTTCTGTAATTTCTATTTGAACAGAAATTGGCCCACATAAATTACGATATTTCATAAATCACCTCCATATTTATTTATTAAGTTTTTATCTGCTAATATTCTACTCTCTTTATAAATATTTGTCAAATATAAAATTGATAGTTCTGATTCCCAAAAGGGTATAAAAAATACTCAGTATCAATACTGAATATTTTTAAATGCAG
>DAONDV010000015.1:0-13930 GCA_035402745.1 Minisyncoccota bacterium
CCTCCGTAGACGCCATAGTTTTGGCCACTGGAGACGGTGATTTTATTCCATTGATAGAATATTTAAGAAGCAATGGCAAGCAAATAGAAGTAATAAGCTTCGGACGCAGTTCATCCGGTAAACTCAGAGAAGCAGCTGATGAATTCATTGACTTGGGTGATGATTTAAATAAATATCTGATAAAAAATAAAAGAATCTTTAAAAAAATCCGTTCTCAAACAAAAGATAGTCGTGAACGGAAATAAAAAAACCGAGTAAGAGACAAGTTATTGTTCAGGGCTGAAGAAAAAGAATTCTTCTTTAAATTTAGAGTTTTTCTTCTTCTGCCTTAACTAGGCTCTTTTTCGGGAAAATCCCAAATTGGGAAAAAATATGTTAGAAAATAAAAAGTTCGAAATGGACTTAGCTGGAAGAAAGCTCAAGGTTACTTTTTCTCCTTTAGCCGAACAAGCAAACGGTTCTTGTTTAGTGCAATACGGAGACTCTTTAATTTTGGCTACCGCCACTATGGGAAAGTCAGATAGAGATGGTGACTTCTTCCCTTTGACCGTTGAATACGAAGAAAAATTTTATGCTGCCGGAAAAATTCTAGGCAGTCGTTTTGTACGCCGTGAAGGAAAGGCTTCAGAACCCGCTATTTTAAGCGGACGCTTGATTGATCGTACTATCAGACCACTCTTTGATCAACGCTTAAGACGCGATGTTCAAGTAGTAGTAACCGTGCTTTCTATTGATGAAGATAACGACCCGGATTTTATCGGTTTGATCGGCGCCTCTTTGGCCCTTTCCTGCTCCGATATTCCTTGGGCTGGTCCTATTAGTGGAATAAGAATCGGGCAAAAAGATGGCCAATTTATTATTAACCCAACTTACAAACAACGCGCAGAAAGTTTTTTTGATGCTTTTGTAAGCAGTATCGGGGACAAAATCAACATGTTGGAAATAGGCGCCAATGAAAATCCAGAATCCGAAGTATTGGCTGCCATTAAATTAGCCCAAGAAACAATCATGGGTATTAATGACTTCCAAAAACAAATCATAGCAGTTATGGGTAAACCAAAAGCTAACGTTATGTTGATGGAAATCGATCCAGAATTTAAAAAACAAGTTCAAGAATTTTTAGCTCCTAAATTAGAAGATGCCATTTATCAAAAAAATAAGATGGAAATGAGCAGAAAAATAGATGAACTTACCAACGAATTAAAAGAATGGGCCAAAAATATTGGAGAAGACAAGGTAAACATTGCTTTAACTATTTTAGAAAATGAAATTGATGCCACTGTGCACAAAAATATTTTAGCCAAAGAACAAAGACCGGACGGAAGAAAACTAGATGAATTACGTCAACTCTTTGCTCAAGCCGGAAATATACTACCGAGAGTGCATGGCTGTGGGTTATTTATCCGCGGTAATACTCAAGCTCTATCCTCCGTTACTCTCGCAGGTCCTGCTAAAGAATTAACTATAGAAACCATTGAATCTTCAGAAAGCAAAAGATTTATTCATCACTATAATTTCCCCTCATTCTCTGTCGGAGAAGCTAAATCTTCAAGAGGACCTGGACGCAGAGAAATCGGACACGGAGCCTTGGCAGAAAAAGCCTTAAGACCAATGATCCCAACCAAAGATCAATTCCCTTACACCATTCGTGTTGTTTCGGAAATTTTATCATCCAACGGATCTTCCTCTATGGCTTCCGCTTGCGGCTCCAGCTTGGCTTTAATGGATGCTGGCGTGCCAATTAAAGGCCCAGTAGCCGGTATTGCCATGGGATTGATGATGGACGACAAGGGTTATAAGGTTCTTACCGATATTCAAGGACCGGAAGATCATTACGGAGATATGGACTTCAAAGTAGCCGGCACTAAAGATGGCGTTAATGCCTGTCAGATGGATGTTAAAATTGACGGCATCTCTTTGGAAATAGTAGAAAAAACTTTAGCGCAGGCTAAAAAAGCTCGTTTAGAAATATTAGCGGTAATTAATGGAGCTCTATCAGCTCCGAGAGCAAATCTTTCTCCATTAGCTCCAAAAATTAAAATTATCAAGATTAAACCGGAACAAATCGGTTTGGTTATTGGTTCAGGTGGAAAAACCATTAAAGAAATAATGGAAAGAACCGGAGTAGAAATAGATATTGATGATGATGGTAGCGTATTTATTACCGGTGTTGATGCAGCTAAAGTTGATGAGGCCGCAAAAACAATAGAATCCATCACTCATGAATTTACTGCTGGTGAAATAGCAGAAGGTAAAATTGTAAAGATTCTAGACTTCGGCGCAGTAATAGAATTTGGACCAAATAGCGATGCTTTGCTTCATATTTCCGAATTAGCACATCGTCGAGTAGAAAAAGTAGAAGATGTGGTTAAATTAGGAGATATCATCAAAGTAAAAATATTACGCGTAGAACCGGATGGCAAAATCGGAGTATCACTCAAAGCATTAACTCCGGCTCCAGAAAATAATGGCGCCTACGGAATGGTTGATGATTATCAAAGACCGGCCTACAGACCAGAAAGAAGACCAATGAGCAGAGATCGAGGACCACGAAGGCCTCGTGGCAAATTCTAAATTGAATAGAAAAAGCGACCGCTAAAAGCGGTCGCTTTTTTGTTACCTTTACAAAATAACAAATTTTTTATAATAAATCACATCAAAATTATCAATCTCAATCTTTCTTTAATGTTTCTATGGAGCTCAGACTGACATTAGTCAAAACATACTGAGCGACTGACAGAAAATCTTTCAAGGAAAGAGCTATTTGTTCTCCCACAAAAATAATAGGTTTCTCGAGCTCAGAATTAAGAAGTTTTACGGCGACTTCTTTTCCAGTTATCGTGTCCAAAACGATGCAATTCATTTTATCCTCCTTGATGTGACTTAAATATACTAACTAATATATTAATGATTTTTACTGATTGGTCAATCCCCAAAAACAAACAAAAAAGCAGCTCGTTTTATAACGAGCTGCTTTTTCAAAATCCTATTGTTTCTTTTCTTCCCTAGGCTTATATCCTGTACCAGCCGGAATCAATCTGCCGATAATTACATTCTCTTTCAAGCCTCTCAAATTATCAATTCTACCCTCAGTGGCGGCAGTAACCATAACACGAGTAGTCTCCTGGAAAGAAGCGGCTGATAAGAAACTGTCACTAGCCAAAGCCGATTTAGTAACGCCCAAAAGCATTAACATAGCCTTAGCTGGAGCTTTTCCTTTAGCCTTCAACTTTCTATTTTCTTCAATAAATTTAGATTTAGAAATTACTTCTCCAATTAAGAATTCACTATCTCCAGGATCTTTAATCTTTACGCGTGAGAACATTTGTTTCAAAATAATTTCCAAATGTTTGTTATTGATATTTACACCTTCAGAGACGTAAATCTTCTGTACTTCGGCCATAATGTATTTTTCCACTTCTTCACGATTGGTAGCTCTCAATAAATCTTTCAAATCAATAGATCCCTCACTTAATTTCTGACCAGCAACCACCATATCACCAGCTTTTACCAATACGCGAGAACCTTTCGGTAAAACATAAGAAGTAGCATTTTCTTTCTTGATTTTCTTCTTGGATTTTTTATCTTTCTCGTCTTTGCCAACAACATTCTCCGGATCAAAGACAATATTGATGTCTTTTTCCCCCTCTTCGACAGAAATAATTTTACCATTATTTTCCGCGATTACGGCTTTATATTTAGGAGAACGTACTTCCAATAACTCTTCAATTCTTGGTAAACCGTGAGTGATATCTTTACCAGCCACACCACCGGTATGGAAGGTTCTCAAAGTAAGCTGAGTACCCGGTTCACCAATGGATTGAGCGGCAATAATACCGACTGGAGTTCCAATCTTTGCAGGACTGTTATAAGCCAAGTCGTAACCATAACACTTGGAGCAAACACCCCAAACACTTTTACAAGTAATCGGAGAACGAACTTTAACAGTTTGAATATCAGAAGCTTCAATTAATTTTGAAGATTTTCTATCAATAATTTCATTAACTCCCACAATAACTTTACCGTTAATTTTAATTTCTTCCAAAGAAGTGCGAGCAAATAATCTGCTGGAGAAATTATGTCCAAATTCCTCGCCTTCTTTACGATTTACCACCATTCCCTCTTTGGTTCCGCAATCATCTTCTGTAATTAAAATATCCTGTGAAGAATCAACCAAGCGTCTGGTCAAATAACCGGCATTAGCAGTTTTCAAAGCGGTATCAGAAGAACCTTTTCTAGCGCCGTGACTGGCAATAAAATATTCCAAAACGCTAAAGCCATCTTTATAAGATGATTTAATAGGCAACTCGATAGTCTCACCATTAGGACTCTGCACCAAACCTTTCATACCGGTCATTTGATTGACCTGACTCCAGGATCCGCGAGCGCCTGAATCAACGATAGAGAATACGTTACCGTGAGGATCAAAGTTTTTATTTACGTTCTTGGAAATTGCTACAGTAGCAGCTTGCCAAATTTGCACTACGTGAGATTTTCTCTCTTCATTAGTGAGCAAACCTTCTTGATATTGCCCTTCGATAGTTTTTACTTCCTCGGAAGCCTTGGCAATAATTTTTTCTTTTTCTTCGGGCACAACCAAATCACTGATGCTCCAAGTAATACCGGAACGAGTAGCATAATGGAATCCCAAAGACTTTAATTTATCAATAATATCAATAGCAGCTTCCGGATCTCCCATAAAACCAACTAAAAACTCAGTCAATCTTTGCAAAAACTTCTTATTAACCATTTCATTAACATACGGGAAGTTTTCCGGGAAAATATTATTGAAAATCATACGACCGAAAGAAGTTTCAAAAATTGGATGTTCTTTATCATCTGCAATTTTCAAACTATCAGGGTCATTCTTTAAAATTGAATTCTTAGGATTGGGCACTTTAATCTTTGTCTGTAAAGTAATAAGTTTGTTTTCATAAGCGTAATTAGCTTCTTCAAAAGAAGAGAAAACTTTATTTTCATGAGGTAATCCTTCCCTAATTTTAGTTAAATAGTAGCAACCCAAAAGAATATCTTTAGTCGGATCGATAACCGGATCTCCGCTGGCTGGTTTCAAAAAATTGCGAGCGGAATACATTAATTCCCTAGCTTCTTTTTGAGCTTCATTAGTCAAAGGCAAATGAACAGCCATCTGATCTCCATCAAAGTCGGCGTTAAAAGCGGTACAAACTAAGGGCGGGATACGAATAGCAAAATCCTCGATTAAAACCGGTTGGAAAGCTTGAATACCCAAACGATGCAAAGTAGGAGCACGATTTAAAAGCACTCTTCTGTTCTTGATTACCTCTTCCAAAATTCCCCAAACTTCCGCAGGACCCTGATCAATCAAACGATTAGCGCTTCTAATATTATGAACGATTCCCCTTTCCATCAACTTATTGACAACAAAAGGACGGAATAATTCCAAAGCCATTTTCTTTGGCAAGCCGCATTCATAATGATGAAGTTCCGGACCAACCACAATAACAGAACGACCGGAATAATCTACGCGCTTACCCAACAAGTTTTGACGAAATCTTCCTTGTTTACCTTTCAAAATATCAGCCAAGGATTTCAATGGCCTCTTTTGAGCGGTCATTTGAGCCTGACTTTCACGAGCGGAGTTATCCAATAAAGCATCAACCGCTTCCTGAAGCATTCTCTTTTCATTTCTGACAATTACTTCTGGAGCGCTAAGCTCTAATAATTTTTTCAAACGATTATTACGATTAATAACCCTTCTATATAAATCATTGGAATCGGATGTAGCATAACGGCCTCCATCCAAAGCCACCATTGGTCTTAAATCCGGCGGCAAAACAGGTAAAACAGACAAGAACATCCATTCCGGACGCAAATCATTCTTAATAAATGATTTGAACATCTTCAATCTCAACAAAGCTTTTTTCTTTTCCAAAACACCCTTAACATCAGCCAATTGTTTTTCTAATTCCTTTCTAGTTTTCTTTAAATCAATTGTTTCTAATAATTTTTTAACAGCCTCACTACCAATACCGGCTTCAAAAATATGGCCGTATTTTTTACTGGTTTCCAAAAACTCCATTTCAGAAATTATTCTTAATGGTTTTAAATTTAAAATTTCGTCACGGCGTTGTTTATACAAAACATCCACCACTCCCTTACCAGTTTTTTTATCACCTTTTTTAGATTTATATTCTTTATCTAAATCTTCTAGAGCTTTCTTTTTTTCTTCCTCGTCAACACTGGTAATAATGTAAGCAGTATAATAAATTACTCTTTCCAAATTCTGTTGTGGCACGCCCAAAAACAATCCAATTCTGGATGGAATACTCTTCAAGAACCAAATGTGAGCAACTGGGCAAGCCAACTCTATGTGGCCCATTCTTTCACGTCTAACAATGGCGCGTGTTACTTCTACTCCGCACTTATCGCAAACAATGCCCTTATATCTAATGCGGCGATATTTTCCGCAATAACATTCCCAATCTTTAGTAGGACCGAAAATACGCTCGGAAAATAAACCATCTTTTTCAGGACGTTGAGTCCTATAATTGATAGTTTCCGGCTTAATTACCTCGCCATGACTCCAAGATCGAATTTCATCCGGCGAAGCTATTTTTAAACGCAATGATTGAAAATCTTCTGGTAACATATTTATTTGAATTATTCTTTATTCACTTCTTCAAAAGTAGAAGATATTTCCGAATTCGCGCCGACTTTTTCTCCCGGAACCAATTCCGGTCTTTGTTTTAATCCGATAATTTCCACATTCAACGCCATACTCTTCAACTCATTTACCAAAACATTGAAAGAAGCAGGAATATTCGGGCTCTTAAATTCTTGTCCGCGAACAATAGCCTCATAAGCCGCAACACGTCCAGTTACATCATCAGATTTAATAGTAAGCATTTCCTGCAAAGTATAAGCCGCACCGTATCCCTCCAAAGCCCAGACTTCCATTTCACCGAAACGCTGTCCTCCTAATTGAGCTTTACCTCCCAACGGCTGTTGAGTGATTAAAGAATAAGGCCCGATAGAACGCATATGCAATTTATCTTCAACCATATGAGTAAGCTTCATCATATATTTGTAGCCTACCATTACTTTTCTATCAAATGACTTACCGGTTCTACCATTATACAAAGTCACCTTTCCATCTTCCGGTAAACCAGCCGCCTTCAATTCATTTTTAATATCATCCTCTGAAGCTCCAACGAAAATTGGAGTAATAGCTCTATAACCCAATTCATGAGCCGCCCAACCTAAATGAGTTTCCAAAATCTGCCCAAGGTTCATACGAGAAACAACACCCAAAGGATTTAAAATAATATCCACTGGAGTACCATCTTCCAAATAAGGCATGTCCTCTACCGGAACAATCTTAGAAATAACACCTTTATTACCATGACGACCAGCCAACTTATCACCAGCCATCACTCTACGTAATTGAGCAACTTCAATTTGAATTCTTTTAATAATTCCCGGCTCTAATTTATCTCCATGTTCTCTAGAGAAAATTCTAATACCCACAACGCGACCGCGTTTGCCGTGTTTCAAAGTTAAAGAAGTGTCTTTCACATCGCGCGCCTTTTCTCCAAAGATTGCTCTTAATAATCTTTCTTCTGCAGTTAAGTCGGTTTCACCCTTAGGAGAAATCTTACCCACCAAAATATCGCCAGAATTAACCTCAGCTCCGATTCTAATAATTCCTTCTTCATCTAAATCTTTTAATTTTTCCAAAGAAACATTAGGAATATCCAAAGTGGTAATTTCTGGACCAAGTTTGGTATCACGTACATCGCAATAAAAATCTTCAATATGAATAGAGGTAAAACGATTATCGCTTACTACTCTTTCTGACAAAATAATGGCGTCTTCATAGTTTGCTCCACCCCAAGATAAAAATGCTACTAAAAGATTTTGTCCTAAAGCCAAAACACCCTTATCAGTCATTAAACTGTCGGCTAAAATATCACCCTTCTTTATTTTTTGTCCTTTTTCAACAGAAGGCCTCTGAGAAATACAAGTATATTGATTAGCGCGAATAAATTTTCGCAAACGATATGTGACCACGTCATCTCCATCTTTTCTGCCGTGCACTTTTAATCTAACGCTATTAGCGTCAACTTCAATTACTTCTCCGTCATATTCACTGGCGATAGCCTGTCCGGAATCACGAGCGGCTTTTTCTTCTAAGCCAGTGCCCACTAAAGGCGCCTGAGGCAAAACATAAGAAACAGCCTGACGTTGCATGTTAGCTCCCATTTGAGCGCGGTTAGCATCATCATGTTCTACAAACGGAATTAAAGCTGTGGCAACGCTCAAGATCTGGAAAGGAGAAACATCGATAAATTGAATGGATTTAGTCGGATAAAAACCCGGTTCACCATTAAACCTGCCTTCAATATCCTTGCCTACAATTCTATTATCTTCGCTAATTTTAATACCGCTCGGAGCGATAAAATATTTTTCTTCTTCCCAAGCATCTAAATAAACAACTTCGTTAGTAATTTTTCCATCTTTAACGCGGAAATACGGAGTTTCAATAAAACCAAATTTATCCAAACGAGCAAAGGTT
Organism: Minisyncoccota bacterium; assembly: GCA_035402745.1. Classification (GTDB taxonomy): domain Bacteria; phylum Patescibacteriota; class Minisyncoccia; order UBA6257; family JAAZHW01; genus DAONDV01. Next base: position 8,558 of record DAONDV010000015.1, read on the forward strand.
GCTAAATAACTTACCAAACCAATATTGGCACCTTCTGGAGTTTGAATCGGACAAATTCTTCCATAATGAGTATGATGCACATCACGAACTTCAAAACCAGCCCTCTTGCGATTTAAACCGCCGGGACCCATGGCTGAAAATCTCCTCTTGTGCTCTAATTCAGCCAAAGGATTTTCTTGACTCATAAATTGTGACAACTGAGAAGTATTGAAAAATTCCTCAATCACTGCCATCATCGGTCTGGAATTTATTAATTGAGCCGGTACTAAAGAAAAAATATCATAAGTAGACATTCTATCTTGAATGATTCTCTTCATGCGGCCGATGCCCAAACGTAATTTTTGTTGCAACAATTCGCCCACCGCTCTAATGCGGCGATTGCCAAGATGGTCAATGTCATCAGGATGAGCCTTTTCATCATTGCTGTATTTAATAACTAATTTCAAAATTCCCACCAAATCTTCCTGAGAAAGTAATTTTTCCTCCAAATTAGTTTTTTTATTTCCCAAGCGTTGGTTGATTTTATGACGGCCCACTCTGCTCAAATCATAACGATCTTCGCGGAAAAACATACCCTCAATCAAACCTCTGGAATTTTCCGGAGTAGCTAAATCTCCAGGTCTCACTCTTTTGTAGATTTCTACAAAAGCCTCGTCTTGATTACGAGAAACATCTTTCTTTAAAGTCTTTTCAATAAATTTAATGTCCCCGGTATCAACATCCTTAAAAGCATTCAAAATATCCTCGTTGGTGGTCAAACCAAAGATTTTCAACAAAGCGGTAACCGGCACTTTTCTTTTGCGATCAATTTTTACATAAATCACACCGTCGCTTTCGGTTTCAAATTCCAACCAAGCTCCCTGATTAGGAATGATTTTAGCGCCAAAAAGTTTTCTTCCTTTCAAAAGATTGGCAGAAAAATACAAACCACTGGAACGAATAATTTGAGAGATGACAACGCGTTCCACACCATTAATAATGAAAGTGCCGCGTGGAGTCATCATTGGAACATCGCCAAAATAAACCTCCTGTTCTTTAGTGTCTTTAGTTCTGTGATTTATTAACTTTAATTTAACCCTTAAAGCCGCTTCAAAGGTTAAATTTTTCTCTTTAGCTTGAAACTCATCAAATTTTGGTTTATCAAAATAATAATCTACCAAGTTGAGTTCCAATTCTTTTCCGGTATAATCTTTAACCGGGGAAATTGATTGAAATAATTCTCTTAAACCTTCCTTAATGAACCAATCATAAGAATTGAGTTGAATCTCTGAAAGGTTAGGAATAATATCCAAACTCTTTAAAACATCTGGCTGATTACTAAAAATTTTTACTTTTGAAAACATAAAAATATTTATCCCCAATTATTTCTTGGGTTTTCGATGATTTTTATTAAAATTATCTAAATTGTGTATAACAATTTTTTTGTTTGATATTTTTTTATACAAAAAATTGATAAAAAAGATTATTTTCTATAAGAAATTTGATTATTTCTTATTCTATTCTTTTTTTATATTTTGTCAACCCCCTTTACCCACATCAGGATATAGGAGGTTGACTCCTAAAAAATCTCTACCTCTTTGACCATTGCGGAGCACGTCTGGCTTTTTTCAAACCATACTTCTTTCTTTCTACCTTACGCGCATCTCTAGTCAAATATCCGGCTCTGCGTAAACGCTTTTTGAAATCAGCGTTAAATTCAATCATAGCTCGACTAATACCTAATCTGATAGCATCAGATTGAGCATTAATTCCACCACCGGAAACTTGGATTGAAGCTCCAAATTTACCCGGACAATTCATCTTTTCAAACGGAGATATCAAGTTTTTTTGATTGCGCAAAATAGAGAAATATTCTTGATAATCACGGCCATTTACAGTAATCTCTTTCTTTTTGGTATAGAGCCTTACTCGTGCTACAGCACTCTTTCTGCGGCCAATTCCTTCATAATACTTCTCTTTTGATGATTTGGAAGTTTCGTCAGCTTCTTCTTTTTCAATTTTTTTAACCTCAGTCTCTTTAGTCATTGATGATTAAATTCTTTATCCTTTTTGACCTTAATTTATTTTTTGGGAGCATGCCCATAACCGCTTTTCTTAAAATTTCTGAAGGATTTTTTTCGAAAATCTGCTTATATGTTTCGGTCTTCAAATGTCCAATATATCCAGTGTGATGCCTGTATAATTTTTGATTTTGTTTTTTCCCAGTTACCCTTATTTTAGAAATATTGTCCACTATTACTTTCACTTCTCCGGATTGATTGGGCTCATATTTGGCCGAATTTTTACCCTGCAACAAACTAGCGATCTGAGTCGCCAATCTTCCCAATATTTGATTGCTAGCATTAAATTTATATTCCTTCATAAAATTATTCTACAAATTCAATAATCGCCATTTTAGAAGCATCTCTTTTTCTAAATTGAGGAGTTTTGATAATTCTTAAATAACCGCCATTACGCTTTTTCATTTTAGGAGCTATTTTATTAAACAACTCAAAAGCGCTTTTTTCGTCTAATCGACTAATTAATATCCTTAAAGATGCTAAGTTTTGTTTTTTAGCCAAGGTAACCAATTTTTCCAATTTTACCTTTATTTCTTTAGCTCTTGCTTCGGTAGTCTTGATCTTTTTGTGCATAATCAAATTACCCATCAAAATCTTCAAAAAAGATTTGCGAGCAGTTGATTTTCTATGAAATTTTCTTCCCTTGCTTAAATGACGCATATTTAAAAATTAAAAACTTTTTATTTCTTAGCTTTCTTAGCCTTTTTCTCTGTCTTTTTTTCCGACTTAGACTCTTCTTCGGCAACTTCTGCTTTTTCTTCCGGCACTTCAACATCTCCGATTACTTGAAAATGATTAGTAAGAATCTCACAAGCTTTTTTGAAAGCCTGACGCGGAGAAATAGAACCATCAGTTTCAATGTGAAGTCTCAAACGATTATAGTCAGTACGCTCACCAACGCGCATATCCTCTACTTCATAGTTAATATTTCTAATAGGAGAGAATAAAGCGTCCAAACTAAGAGTTCCGATAGGAAGTTTTTCTTTTTTTCCAGCTTCAGCGGGCACATAACCCAAACCCGATTCCACGGTCATAATTATTTCCAATTCAGCTTTTTTATCGGTAAGAGTAGCGATAAAAGCGTCTGCATTTATAATTTCAGCTGCAGAATTCTTTTCAATATCGCTAGCAAAAACTTTCTTTTCTCCCTTAACTAATAAAGTAAGAGTTTGAGGTTCGTTAGAAAAAGTCTTAACTCTGATTTTCTTTAAATTTAAAAGAATTTGAATAACATCTTCTTTGATGTGAGGAATAGTACTGAATTCATGTTGTACACCCTTAATCTTCACGGTGGTAATCACTGAACCAGGCAAAGATGACAACAAAACTCTACGTAAGGCAATACCAACGGTTAAGCCATAACCAGGATACAAACCCTCTATTTCAAAAACGCCGAGGTTTCCATCTTCTTTAATAATATTTGTTTTTGATGGTAATACAAATTCCATATTTATTTATTTAGAATAAAACTCGACGACAAGACTAATATTAAATGGTGGCTTTAATTCCGCCATTGACGGCTCGGAAACCACCTTACCCTCTATTTTTTCACGATTCAAGGACAAAAAGTTAGGAACTTCTTGTTTCTTAATCGTTTCTTTCAAATTCTTAAATGCCGGCTTTTCCAAGCTTTGAGGTCTAACAGTAACAACATCTCCAATCTTCAAACCCTTTGAAGGAATACGCAATTTTCTGCCATTTACCCAAAAATGTCCATGATTCACCAATTGGCGAGAAACGCTTCTTGATGGAGCAAGTCCCAAACGGAAAACAATATTATCCAAACGCATTTCTAATTTTTTAAACAAAACTTCGGTAGTAGATCCTTTACTAGCCAATGATTCCTTGAAATAACGACGCAATTGATTCTCATCAATACGATAGATCAATTTCATCTTCTTCTTTTCTGTCAATTGACGAGCGTATTCAGAAATTCCACCACGAGATTTGGTTTTCTTATGCATACCAGGCTTAAAAGGCCTTTTGATCATGGCGCATTTTGGAGAAAAACAACGATCCCCTTTTAAAAAGAGTTTTTCACCAATAGCCCTACATTTTCTGCATTTAATATCTAATTGCATATTTTTTAGATTCTTCTCACCTTAGCTGGTCGACATCCGCCATGAGGAATAGGAGTAACATCTTTAATAGAAAATATATTTACACCACGAGCAATCAAAGTTCTTAAAGCTGATTCTCTGCCACTGCCAACACCTCTAATAAAAACGGAAAAATCCATAATACCAGTCTTTTTTATTTTTTGTAATAATGATTCGGCTACTTGAGCGGCTGCAAAAGGAGTAGCTTTCTTAGGACCCTTGAACTGCAAATGTCCACTAGAACTCCATCCCAAAACATTACCCTGACTATCAGTAGCTGTCATTAAAATATTATTATAAGAAGCAACGATATAAATTCTTCCTTGTCCAGGAGCTCTTTTTACAGAGACATCAGAATTTTCAGCTTTTTTCATAGCTGCTTGTAATACTTCGGCTTCTTTAATAGCCTCTTCGCTTGTTTGTTTTATAACCTTTTTCTTTCCCATATTATTTCAATTCCGTCTTTCTTTTACCACTACCGACGGTTCTTCTAATATTACCTCTCACCGTGCGAGAGTTTGTTTTAGTTCTTTGACCACGCACAGGAAGCTTTCGGCTATGACGCATTCCGCGATAAGAACCAATTTCCTTCAAACGCTTAATATTACCCTGAATTTCACGACGTAAATCTCCTTCTACCTTATAGTTTTTTTCAATAAAAGATTGAATTTTATTCAACTCATCGTCAGTCAATTCTCCCGCCTTTTTATCAAAAGAAATACCAGCGGCTTTCAAAATTTTTCCGCTCAAAGGACGACTTATTCCATAAATATAGCATAAGCTAATTTCTACTCTTTTTTTGTCTGGCAACGTAACGCCTAAAAGTCTTACCATAGATTATCCCTGTCTTTGTTTATGTTTAGGATTTTTACAAATAACAAAAATGCGACCACCTCGCTTTACTGTTTTACAATTATTACAAATTTTTTTTACTGATGCTCTTACCTTCATTTTTTTATCTTCTAAAAATTATCCGTCCACGTCTTTCATCCGGACTGAGTTCCAAAGAAACTCTATCACCCGGCATAACGCGAATAAAATTCAGTCTCAACTTTCCTGCAAGATGAGCCAAAACTTCTCGGCCGTCGTCTAACCTTACTTTAAAAGTCGTACTTGGCAAAGCTTCTTCAACGACGCCATCGAAATACTGTTTTTTCATAGACAGATGTATATTAAATGATTATATTCAAATTTTACTTTTAGTCAAGGGTTAT
>DAONDV010000016.1:0-13380 GCA_035402745.1 Minisyncoccota bacterium
CCAGATTTGCGTAAAGATAAAAATGATCCGAATTTATTGGCTTTTTGTTGGGTTATTGATTTTCCATTTTTTGAAAAGACTGATGAGGGCGGATGGACATTCACGCATAATCCTTTTTCCGCTCCTAAACCGGAATTTATGGATGATTTGTTAAATCAGCGTAATGTTGGGGATATTATTACTACTCAATATGATATTGCTTTGAATGGTTGGGAAATCGGAGGCGGAAGTATTCGCAATCATCAACCGGAAGCTTTGGAATCGGTGTTTTCTATTATGGGCTTCACTAAAGAAAGAACTTATAAAAATTTCGGCCATATGTTGGAAGCATTTTCTTACGGCACGCCGCCACACGGTGGTATTGCTTGGGGATTGGATCGTTTTATGATGATTTTAGAAAATGAGCCGAATATTCGAGAGGTAATTACCTTTCCTAAAACCGGTGACGGCCGAGATTTAATGATGGATGCTCCTTCAGAGATTGAGGATAAGCAATTAAAAGAATTACACATCAAAAACACCTAAAAATGGCGATTTTGCAGCTTATTACGGTTTAGGGTTGCTTTTTGGCTGTTTTTGTGCTAATATAGAAAAACTATGACTAAATCTAACACTATTACATTGGAAGCGTCTTTGAAAGACGAAAAATTAGCTATTAATGCTTTGAGACAACAGGGATTTATTCCTGCTGTGGTTTACGGCCATAAGGTTGAGACTATCGGCTTGATGGTGCCGGAAAAAGAATTTGATAAGCTTTATAAAAAGATCGGAGAGAATACTATGATTGAATTGGAGTGGAAATCAGGCGCTAAGAAAGAAAAGCGTCCAGTTTTAATTCATGAAGTTCAGCATGACTACTTGAAAGGTAAGACTATGCACATTGATTTTTATCAGGTGCGTTTGGATGAAAAAATTAAAACACATATTCCTTTGCAGTTTATTGGTGAATCCTTTGCCGTTAAGAATTTGTCCGGTATTTTGGTAAAATCTTTGCAAGAAATTGAAGTGGAAGCTTTACCTCAAGAATTGCCGCATGCTTTGGAAGTGGATTTAAGTAAATTAGAAAATTTTGAATCAAATATTATGGCTAAGGACTTGGCTATCCCTACTGGGGTTAAGATCGTTATTGCTCCTGAAACCGTAATCGCTTCTGTTACTCCTCCTCGTTCTGAAGAGGAATTAGAAGCCACTAAACAAGAAGTGGTTGAAAAACTAGAAGAAATAAAGGTGGAGACTGAAGAAAAGAAAGCTGAAAGAGAAGCGGAGAAAGCCGCTGCAAAAGAGAACGCTTAACAATTTTTTAAATGAGTAAAAACTCGGAAAAACCAAAAATTTTGTCTGATGTCAGAAGAACTGGTTCCCCGTCTATTTTTAGAAAAATTAGCGATCCATTGGGTCGGCCAAATATTGTTTTAAGAGAAATACCTCCTAAGTTGAGGGTATTTATTATTGCCGCATTAACTTTGGGGGTTTTTATGGCTTGTTCTGGATTTCGTATTTCTACTTTAGCTCCTACGGCTTTTTCTCAAAGCAGTGAAGAGGAAAGAAAGAACTTGGAATCAGAATTAGAAAAATTAGAAACTGAGATTGATGATTATGAAAAGGGTATTATGAATTTGCAGTTGCAAAGAAAAACCTTGGATCAAAATCTTAAGCTTTTGGACGCTCAAATCAATAAAATCAATTTACAAATCAAAGCTACCGATATCCAATTACGCAAATTGGATGCAAAAATTGTTTCATTGCAAAAAAATATTGTTTATACCGGTAATGATATTGATAGAATAAAAATACTTTTGGCCAGCTCTTTGCGTCAGATTTATTCTGATGATAGCGAGTCTGTTGTGGAAATGGTATTAAAGAATGAAAAGCTTTCTGATTTATTTAATAATATGAATGCTTTGAGTACGGTGCAAGATGAGGTGAGAAAAAATTTGGATGAATTGGTGGAATCTAAAACTAATTTAATTGTGCAAAAGGACACTATTTCTTTGGAGCGTCAGGATGTTTTAAATCTTAAGGGTATTCAAAGTCAACAAAAAGCAGAATTAGATCAGAAAAGAAAAGAAAAGAATGATTTGGTAAAAGCAACTAAAGGACAAGAAAGTAAATATCAAGATTTGTTGACTAAAACTAAACAGACAGCCGCTCAAATCAGAAATCGTATTTTTACGCTTTTGGGAGGAGGCGAGCTAACTTTTGGTGATGCTTATAAATTGGCGCAATCAGTTTCGGAACAAACCGGCGTAAGAGCAGCTTTGATATTGGCTGTTTTAAGCAGGGAATCTAACTTTGGGCAAAATGTAGGAAGGTGTAATTATCAAACGGCTATGCATCCGACTCGCGATATTCCAAAGTTCTTGGAGATAATGAAAGAATTGAATATTGATCCTAATAGCGTAAATGTTTCTTGCGCCAATAAAGATGGAGCTTACGGTGGAGCTATGGGTCCGGCGCAATTTATCCCGTCCACTTGGGAAATGTATAAAAATAGAATTGCGAAAGTAACAGGTAATAATCCTCCTTCTCCGTGGAGAAATATAGACGCTTTTGCCGCTACCGCTCTTTATTTGAAAGATATGGGCGCAGCTAATCAAAGTTATGCTTCGGAAAGAAAGGCAGCTGCTATGTATTATGCCGGTTCTCGTTGGAGAAGCTATCTATATAGCTATGGGCAATGGGTAGTAGAAAAGGCTCAGAAATTTGAAGAAGATATCAAATATTTGGAGAATTAAAAAATACCTCATTCGTTGATTAACGAATGAGGTATTTAAATGCTCACTTGTAAAATCACGGTAAATAGTTTATTATATTTATATAATAAATATCGTGTCGTTTAATTAGAAAATACTATGGGAGGTACACCTACGAAGCATAAAACACATGGCGCAGTAGCCAGAAGGAGATCACATCATGCTAAAAAATCATTGAATTTGATTGCTTGTTCTAAGTGTGGTTCCGCTACTAAGCCTCATCAGTATTGTCCGAATTGCGGATTCTATAAGGGCAAAGAGATTGTTGATGTTTTAGCTAAATTATCTAAAAAAGAAAAAAAGAGCCGAGAGAAAGAAATTAAAAAATAGAATGTGGAGCGTAGAAAATAGAGGGTAAAAATTACGCTCTACTTTCTATAGTCAACTTTCAAAAAAATCATGGCAACTCGTCATCTTTGTCGTTCAATACTTTTACAATCACTCTATGAGTGGGATTTTTATAAAAGCAAAGAAAATAAAGAATTGGATTTAGTTGCTTTGATTGATCGCAATATGAAAGCGGTATCGGAAATGATTGATGAACCGGATTTTATTTTTCGTATTGCTAAAAATTTAGCGGATCATTTGCCAGAGATTGATGATTTCATCAAAAAAGCCGCTCCTACTTGGCCGCTAGATCAAATTAATATCGTCGATAGGAATATTTTAAGAATTGGACTTTCGGAACTCGTTTTCGGAAATCCTGAAGAAGTTCCACCTAAGGTAGCTATTAATGAAGCCATTGAATTAGCGAAGACTTTTGGCGGTGATTCTTCCGGAAAATTTATCAACGGAGTTTTGGGAACGGTTTTTAGAGAATTGGAAAAATCTTCAAAAACCGGAAAAGAAGAAATTGCATCCACGACTTCCAAAGATGTTGAGAAAAAATCCGAAGTGGAAGAAAGTTCTGCAGATTTACTTTAATGTCAGTGAATTTTTCTAAATTAGAAGAAATTATAGAAGTGAAATTTGACGATGCCAGTCTTTTACAACAGGCCTTTACTCATAGGTCTTATTTGAATGAAGACACAAAATGGCGCAAGGGTCACAATGAGCGTTTAGAATTTTTAGGAGACGCTGTTTTAGAGTTGGTGGTAAGTGATTATTTATTTACAACTTATCCGGAGGAGCCGGAGGGATTTATGACTAATTTACGCGCGGCTTTGGTTAATGCCGATACGCTTTCTAGTGTGGCGCGAGAATTGAATTTCAACGATTTTATTTTATTATCTAAGGGGGAATCTAAGGATTTGGGCAGAGGTAGAAATTATATTTTGGCCAATGCTTTTGAGGCTTTGATTGGAGCTATCTATTTGGATCAAAAATACAATAAGGCTAAGAAATTTATTGAAAAATTCTTGATTGAAAGTCAATTGGAAAGAATTATTGCCGACAAAAGTTTTAAAGATCCTAAAAGCTCATTTCAAGAAAAAGCTCAAGCGACAATTGGCATTACTCCCATTTATAAATTATTAGAAGAATGGGGGCCGGATCATGACAAACATTTTAGAATGGGTCTTTTTTTGGGAGAGGAAAAGATAGCGGAGGGAGAGGGGCATTCTAAACAAGAAGCGGAATTGGTCGCGGCAAAAAACGGTTTGGAGGCAAAACAGTGGTAAATTTTTTATTTTATGAAGCTTAAGTCATTAGAAATTTTAGGATTTAAATCGTTTGCTAATAAAACGATTTTTTCTTTTCCCGCTAATGTTACGGCCGTTGTCGGTCCTAATGGCAGTGGAAAATCCAATGTAGCTGATGCTATTCGTTGGGTTTTGGGCGAGCGTGATTTGAAGGGTTTGCGCGTGGCTCGTTCCGAAGAAATTATTTTTGGCGGTACGCCTAATAAACCAAGAATGTCTTTGGCGCAAGTTTCTATTACTTTAGATAATTCTGATAATAGTTTACCTATTGATTTTAAGGAGGTGGTGATTTCTCGCAGAATTAATCGTGATGGAGAAACCGATTATCTAATCAATCAAAGTAGTGTGCGTTTGAAAGATATTGTAGAATTATTGGCCAAGGCGAAAATTGGAAGCCAGGGAATGACTATTGTTAATCAGGGTTCGGCTGACAGTATTTTAAAAGCTTCGGCTAAAGAAAGAAGATTAATGATTGAAGAGAGTTTGGGTTTGAGAGAATTTCAATTAAAGAAAGAAGAGGCAAAGCGTCGTTTGGTTTCTACGGAAGAAAATTTATCCAAAACTAGATCTTTATTGGAAGAGTTATTGCCTCATTTGCGTTCTTTGCGTAGACAAGTGGGAAGGTGGGAAAAACGCGAAGAGATCGTTAATGGTTTGGGAGGATTGGAAAAAATATTTTTTGGCAGTCAATTCAAAGAAATTTATCTTGGTAAAAATGAAAACGAAGAAAAGGTGAAAAGCTCTCGTATAACCTTGGAAAAAGAAGAGAGTATTTTAGTAGATTTGGAAAAGCAATTTGAAGATTTGAATAAAAAACGTCCCGATTTTTCTCAAGAATTTAAAAATATTAGAAATAATATTGAAAAATTAGAACAAGAAAAAGGCGTTATTTTGAGAGAGTTAGGGAATATTGAGGGACAATTGCAGGGTATTAAGCGTTTAGCTTCTCAAAGAGCATCCTTTAAGCCTAATTTTCAGGAAATTGATTCTACTTTGCGTTCTACCCGAGATCTTTTGGGAAAAATCTTGGATTTGAATGATTTGGAGACTTTGCATAAAGAATTACAACAAATTATTGTAAAAATTGATTCTGTCTTTGAGAAAGAAAAAGAAGATAATAGCGCCAATGAAGAAGTTGATAATTTAGAAAAGACTCGCGAAGAAATATCTCAAAAAATAAAATCTTTTGATGAAAAAATTCGCATTTTTAATAACCAATTGGATGAATTGCGCAAGAAAGACGAACAAACGGGAGCTGATTCGCATGATATTTTGATGAAGACACAAAAGCAGCGTTCTTATATCAATTCTCTTAATCAGCAAATAAATGAACTGATTTTAGTCAAAGAGAGGATGGAAATGAGGGAGGCGGATCTATTATTGAAATTAAAAGAAACGGGTTTGAATGCAAGTGATTTCGTTTTGGAAAAAGTAAAAGATTTGGATGCGGTTGAAGCTATGAGGGAGCAAGATTTTGGTGGTACTTTTAATGATTTGGAAATGAAGATAATGAGAATGCGTCATGATCTATCGGCTATTGGAGAAGTGGATGAATTATTGATTAAGGAAGCTAAAGAAACCGAAGACCGTTATCAATTTTTATCAAAAGAATTGGGTGATTTGGAAAAGGCTAAGATTGATTTGGAGGTAATCATTGATGAGTTAACGGAAAAAATTGATAATGAATTTTCAGCTTCATTAAAAGTAATTAACGATGAATTTAATAAATATTTCAGAATTATGTTTGGTGGCGGTAAGGCTCGTTTGGCTATTACTAAGGTTCCCAAGAGAACGAAGAAGGCAGATGCAGAAGCAAAACAAGAAATTGTAACAACAGTTGATAATGGTGAGACTGGAGTTTCCACTGCCGAGAGTGTTGAAGACGATAAAGAGTTTGAGCCTGGTATAGAATTTCATTTAGACTTGCCTAAAAAGAAAATAAATAGTTTGGAAGTATTATCAGGAGGCGAGAGGTCTTTGATTTCTATTAGCGCTTTGTTTGCAATTGTTTCTGCTATGCATCCGCCTTTTGTGGTCTTGGATGAAGTGGACGCGGCCTTGGACGAGGCCAATGCCAGAAGGTTCTCTAAGATTCTTGGCGAATTGGTGGCTAAAACTCAATTCGTGGTCATCACTCATAATCGTTCTACTATGGAATCCGCGCAGATTATGTATGGAATTAGTATGGCTGAAGAGGGTATTTCTAGGGCAATTTCCGTTAAATTGGAAGAATTTTAGAAATAAGTAATAGAGTCCGTGATTAAATTTATAAAAAATACGGGGTTGACTTTGGTTAATAAATCCGTATAATCAATTTATATGTTAATTATTAGATTAAAGCCGATTGGCAAAAAGAAACAAATCAGTTTTCGCGTTGTTGTAGGAGAGAGACGTTCTAAATTAGATGGACGTATTGTTGAAGATCTCGGATTTTACAATCCTCATAGCGATAAATTTGGTTTAAAAGAAGATCGTATTAAATATTGGATGTCTACCGGAGCCAGTGTTTCTGACACTGTCCATAATATCTTGGTAAAAAGTAATGTAATTGATGCACCGAAAAGAAAGGTGAAGATGAGAAAATCCAAGAAGCAAGAAGCCGAGGCTAAGCCCGAGGCAACTCCGGCGGCTTAATTATTTTAAGTCTATGACTGATAAAAAATCTTTATTTGTATTAGCTTTTAAAGATTTTAGAGATGAAGAATATTTTGAACCCAAAGAACTTCTAGAAAAAGCCGGGTTTAAGATTTTTACTGTTAGCAGTGAAAAAGGAATTGCCCAAGGAATAGAAGGGGGAGAAGTGAATATAGATTTTATTATTGATAACGTTAAAGTCTCTGACTTTGACGTTATTATTTTTATTGGCGGTCCCGGAGCCGGTAAGAACATTGATAATAAAAATTTTCAGCGGTTGGCTATTGAAGCAGTGAAGGAAAATAAAGTATTGGCGGCAATTTGTATCGCCTCGGCTATTTTGGCTAAAGCCGGGGTTTTAAAAAATAAAAAAGCGACTGTGTGGTCCAGCTCTCTTGATAAATCCGCCGTTTCTATTTTGCAGGAATCGGGTGCCGAATATGTAAATAAACCAGTGGTGGTGGATGGGAAGATTATTACTGCGAATGGCCCACGAGCGGCAATAGAATTTGCGAATAAGATTATAGAAATTGTTTAATTATTTAAAAAATATTTTATAGATATAAGCATGTAAATTTCGTCATACGGATAACTTACGATCGTAAGTTATCCGTATGTTTAGAAAATAAGAGGATCATAAGGGGGTGGAGGGGGTTGATTTTTTTCTGTTTTTATGTATAATAAAATAAGCGTTTTGATAAGCAAACAATCGCCCCCCACCACTTTTATGTTTTGCGTTTATATATTAAAATCTTTGGTTGATGATGGGCTTTATATTGGTAAAACCTCCGATTTAAAAAGAAGAATTAAGGAACATAACGAGGGTTTCAGCCAATCAACAAAATTGAGAAAGCCTTTTGTTTTAGTTTATTGTGAAGTTTATAAATCATCTAAAGATGCTTCTGTGAGAGAAATAAAATTGAAAAATTTTAAGAATAGTTATAAAGAATTAAAGAAGCGAATAGAAAACAGCTTGAAAGTATAAAAGTGGTGGGGGGAGGAAAGTCCGGACTCCCTTTTTGGTTTCGGCCAAAATGACAATGGCAGTTGTTAACGGCAACCGTACTAATATTTAAAAAATAGAGGTACAGGGAAAGCGCCACAGAGACTATACTATCTATCTTATAGATGGAGAAAGGTGAAAAGTTGGCGGATGTTTTTTAAATTACCGCCTTTCGTGTTTGGTGACAAACAATGATGGCAAGCCCTGCCTGGTGCAAGGTCAAAGTTCGTTTCGCTATTTGGCGGACGGATAAAAAGTAGACCGCTTGAGTCTGACGGCGACGTCAGGCCTAGATAGATGATTGTTTAAAACAAAATCCGGCTTATACTTGTTGGAACGCGATATCCTATGGAAAAATCCCGCCTAAAGCGGGATTTTTCGTTGAAAAATATTAATTGACAAAATGGTATTTTTGTCTAAGATTATAAATAGTAAAGTTTATTCTTTAATTTGAAAAAATAATAGGGAGGTGGATTATGTCTTTGGTTTGGAATTTCATGAAAACGGTAATTGTGGCTTTTGTAGTTATATTCATGACTTTGATTTATACTCTTGCGGAGCGTGATGAAATGTCGGGGTTAGGACTTTTCGTTGCCATTTCTTGTGTGGTTATAATCTTGATTTTCTGTTTGCACATCTTGGAGGGTACTCCTACATATTTAAGAGTGGGGAAGAAATACCGAACTCAATATTGTTTTAAGTTGCCTAATGACGGAGGATATATTTTATCTTTAATGGATAGTGATGCGAATCTGTTGGAATGCGATCCTGTGGCTATTTATTTCGTAAAAAAAATTGTTATTGTTGGTAATTTCACAAGTTGTAAACAAGCCACCCCATCTAAATTTTTAGTAGTCAGAAAAGAAGACGATACTTTTTTTCTAAGAGCAATAAAGTAATATATAGCCGGCTGTTTATGAATAAACAGCCGGCTTTTTTATTAATGGAATTTATTGAGAGTGTGTGCTAAAATGATTTTAATGTTGAAAAAAATGTTTAATCATGAGTCAAAAAGTATTTCTGGCGGGGCTTTGGTTGTTGCTGTTTTTTATTTATTAAATGGAGTTTTGGCTTTGTTGAGAAATGGGCTGTTAGCCTCTAAATTTGGCGCCAGCCAAGAATTAGACATTTATTATGCGGCCTTTCGTATCCCGGATTTTATTTATGTGATTTTAATTAGTGGAGCGATTTCTGCCGGTTTTATTCCTTTGTTTGCGGAAAAATTATCAAAATCAAAAGAAGAAGCATGGAAGTTTAGTAATAATATTTTAACAACTCTTACTTTAATTTTGGCTGTGGGCGCGGGAATTGTTGCTATTTTTGCTCCATTTTTGGTGAAATTAATAGTCCCGGGGTTTGATTTGGATAGTCAATCAAAAGTGGCTTTATTGGTAAGAATTATGATGATGCAGCCGATTCTTTTGGGAATGTCCAATATTATTGTTGGGATGTTGCAAAACTTTAAGAGATTTTTTATTACATCATTGGCTCCGATTTTTTATAACCTTGGTATTATTGTCGGTATCATATTTTTTGTGCCGATGTTTGGATTGAAGGGATTGGCTTGGGGTGTTGTTTTGGGTGCTTTATTGCATTTTTTGGTGCAATTGCCTAGTTTGAGAAATCTTGGCTTTCATTTTAAATTTTTGCCCGATTTCGGTTCGCAAAATTTAAAGCAAATTTTTTATTTAATGGTGCCGAGAATGTTGGGATTACTTTCTACTCAAATCAATTTTTTAATCGTGACAATTATTGCTTCTGGTTTGGCCAAGGGTTCTTTATCTGTTTTTAATTTCGCCAATGATTTACAGAGTTTGCCTCAAAATATTTTTGCTATTTCTTTTGCCGTTGCCGTTTTTCCTGTTTTGGCTCAATTATCGGATAAAAGAAAAGAATTTTTACAGACCTTTTCCAATACCACAAAAAATATTTTGTTTTTTATGATACCCATTTCTGTTTTGTATATTGTTTTGCGAGAACTTATTATTCGCGCAACTTTGAGTTACGGAAGTTTTGATTTATCTGCTACTTTAGCGGTGGCGGATGTTTTGGGTATTTTTGCTATTGGTATGGTGGGGCAGAGTTTGTTGCCATTAATGATAAGATTATTTTTTGCTATGAAAGATTCCATTCGTCCTTTTTTAGCCGGGTTGGCAGGTAATGTTTTGAGTGTTGTTTTATGCTGGAGTTTGTCTCGATATTTTGGCGTGCGAGGATTGGCCTTGGCTTTCGTAATTGCCGGATATTTTAACTTGGTTTTGCTTTGGAGTTTTTTAAGAAAAAAAATGATTATTTCGGAAAGTCTTGGTATTGCTCGGTCTTTCAGTAGAATTATTGCGGCTAGTACTGTGGCCGGTTTATCGGTGTTTGGGATTTTGAAAATGTTGAATTTTTCGGTAATATCAACTAGTCTTATTCTTACAATCATTCAAATAATGGTTATTGCCGTTATTTTTGCTTTAATTCATTTTGGAATTTTATATTTTATCAAAGCTCCTGAATTGAGTTATTTAAAGAGTATTTTTAGAATGAAGAGAAAAGAAGAAAGCATTGAAAAATTTTATGAATAATATTCGTAATTTTGTAATTATTGCCCATATTGATCATGGTAAGTCAACTTTAGCTGACCGTTTTTTGGAAATTACAAAAACCGTAGAAAAGAGAAAGATGCGAGAGCAGTATTTGGACCAGATGGATTTGGAGAGAGAAAAGGGGATTACTATAAAGATGCAGCCGGTAAGAATGGATTATAAGAATTATGTTTTGAATTTAATTGATACTCCGGGCCATGTTGATTTTGGTTACGAGGTTTCCAGAAGTTTGGCTGCTGTAGAGGGAGCGATTTTGTTGGTGGATGCCACTCAAGGAGTGCAAGCGCAAACTATGGCTAATTATAAATTGGCTAAAGAACAAGGATTGGTGATTATTCCAGTGGTTAATAAAATTGATATGAATATTGCTAGAGTGGAAGAAACCAAAGAAGAAATCGTGGCTTTGTGCGGAGTGACTAAAGAAAGTATTTTGGGAGTTTCCGCTAAAACGGGAGAGGGTGTAGAAAAAGTTTTAGATGAGGTGATAAAACAAGTTCCACCGCCGGAAATTAAAGAAGACAAGCCGTTACGCGCTTTGATTTTTGATTCTTTGTTTGATAATCATAAAGGCGTAATTGCTTATATAAGAGTAGTAGACGGAAAAATAAAAGCCGGAGATAAAGTTTTCTTGGCTATTGGTAGAAGCGCCTTTGAAGTAATGGAAATAGGAGTTTTCAAACCTAATATGGTAAAGGTTGATGAGTTAACGAGCGGACAGACTGGGTATGTAGCCACAGGTATTAAAGAACCGGAAAAATTAAGAGTAGGAGATACATTGGGAAAGATTACTTCACCGGGCGCTAGTTTGAATATGAGAGACGTGGTGATTAATATTGAGCCGTTGCCCGGTTATCGCGAGCCGAAGCCTATGGTTTTCGCCAGTGTTTATCCGCATGAAGCCGATGATTTTGAGGTGTTGAAGAAGTCTCTTCAAAAATTAAAATTAAATGATCCGGCTTTGTTTTGTCAATTGGAATTTTTTCAATCTTTGGGGCGAGGTTTCTCTTTGGGCTTTTTAGGAATGCTTCATTTGGAAATAGTAAAAGAAAGATTGGAGAGAGAATATAAATTGGAAACCGTGCTTACTACGCCTACGGTGAGTTTTAAGGTCAAAATGAAAAATGGAGAACAAATAGACATCTTCCGTGCCGTGGATTTACCCAATTCGGAAAGTGTGGAAGCTATTTTGGAGCCTTGGGTAAGATTGGAAATTTTGACTACTAATAAATATTTTGGAGATATTATGAATTTAGTCAGTCTCTATCGTTTGAATTTTATTGATAACAAATATTTAGGAGATTTGATGATTATTAATTTTGAAGCTCCGTTGATGGATATTATTTCTGATTTCTATGACAAATTGAAAAGTATAACCAGCGGTTATGCTTCTATGAATTATGAAATTATAGAATATCGTAAGGGGGATTTGGTGAAATTGGAATTTTTAATTGCTGATGAAAAATTTGATGCTTTTGCTAGAATTGTTCCCAAAGAAAGAGTTAACCGCGACGGTCGCTTAGTGGCGGCAAAATTAAAAGAGTTATTGCCTAAAGAAAATTTTAGTGTGGCTATTCAGGCTATGGCCGAAGGTAGGATTATTGCCCGCGAAACAATTTCGGCTTTAAAGAAAGATGTAACGGGCTATCTTTATGGCGGCGATCGTTCTCGCAAGATGAAGCTTTGGAAAAAGCAGCAAAGAGGGAAAAAGCGTTTGAAAGAATTTGGTAAGGTGGATGTGCCATCAAGAGTTTATTTGGAGATTTTAAAATTGTAATTATTTGAAAATTAAGCTAATATTTTAAGAGGATAAAATAATGAAGCTTCTTAAATCAAAAATAATTTTGGTTATTTTATTGGCTATTTTAGCTTTCTTTTTGTTTAAAATTTATCAATTGTGGACGGTGCAACAGAGTTTGAGGACTCGTTTGAATAATTTAGATAATAAGACAGCGGCTTTGAAAAGTGATAATCAATCCATGGAGGAGGAAATAGAATTATTGCAAAATAAAGATAATCTAGAAGAAGTGGTGCGAAAATCTCAAGTTTTGAAAAAGCCCGGTGAAGAGGCTTTAGTGATCCCCGAAGAGATTTTAAATTCTAGTTTGGCTTTGGATAATTCCGAACACGAAATGGGTCTATGGCAGAAAATAAAGACATTTTTCGGGTTATAAAATAAAAATTTAATTATATTTACGCGAGTGTCGTATAGTGGCAATACACGACCTTCCCAAGGTTGAGACGAGGGTTCGATTCCCTTCACTCGCTCTAAGAGGGGAAGTTCCCGCATCTCGCTTGATGCCAAAGTAGTTCAATGGTAGAACAATCGCTTCGTAAGCGATAAATGTGAGTCCGATTCTCACCTTTGGCTCTTCTTATTTTTGTGATAAAATAATACTATGAGTAATTTACAGGACAGAATACAATTGATGCAAGAGCGGATCCGCCGAGCAGCGGATTGTCTTTGACCTGCATAGTAAAGAGAAAAAAATAAAAGAATTGGAAATTGAAACGGCTCGTCCGGATTTTTGGGGTATGCCGGAATCAGCCGGTAAAATCTCTCAAGAATTAGCAGACTTAAAAAATGCCGTGGAGTTTTGGCATAAAGCAGAAAAAGAAATAGAAGATTTGAAAGAAATTATTAAAATGGCGGAGGGTGATGAAAGTTTAGAGAAAGAACTTGAGGGGAAAATAGACGTATTGGAAAAAGAGTTGAGAAAAGAGGAGTTGTTAGTTTTGTTGTCTGGTAAATATGACAAGAA
>DAONDV010000017.1:0-11720 GCA_035402745.1 Minisyncoccota bacterium
GATGGATAAATTAATCTACATATCACAAATTCAAGGAAGCATTAGCTAACCGATTTTTGCGCTATGGCAGCCGCTTCCTTAGCTTGAAGCGGTTTTTATTTATCTTATTGAGCAAAGTTAAAAAATTGATATTCGGTGAATGATTATAAAAAAATTTTTAATCATCCACTGACGATCAATGACTGCAGTTTAAAAATTAAATAAATAAGTAACACTTTAATTTTGAGCAATTAAAGTGGCTCTGACGAAATGTCAGAGTGAGGTATCAAAGTAGGTATAAAAGTAATTATGTAATATTTCTCATCGAGGCGAGTTAAGGGCGCATGGTGGATGCCTTGACATCAAATAGCGAAGAAGGACGTGGCGTGGCTGCGATAAGCTTTGGGGAGGTGCTTAGCAACCTGTGATCCAGAGATTTCCGAATGGGGAAACCCCGTATTGTAAAACAATATGAGCTCTGTCTTTATGACAGAGTGGTATACCCGCTGAAGTAAAACATTCTAGTAAGCGGAGGAAAAGAAACAAATTTTCGAATGTAGAATGTTGGCGGTGGAAAGTAGTTTTCTATTTTTCACTTACTACATTCTACTCTCGAATTCATTTCCCAAGTAGCGGCGAGCGAAAAGGAAAGAGCCCAAACCGAAATTTATTGAGCAATCAAGAAGGTTTCGGGGTTACAAGATAATGATTCTGTTTAATCAGGAAGAGTCAAAAATAAAAGATTATTAATTGAATCCGTTGGAAAGCGGAGCCAAAGGAGGTGATAGCCCTGTAAGTGAAAGTAATCTTTACTCTTTCATTATTCTTAAGTACTTCAAAAAAAGACAACTTTGAAGGAAGTCAGCTGAACTATCAGCTAAGGCTAAATATATTTGATGATCGATAGTGAACAAGTACCGTGAGGGAAAGGTGAAAAGTAGGCCGGTGAGGCCGATGAAATAGTATCTGAAACCATGTGTTTACAAGGAATCGAAGTTCGCTTTCGAGCGAACGACGGTGTGCCTATTGAAGAATGAACCAACGAGTGTATGGACACTGCTTGATTAATCTGCCTTTGGCAGAGCAGTCACAGGGAAACCGAGTATTAATATGCGTTTACATCTTGCTTTTTTCGATTCTTTCTTTGTTTATTCAGAGATGGAATCGAATAAAAGTAATTTGTAGGTAGTGTTTATACGACCCGAAGCCAGAGCGAGCTTACCTTGGTCAGGTTGAACCCCATCGAAAGGTGGGGGGAGGACCGAACCGGTTGGTTGTGCAACACCTTCGGATGAACTGAGGTAAGAAGTGAAAAGCTAATCGAGCCTGGTAATAGCTGGTTCTCCTCGAAATAGTTTTAGGACTAGCGCTTATTTTATTTTTTTGCAGGTAGAGCTACTGGTTGAGAAGTAAAGGGGGAAACCTCGACTTCTTAGTCAAACTCCGAATGGCAGAAAATCACGAATAAGCAGTCAGACTGTGGGGGCTAAGCTCCATGGTCAAAAGGGCATGAACCCTGATCGCCGTCTAAGGTCCCAAAGTTTGAGTTAAGTGTAGGTAAGGTAGTTGTTAATCGAAGACAGATAGGATGTTAGCTCAGAGGTAGCTATCATTTAAAGAGTGTGTAACAACTCACTATCATATCTGACCGCAAGGTCGGACTGATTAACTGCGCCGAAGATGTAACGGGGCTAAATTCAACACCGAAGACGCGAATGTTTTCATTTTAATTAATGGAGGCGTGGTAGAGGAGCATTTCGTATTCGCTGAAGCTCGACCCGAGAGGGCGAGTGGAGGATACGGAAGAGAGAATGTTGGTATGAGTAACCGCAAATTTGATGAGAAATCAAATCGCCGTAAATCCAAGGTTTCCGTGGCAATGTCAATCACCCACGGGTTAGGCGACCCTAAGGCAATGGTGAAAACCGCAGCTGATGGAGAGCCGGTTAATATTCCGGCCCCTTTGATAAATGCGATGGAGTGACGGAGGAAATAAGGTCAAATGTCTTATTGGTTTGATATTGTTTTTTCAAGAAATGTCGGGCTAGTAAATCTGTCCGATTGTCTTTAATGACGAGTTTCTGGGTCAACTGAAGTCCGCTTCGGCGGGCAACTTGACTGAATAGCCTTCCAAGAAAAGCTTCTAAGCTTAATTTATCATAGTCCGTACCGTAAACCGACACTGGTGGATTGGTAGAGTATACCAAGGCGAACAGGTGATTTTTCCTTAAGGAACTCGGCAAAAAAGCGGCCGTAAGTTCGCAATAAGGCCTGCCTCGCGTAAGCGAGGCCGCAGCTAAAGACCCCCAACCGACTGTTTAATAAAGACACAGGTTCCTGCTAACTCGCAAGAGGATGTATAGGAGCTGACGCCTGACCGATGCGAGAAGGTCAAGCTTGGCAGTGTGTTGCCGCAAGGTGACATGCCGACTGAGTTAAGCCCTCGTCAATGTCGGCGATAACTATAATCGTCCAAAGGTAGCGCAATTCCTTGTCGGGTAAGTTCCGACGTGCATGAATGGCGTAACGAGTTGGGGACTGTCTCAAGGAAAAGCCTGGTGAAAATGCGATTCCAGCGAAGACGCTGGGTACCTACGGCAAGACGAAAAGACCCCGGGAGCTTTACTGTAGCTTGGTATTGGTCTTAGGTTGTTAATGCGTAGTATAGGCGGGAGGCTTTGAAGCCCTGTTTTCGGATGGGGTGGAGCCGACAGTGAAATACCGCTCTTTAATAATTTAAGCTCTAACTTTATCGGCAAAAACGATAAAAGACAGTGCTTGGTGGGCAGTTTTTCTGGGGCGGAATCCTCCAAAAGAGTAACGGAGGAGTTTATCAAGGTCAGCTAAGCGCGGATGGAAATCGCGCTGATTGTGTAAAGGCAAAAGCTGGCTTAACTGCGAGACTTACAAGTCGAGCTTCTGATGTATTTTTTCATTAGGACGATCCGTATTTCTATGCGGATTGAGATGCGAAAGCAGAACTTAGTGACCCGACGACCCTTTATAGAACGGTCGAAGACATCGGACAAAAGCTACCCCGGGGATAACAGGCTAGTCGTACCCGAGCGTCCATAGCGACGGTACGGTTCGGCACCTCGATGTCGGCTCATCTTAGCGCGGGGCTGGAGAAGGTCCCAAGCGTTTGGCTGTTCGCCAATTAAAAAGATACGCGAGCTGGGTTTAAACCGTTTATGTGCTAATTTTGTGTAACAAAATTATGATTGGCGCATGAACGGTTTAAATCCGAGGATAAGACATCATCACGGCGGTCATAAGAAGTAATTCTTATGTTCCATGCTAACTAATATCGGTAAAACCCTACAATGAAATTGAGGGCAATACCGAGGGAATTTTTATTTATAAAAAACCCGTAGAGACTAAATGTTAGCCTCCTTATATAAATAAGGATGAAGATATAGTCCATGCACTTAGTAATAAGTGAGAAACTCATGCGTGAGACAGGTTGGTTTCTACCTGCCGTAGGCGTTTGATACTTGAGGGAATTCGACCCTAGTACGAGAGGACCGGGTTGAACGAATCTCTGGTCTATCGGCTTTCTTACCAAAGGAATGCCGAGTAGCTATTATTCGGTCGGGATAAGCGCTGAAAGCATCTAAGCGCGAAGCCCACCCCAAGATTAGGTATCATTACCCCCTAGGAGATGACTAGGTTGATAGGTTTCAGGTGTAAGACCAGCAATGGTTTCAGCCGAGAAATACTAATTGGGTAGTTTCGCCTCGATGAGAAATATTACATATAACTTTGATAATTGCTTATTTATTTTTTTGAATCCGTTTGAAATTTTTGATAGAGATTTCTTGGTGATTCAATTCATTGTGTACCACCCGTTCCCATCCCGAACACGGAAGTGAAAGCAATGAATGCTAATGGTACTTGCCCGAACACGGCTGGGAGAGTAGGCTTCGCCAGGAATTCTTTGTTAATAATTTTAAGCGGATTTTTTATTTGTATAAAAACACCGCCCTTTATGGGGCGGTGTTGTTTTTGTTCTTATACAATATGTTTTAATTCATCGCGTCTGTCGCGATATTTTTTTAAAAAATATTCTGCCATTTTATTTCTATTTCCTTCTCTGAGAGCGAGGCGATAGTCTTCGTCGAAGCTACCAAATAGAAAAGGAGTCAATTTTGCATAGAGAATTAGATAGAGAGCAAGGATACGTCCGGTTCTATCATTGCCGCTGGCAAAGGGATAAATCATTTCAAAATTGTAAAAAAATCTTCCGATTTTTTCCACATTTTGTTCTTGGCTTTTGCGAGGGGTGATCTTGTACGTTTTTATGGCTTTATGAATTGCGGGCGTTTCTTCGGTGGAAAATTCTCCCCATTCTTTGAGAACAATTTCTTGTTCCTTACTCTTTTTGGGAGAAGCGAGGAAAATTTTTTCAGCTTCTGTTATTGAAGCGCAGATTGAAATGCATTTGCGTAAAGCCATCTTTTGTCCTTTGCTTTTGCGCGGGATATATTGAAGAATATCCATAAGTTCATCAAAAGTAGAAGCTGTCTTTATTTTAAGAATGGAAATTCTTTCTAATTCTTTCAAGGCTTTTCTTTTTTGTCTGCTTTTTCGTGGAGCGTTATCAAAGGCTAATTTGAGCTTATCAAGCGTGGGCGCTCCTTCAATGAGTAATCGGTCTCTTTTGCTTAAAGTCATTTGCGGTTTTTCTTTGCGTTTTGTCAGGTGTGATTGCCATTTTTGGATTTTATTTACCAATTCTTTCATTTTCTTCGGAATCTTATTGTAATGAGGCATTGTTCTTCCTCTAATAAAAATATTAATGCCTTTTTCTTGTCTGTAATGACCGATAAAACTGCGGCGTACATTGTGGGTGAGATTATTCTGCTCGGTAAGTATGATTTTTTGAATGGCAATGATATCCGATTCTTGCAATAAACTTCTTTGTTTAAGCAAATTTCTGATGTATTTTACAGCTTCACAACGATTTTGATAATCATTGAAAGATGTGTCATTTTGAGTAAGAACTTCTTGGTCATAGTCAATGCCATACATTAACTTTTCGTCTTGAAGAAAGTCTTTTAAAAGCCTTTTTCTCATTTTTATTGACCTCCTGTGGTTTAAAATGGTTTTTAAATTACTACCTTGATATTACATTAATTTTTAAAAAAAGAAAGCCCCGGCTAAAAATAGCCGGGGCAGATTGTTTATAGGGAGATCAAATATGATTTTAATTTTCTTTTGGTGTTATTCCAGTTGGGGCATTGAAAGAGAAGCAGGGCGACATCATATTCTTTGCAGATCTTAAAAAGTTGATTGGCAATGGAGCAGTTTTTTTCGCTATTCTTGATATTCAATTTACGACAGGATTCGGTTCTACACATACATTGCGTTTTTCGCAATTCTTCCGAGGAAGGATTGACCCAGACATCGGGGTTGTTGTAATGAGTTTCTTGTTTGAGTTGATTTTGCAGCTTGTTTGAACTGTCATAAAAAGTTGATCGGTAGAATCCGCAACGAGTGATAATGAAATCGACCTTGTTGCTGTTTTTGATTTCCGCGAGACCGTGCAAAATGGGGCATCTTTCATGACTCTCACAAGTGGAACAGAAATTTTCTTTTTTGCTGATTTTCTCAATTCTTCGATGAACCCATACTTTTAGTCGAGGGTTCCAAGCCGGGTTGAAAACCATTCTTTTTTTCATTTTATCTCCTTGTATTTTAATGAGCTATAATTAATACTAAATATTTATTAAAAAAAGTCAATTTTTTAATAGGATTGCATTTTTATGGTTTTTGGGTTAGTATTTTGTTTAGAATGGTTTAAAAAATAAAATTTCCCCATTATATGGGAAAAGGAGGAAAGGATGAATTTTTGGCATTTTCTGGTCAATGATTTTTTTCTTTTGATTTTTTGTATTATTTTTTTGGTGATTATTGGTCATGCGTTAATTCGTTTGATTAATTGGGTAAAAAGAATGTTGAAAAATTATCGAGAGAAAAAATCGAAGATTGAGGGGAGCGAAGAGGCTGATATAGTTGATCCTGTTTGTCTGTAGGGCGAGCGGAAAATTAAGTTAATTTAATGAATTAAAAAAGAAGCGGTTTAGACCGCTTCTTTTTCTTCCTTATTCTTTTCGCGCAGATTTTTAACTTTTTCTTTTGTGGATGTTTGTGATGAGTCGATTATTTCTGCTTCTAGAGCTTCTTCGATGGGTAATTTGGGCATTTCTCCATAAATAGTGGGCAAGAACTTTCTTTTGAGAAAATTAATTTTTGATATTTGCCCATCTATTTCTCTGGTAATGATAAAATATTCCGAATCTTCGTTGATGTTAATGTCAGGATATTTTTTTCGTATCGTTTCAATTATTTTTTGTGATTCTTTTTCATCTAATCTTTTGCCCATAATAGGCATTCTATTGATATTTTCTTGCATAGAGAAATATGTTATCTTCTGCGACTGCGATTTTGATAACGAAAAGAATGTCTTGATCGTGGCGATTTAAAATCGTTATATTTTGGTTTTGATCTGGCAAATGTTTTGTGACTTGTTTGACTGGGGGATTCGGTTTTGGGTTGTCGTCTGGGCGGTAATTCCGGCACTGGAGAAATGGGTAAGGTTTTTTTGATTAAACGTTCAATATCTCGTAATTCTCTGCGTTGTTCTGGTGATACTAAAGAAATAGCGTGACCGGTGACTCCGGCTCTAGCCGTACGACCGATACGATGCACATAATCTTCGGTGTTAGTCGGCAAGTCGTAATTGATTACCAACTCAATATTGTTAACATCAATACCGCGAGAAGCAATGTCGGTGGCGACTAAAACTCTGTATTTTCCGGATTTAAAACCGGCCATGGCATCAGCGCGTTGGGCGAGAGATCGATTGGAGTGAATTTCTACGGCGCTGTGTCCCATTTCTCTGATAACTTTAGTGAGTTTTCTAGCTCCATGTTTTGTTTTAGTGAAAATAAGGGTGGTGCCTAAATATTGTTGTAAAAGTTTTTCTATTAGTCTGCTTTTATCATCTTTATGAATGACGAATATCTCTTGTGATAAATGTTCGGCTACTGATCCTGTTGGCGCCACTTCGATACGAATAGGTAATTTCAAAAAGTTGGTAGCCATTTTCATAATTTCCGGAGCGAGGGTGGCGGAAAAAAGCATGGTTTGGCGTTCACGCGGTAATTCTTGAAAAATTCTTTTTATTTGTGGGGCAAAGCCCATGTCTAACATACGATCAGCTTCATCTAAGACAACTACTTTAATATTTTTTAAGTCGGCTGTTCTTTGCTGTAAGTGATCATTGAGTCGTCCGGGGGTAGCAATAATAATATCAGGATGGCGACTAAGGTTTTGAATTTGCGGGCGTATAGGCATACCCCCAATAAGTACTACGGTTTTAAATCCTAGTTTAGATCCTAATTTAGTGAGAACTTCGTTGACTTGAATTGCAAGCTCACGAGTCGGCAAAATAATTAATCCATTGCCATTGGTTTGGTTCAATCTTTGAATTAAAGGGATTCCAAAGGCCATGGTTTTGCCGGTGCCAGTTTGAGCTATGCCAACTAAATCTTTTCCCTCCAAGGCAACAGGAATAGCTTGATGTTGAATCGGGGTAGGGGTTTTATATCCTAATTTTGCGATAATTTCTAAAAAGCTCGGAGCGATGCCCAGGCCTGAAAATCCGGAATTATTTGTATGGTTGTTTTGTTGCATATTGATTACGATTTAATTATAAACTTCTTTTGACAATTTGTACAGGGATAGCTGGAGATATAAAAATAGCGACTATGATAGTCGCTATTTTTTATGAAATTTATTTTTCAATTTCTATTAAGTTATTTCCGTTAACTTTAAAATATTTTGATACTCCGATGGAGGGTCGGGCTACCATTGGTTCGTCGATTCTACGATCCGCATAGTTAAGAATTATCTCTCCGTTTTCGAATCCTGTCGTTTGCGGGGCGATGCGATCACCAAAGAAAATAGCGTTAGTTCCTATGCATTTATCGCCGCCATTTAAAGCAACTGCTATATAATAGAAGGTTCCGCTACCGCCGGAATTTTGAGAAAAGAGAAAGGCGACATCGGAAAGACCGTCGTTATTAAAATCGCCGAAAGTTGTATTACCAAAATATCTTGTGATGATTTTTGAGCTGGAGTCGGGGATTGCTTCTTCTGCAAGTCCATCCTTTAATGTAATATTTTTACCATCAATGTTATAGGTGCAATTTTTTTGATCAAAGACAAATTTTTCTTTTGGTGTTTTGCTAGTTTCTAATTGTGATTGATAAAGCCAATAACCAATCCCAGCGATTATTATAATAATAATGGCTGATAAAATAATTTTTTTGTTCATATAAATAAATTTTAATAATTTCGACTTTTATTAAATTAAAACGTCCGTCTTTTAATTTCTAAATTTGTATACCTTTTTATTATTTTGATGTATAGGAGGTTTGTATGGTCTTTTCTCTATTAAATCTTTCAATGGCTAATTGGATTAGCTTATCAATAAGCTCTGATTGGGAAAGCCCGCTTATTTCCCAAAGTTTGGGATACATACTAATAGCGGTAAAGCCGGGGATGGTATTTATTTCATTTAATATAAATTCGTTGTTTTTTTTCAAGAATCCATCTACGCGTGCCATTCCTTCGCAATTAAGCAATTTAAAAGATTTGATGGCAATTTCTTGAATGTTTTTTATTGTTGATTCTGGTAATTTTGCTGGTATTTCAAATTTAGCTCCGTTTTCATCAATATATTTTGCTTCATAAGAGTAAAATTCATGATTGGGGATAACTTCGCCAGGTAGTGATGCGGTTGGATTTTCATTGCCCAAGACAGAGCATTCTATTTCTTTTCCGATAATTGCTTCTTCAATAATAATTTTATTGCTATATTTAAAAGCATCATTTATTTTTTCTAAAAAATTTTCATCATTTTTGATTTTATGGATTCCCACTGAAGATCCAGCGGTGGCTGGTTTTATGAAAAAGGGGAGTCCTAGTTTTGAAGAAATATTGGAAAAATTAACATTTTGTTTTTCTGAAGAAAGGAAAGATAAGAATTTGGCTGTTTTTATTCCTGAATTTTCTAATATTTTTTTGGTAGTTTCTTTATCCATTCCCGTGGCAGAGCCAAGAACATTAGCTCCAATGTAGGGGATATTAGCTATTTCTAAAAGTCCTTGGATAGTTCCATCTTCTCCAAAGGTGCCATGTAAAACGGGAAAAATGACATCTAATTTTATTTTTAAATTTTTATCGGAAATTCCGATAATTTCTTGATTTTCACCGAAGTTAAAAGTAATTGGCGTGCCATTGTTATTAAGTCGGACTTTTTTAGCATCTTGAGCGTCTAGGATATAATTATTTTCGGAAAATAAAAGAAATTCTCCATTTTTATTGATTCCAATGGGATAAATTTTGTATTTGTTTTTATCGGTGTTAGCGATGATATTATTTGCAGAAATTAAAGAGATTTCATGCTCTGCTGATTTTCCGCCAAAGATAACGCCGAGGTTTATTTTGATCATGGTTTATTTCTCAAAAACTATGGTCCAATATTTTTTAATGCCATTTCTTAGAAGTGCTTCATGTCGATGGCATCCATCAGAAATGTGCAAGTCGCTCCAGAAGTTTGTAGCAATAAGAGGGGGTAGCTCATAGCCTTTATTTATTAATTCTTGTAAAGATTGAATGCGTTGTTTCCAAATGATTTTATCTTCATGGAATATCATATCTTTTTCTGGTCCAGTAATGCGAGTTAGGTTTAATAGGGGATATTCTACTAAATCAATACGAACACATGTGGTGTCATTAATAATTTTTGCTAATTTTGTATTATTACCTTCTTCGGTTAAAAAATCGATTGCCCATTTTTTAAGAGTATTATTTTCTTTTGCTTTAAATGCTGAATTGAGTGAGAAAGTAGGCATATGATTAAGATAGGGCTTTTTTAATTCTTGTCTTTATCTTTTCATTCCAAAATTGATATTTATCCAATTCGTTTATATCTACCCAAACAGAATCAATGTGTTCTTCGCTTAAAATGATTTTATCTAAAGATATAGATCCTAAAAATGTAATAACGCAATGTCCTTGGTCATTTTCTTCCCATGTATC
Organism: Minisyncoccota bacterium; assembly: GCA_035402745.1. GTDB lineage: Bacteria > Patescibacteriota > Minisyncoccia > UBA6257 > JAAZHW01 > DAONDV01. The sequence continues at coordinate 10,090 of DAONDV010000017.1, forward strand.
CATATCTACAATTTTTTCTATTTCAAATTGGTCAGCGCCAGTTTCTTCTTTTAATTCTCTTTTTAATCCTTCCAATGAATTTTCTCCTTTATTGATTTTTCCGCCTGGCAAAAGCCATTTCCCGGTATTATGCTTTAAAATTAAGACTTTTCCATCTTTATTTTTGAGAATAATATTTTGTGTGATTTTAAAAAGTTGATGTTCCATATAATAAATATATAAGAGTGTTCGTTCTTCCGAATGAGCGCTCAATTGTGCGGTGTAAATAGGTCTAGAACTTAATATACATAAACAGTATAAGGTTTTTTTAAGGCTTTTTCTATAGTTTATATCATTGCGATATTTTTTAATTGTTTTTTTGGATGCGTTAATTATTGGTTAAAATCTTTATTGCTGTAGTCCAGGCATCATCGGGGGTTTCAAAGACTTGGTATCTATATTTTTCCGCTTCATTTTTATAATGAGGTTGTTCGCCATAAAAAGAGGCATTTGCTTTTAGTTTTTGTCTGTCAGTTGAATGTTATTTCTTTTTGTTATATGTTTACATTTGCTAAGTTCTTTCCTTATAAATTTAGCAAACTTTGGTTCGACTGAGTTTATAAATGCTATAAGACCATCTATTCCAAACTCTTTAATCTTATTAAAAAATATTTTTGGTTCGCTATTTTTAACTATATGATAAAATAAGTGTCCAAATTTACCGTATTTTTTCATATAATAAATTTCTAAACGAATAGATCTTTTAAATTTTCTTGGTATTCTCGGAATATCATCGGATACAGTAAGACCCGTAACATATTGTACCCCTCCTTTTTTTAACAACTTACATTTTTTATGATTTACAGTAAAGCCATATTGGCTTAAGATTTTAGCAATATCTTTTTTAATCGGGGCGTTAACGTAAAAAGGGGACTTCGGACAAGATGTGAGATGGGATTGCGGCCAGGCGTTGCCCCACTTGGATATTTGAATGAAAAACGCAGCGATCGTAAATGTCATGTCGTTATAGATCGGGAACGAGCGCCGATCGTTAAGCAAATGTTTGAAAAAGTTGCCAATGAGCATTGGTCAGGAAGGAAAATATATCATTGGCTAAAATTTGAAATCAATTTTAAGTCAAAGAGTAATCATAATGTTTCTTTAAGTAATATATTTTTAATTCTTCAAACTCATTTTTACTATGGAGTGTTTGAGTATCCTGAAAAAAGCGGCAATTGGTATACCGGAAAACATGAACCAATTATTACTAAAGAATTATTTGATAAAGCTCGGGAACAATTAAAAAGAGATCGGATTGTACGGTCAGAACTTAAGGAATTTGCTTTTACAAAACTTATTACTTGCGGTCTTTGTGGGTCAGGGATTACGGCTGATGAAAAATTTAAGAAACGAAAAGACGGTTCTACTATTAAGTATGTTTATTATGGGTGTACTCGTAGTAGAGATATCCATTGTAAATGTGGCTATATCCGTGAAGAAGACCTTATTGAACAACTCGTAAAATTGATCGATAAGCTTGATCTAAATGAGATGCATATGAAGCAAAAATTTGAGGAAGAAGTAGCTCGGTTAAATAAATTTCAGCAAAGCTTTTTAGGAACAAAAACAATAGATAAAACAAAGATTAAGCA
>DAONDV010000018.1:0-10739 GCA_035402745.1 Minisyncoccota bacterium
ACAAATCCAAGTTAAAACCATCAATCCTTACTGGAAAGAAGTTATTCCTGATTAAAAATGATTGAATACACCCCCGCAATCTTTTAAAAGATTGCGGGGGTTTGGTTCTAATAAATGACGCCGTTTTAATTTGTTAGCTAGTAGATTGGAATTTTGCCTCTCAATGTGCTAAAATACATTAGTTATGAACAATTTTGTTTTTAATAAATATAACGCCAAAGATATCATCATATTTTTATTGGCCGTGGTTATTCTAGCTCTATTATTGACTACCGGAGGCCGTTATGATAAATCTTATTTTAAGGGCCGAGTAGTGGTTGTTTTTGGTGACAGTTTGACTGCTGGAGTCGGCGCTTCTAACGCTAGTGACAGTTATGGGGCTTATTTGGCTCAAAGTTTGGGCATTACCGTTGTTAACAAGGGGGTTGGTGGTGATACTACTCTTCGCGCCTTAGAAAGACTTCAATCCGATGTATTGGATTTATCTCCTAGACCGGAAATAGCCATTGTTTTATTGGGTGGCAATGATTTGCTTGATGGAATTCCTCAAACAGAAACAGAAAAAAATTTAAATACAATTATTGAAAAAATTCAGGCAAAGGGGATAAAGGTTATTTTATTGGGGCTTAGTAATGTTTATTTTCCTGATTATGAAAATATGTTTCAATCCATTGCCACAGAAAAGAATATTGGTTATGTGCGAGCCATTCTTGATGGCATAATAAACGCCGAGGATTTGATGAATGATTTGAAACATCCTAATTCCGATGGTTATAAATTGGTGGCTCAGCGCATAGAGCCGACTTTGGAGCGTTTTTTATTGGAAGAAAAATAATTTTTTTGTTTTTGCTTTAATGAAGAAATAATTGTATAATTAATTTAAGGCCGCAATTTATTTGAAAAAATATGAAACTTTACGCGGGAACTATCACTATTATTGCAATAATGGTCATTATGATTGGCAGCGGGCATTGGATAATTTCATTGGCTTTCGGCTTAATTAGTTTAATTATTTGGTTTATTCGTTGGCTATATAAATTTGGTTCATGAATTATTATTTATTGGTTATATTGATTGCGTTGATTTTTGGCGTTGGGGCAATTTTATTTGCTTTATTTTCTCTTTTTAAAAAAATTACTCAAGGAAAAAATAACGATCAATCCTTTTTATTGCTTCAAAATCAAATAGAACACATCAATAAAACCTTAGATCAAAAACTTTCCGAATCACGTCAGGAGATGCAATCAGCCGTGGTTACTCAGTTTTCCGAGTCTCAAAAATTAATAAAAGACATTACGGCTCAGGTGTCTCAAGTACAGGAATCTAATAAACAAGTTTTTACTATTGCTGATCAACTTCAGAATTTGGAGAAAGTTTTAAAAAATCAAAAACAGAGGGGTAATTTAGGCGAAGCTAGTTTGGAATTGATTTTAAGCAATATTCTTCCGCCTAATGCTTATAAAATTCAATATGAGTTCAGTAATAAAGAAAAAGTAGACGCGGTCATTTTGACTAAAGAGGGAATGATCCCTGTAGATGCTAAATTTTCTTTGGATAATTATAATCGTATCATTAATGAAAGTGACGAAACAAGAAAATCGGAATTGGAGAAAGATTTTAAGAGTGACTTGAAAAAAAGAATTGACGAAACTTCTAAGTACATTAAAACTAATGAGGGCACTTTGCCTTTTGCCTTTATGTTCATTCCTGCCGAAGGAATTTATTATGATTTATTGGTTAACGAGGTGGGATCGGTAAAAGTTAACACCAGAAGTTTGATTGATTATGCTTATAAAGAGAAGAATGTTATCATTGTTTCTCCTACAACTTTTGCCGCTTATTTACAATCGGTTTTGTACGGATTTAGAGCTTTTAAAATTGAAGAGTCTGCCAGAGAAATCAGAAAAAGAGTAGACGACCTTTCCGATCATTTGAGAAAGTATGATAGCTATATGAAAAAACTGGGTAATCACTTAGGAACTTCTGTTAATGCTTATAATTTCGCTTATAAAGAATTAGGAAAAGTAGACAAGGATATCTTGAAAATAACGGAAAAATCCAGCAATATTGAACCGGTTATGGTTGAGGGTCCTAAGGGGGAATCTGAAGAATAATAAAAAATATGGATACAAAGAAAAAAAATCAAAAAGTAAAAAAAATAACACTTCCATCCGGATTGGATGCTTTATTGGTGCCTTTAAAAGAAACTCGCACTGTGACGGTTTTGATTTTAGTGCGCGCCGGTTCTGAATATGAGAAAAAAGAAATTAATGGCATTTCTCATTTTTTGGAGCATATGTGTTTTAAGGGCACGATTAAACGTCCAACCTCCAAAGAAATTTCTTCTCTTATGGATAGCTTGGGGGCTAATTTTAACGCTTTTACCAGTCAAGAACATACCGGTTATTATGTAAAAGTTGATAGCCGTCATTTGGATGTGGCTCTTGATCTTATTTCCGATATTTATCAAAACTCTTTATTTAAGGAAGAAGAAATGGAAAAAGAAAAAGGAGTAATCATTGAGGAGATGAATTTGGACGAGGACACTCCTACTAGTCAAATTTATGATGTTTTATTGCGTCTTCTTTATGGAGATCAACCGGCAGGCTGGAGAGTTTTGGGAGAAAAAGAAATAATTAAAAAAATTACACGACCTCAATTTTTAGATTATATTAAAAATAATTATACTGCCGATAAAACCTTAGTGGTGGTGAGCGGGCATTTTAACGAAGAAATTGTTGAAGGGTATTTGAAAGATTTATTTAAAGACATCAATCAAAATAAAGGACTTGTCGAACAAAAAATCAAAGAATCACAAAAAGAGCCGGCTGTAATGATTAAAAATAAAAAGACCGATCAAACTCATTTGATTTTGGGAGCTCGCGCTTTCGATAAGTTCGATGAACGTCGTTATACGTTAAGTTTATTGTCTGTTATTTTGGGGCAGGGAATGAGTTCTCGTCTTTTTCAAAAAATTCGCGAGGAAATGGGTGCTGCCTATTATGTTTATAGTTTAGCTGATTTGGATTGTGATCATGGGTTCTTCGGCGTAGCTACCGGTGTGGCTTTGAATAAAACCGAAGAAGCCGTTAAGGTGATTATGGAAGCATTTAGAGAAATCGCTAATGAGCCGCCTCAAGAAGCGGAAGTTAAAAAGGCTAAGGATTATTTGAAAGGAAAGCAAGCTTTGGGCTTGGAAAGTTCCGATGAATTTGCCTTTTTCTATGGTTTGCAACAACTTTATTACAAAGAAATTTTTTCTTTGGAGGAAATGTATAAGAGAATAGATGCGGTTGATGCTAAAATGATTATGGATTTAGCTAAGGAGTTATTTCAACCAAAGAATTTGAATCTGGCTATTTTAGGGCCATTTCAAAAGAAGAAAGACGAAGCCAAATTTAAAAAACTTTTATCTTAATATCTCGTCGACATTTTTTAAAATTATTTAGTTTATGAGTGAACTTAATAATCGCTTAGTAGACGATTTGATTAAAGCTGGCCATTTAAAAACTCCTCATATTATCGAGGCTTTTAAAAAAGTGGATCGTTTTGATTTCGTTATTGAGTATTTAAAAAATGATGCTTATGCGAATAATTCTTTAGGTATTGGTTTTGGCCAAACAATTTCTCAGCCTTTGACTGTGGCGTTTATGTTGGAGTTGCTTCAGCCCCAGGAAGGAAATAAGATTTTAGATATTGGTTTTGGATCCGGTTGGCAGATGGCTTTGTTATGCGAAATAGTAGGAACTAGAGGAAAAGTTTTTGGTATAGAAATCATCCCGGAACTTTATCAGTTTGGTAAGAAAAATATTAATCGTTATGAACAAAAGGGTATAGCGGAAGTGATTTTGGGTGATGGTTCTCATGGATTTGCCGCTAAAGCTCCTTTTGATAAAATAATTTCTGCCACCGCTCCAGAAGCATTGCTTGAAGAATGGAAGAAGCAATTAAAGATTGGAGGACAAATAGTCTGGCCGATGAAAAATAGTCTTTGGTTGGGAACTAAAAAGACGGAAAATGATTTTGAAATGAAAGAATTTCCCGGATTTGATTTCGTGCCCATGATTAAAAAATAGTAGGAAAAACGTTGTTTTTAAGCCCGCTTCAATTTTTTATTGAAGCGGGCTTTACTATTGCAAAACCATTTTTTAGAGATTAATATGTGGGTAGAAAGAACTTTAAAAAACTTCCGCTATATGCGGAATATCGCTCTCTTATAAACTTCAGAGAGCAAAGGAGGATTGGAAAATGAACGGTAATGGAAAGAGCAGTGATGAAAAAAGTGGCGATGGAATTACTCAAAAGGTTCAATTATTTTTGAAAGGGAAGATATCTTTTAAAAAATTGCCCAATAAGGCAAAGATTGAATTATTGGAAATGCAAGAAATTTCTTTGGAATATTTTCTGGAAAATATGGTGCCGAGATTAAAAAAATATTGGGATATTATTTTTGAACTTTTGAAAGAACAACGAATCATCAGGAATACTCAATTTGCCGAAAAACTTACCAAAAAAAGTCCGGTAGGTTATGATGCCTTGAATAAGGCTCGAGGTCTTTTATCTAAGTTTGTTGAATGGGGAGCTTTGACACAGCTCAGGCGTCCCGGAGAGAAACATCTTATTTATCTTTGCAATTTGCCCGATTTTTATTCGACTGATGAATTGAAGAATTTGAGTCCGGAATACAATAAAGTAAAAATTCTCAACGCTTTTAATGGTGGTTGGGAGTTGGTGGAGTCTATTTCTTCTATTGTAGATATCAAACCTTGGTTTTTGGAGCAATTGCTGAATGCTTATGTTGATGAAGGATTGTTGAATGTAAAGATTAATTCTAAAAAATCGGTTAAATTATATCGATTGGATAAAGGCTTGAAAGAAATCGGTGTTATTTCTGCGGAAACCATTAGGGCTTTCGGTATTATTAAAGCTAATAATACTTTGGAACAAGAACAAGAACGGACTGCAATGGCTAAGAAATTCGGCTCTCTTGCCGAATTGGCGAAGCTTCAAGAAGAAGATTTGAATCGTAAAATTGTGCGTCCTAAGGATATTCATGTTTTGAATGGTTCGGCTAAATTTGCTTTTTTGGGTGAGTTATCCTTGGGGCATCAATTTGCCGATATAAAATTGGTCAATTATTTTCTCGGTATTTTGCGGGAATTTAATCCTGATTTTCTTATTGCTTCCGACTTCGTCCAGGGCGATTTTAAGGGTATTCAAGTAGATAGATTGAGAACCCTGGCTCGAATTGGCGGCTTGAATAAGGTAAGCGTTCAACATAGCGCGGCTCATTTGGTTTTGGGAGAATTGGAAAAAGTTGCGAAACAGAAAGTTATTTATCAATTATCCGATGATGATTGGCAAATTTCCGTTTCCCGCGCCTTGATTGCTATGGAACAATATATGGGTTTGAGACGAAGCGGATTGAGTAGTATGTTTCCCGAAGAAATCAAGAGATTGTCAGGAGAAGATTATCGTCGATTTATGAAATTTCAGTGGACTGTCGTTCAACCTTATATGTATAGAATCGGTAGGACTTTGTTTAATGCTGAAGAAGTAAAGAATATTATTGGCGAAGAAATTAGCGAATATCTTTTAATCGTTTTCATTATGCTTTTCGAAAGAAAAGGGATTGAGATTCCCAATAAGTGGAAATTGATCGTTGATATGGAAGCTCTTCATAGTAATAAAAGAAAATCCAAGTTGGAAGTGACGCCCGATCCAATTATTTTGCGATTGGGGGATGAGTTCTCTGGCAAGATCATCAAGATTGTTCATAATATGGGTTTTTCCAGCGTGACTCAGTATACTAACTCTTTGCAAATTCCAGAAATGGTTTCTCGGCATTTGCAGGCAAGGGGTATTGAAACTCCTTTCTTGTTGGCCGATTTTCATCAGGAAAGATTTTTTGGCACGTTGATTGGCAAAGCTCATCAAAGCCGAAATCCCACTTTTGTTTTTAATTTGCCCGGATGCAAAGATACTCTTTTGGATGCTACCAGTAGTTTGAAAAGTTTTGTTTCTTTTAATATTTTGTCCGACAAAGTTCATCGTCAAAATACTTTTAGAAAAGAACCGTCTACACCGGCTATTACTTGTTTCGAAGTTTTTCCCGATGGAAGAATCAGATTTAAGCTATTGACTCATCGCATTCAGGATGTTTTGGAAACTAACAAAGGAAAACCGGAAGAAAAAGAATTGATGGCGATTTTTCAGGATTTGCAGTTTGGCTCTATTCAAATGAGACCGGAATGGGTTATCAAGGCTCACGATTATGCTTTGTTCGCGCGTGGCGCGACCATTGCTGATTATAATGGCGACATTATTCAGGGAATTAATTATAAGCAAACTTATGCGGAAAACAGGCCTACAAAATTAGTCTCCGTATCCAGTCAACAAGCTTTCGCCGGAAAAATTTTGGAACCCTTTTACCCTTCTCCTAAAATAAAACGGATACAAGTAAGAACCGGTAATCACGAATGGAATACTTTTGGTACGGCGGAAGCGGGACAAAATAACTTGATGGTTTTTGTTAAAAGTTTAGCCTCGTATTTTAGAGGTCTTGGTAGGAATGATATTGGTGTAATTTGTGATTCTCGAGTGCGTTTGAAAAATAGTCCCAATCCTGGTGGAGCAACCGTTAATTGGCCTTACACTACCGGTATTGTTGCTGGAGGTTTTAAATATGCTATTCAGCATAAATGGGCTTTCAGTGAAGGCGGTGGCGCTATCAATACGATGGTGCAATGGGTCAATAGAATGGCTGGCGCTGTTGGAGACGTGGACTTGCTGATTGCTGGTCATAAACATATGTTTGCCACTGGTTTGGTTGGTGAAAAATTGTTTTTGCAATTGCCTGGATTGATCGATCAAAGCGGATATGAGATGGCTGGGGGATATATGCCTCAGTCTCTACTTGCGCTTGTTGAATTTTCCAATAGAGAAGGTATTACCGTTGAATTGGTGCCGATAGAATTTTTGGAAAGCTATAAATGTCAATCTTTGGCTTATAAGGATATTGATGCCCAAGGGCTTCTGGACAGACCTAAGCCGGGAGTTATGGGCTATAAATATGGACAAGATTCTCCTTTTATCCATGCAATAGAAGATGAAATTGACGCTGAGTATAGAGAAGTTTAATAATTTTGATTTAAGCTCCCAACCAATTGGTTGGGAGCTTTTTATTAAGTTTTTGTTGTAGTTGACATTTGGCACCTTTTTGTGCTATAATGTAATCAGCAAGGAGGTGTCAAATGACGCCAGTAATATTTACGAAAAAAGTAGATGAGTTCACTTTCGAATTCAAACTTCTCTCTGGGGGGTTTGTAGGAGTCATTCTTGTGACTCCTAATGGAAAGATCGTTTGTCAGAAAGAGACAAACAAAGATTACTTCCGATTTCCCGGTGGAGGCATTGATCAGGAGGACGGTGATTTATTCGAGGCCAATTCTCAAGAAGATTTTCTTGGGATAGCCAGAAAGACCGCCGTTCGAGAAGTGAAAGAAGAGTGCGGATTATCCATTGATATTTCTCGTCTTCGGTTTTTGGGATTTTCCATGACTGAAGATGAAAAAGATCGGGAGGGTGGAAAGAGTTATATGAGAACTTTTTTCTCATATAAGTTCTTGCCCGAAGAAAAAATTCTCGGCAATCAATGGTCTTCCGAAGAAAATGGAGAAAGGATAGAATATCAATTTCGCCAGATTCCCGTGGAAAAGAAACGGGCAAATCTGGAGGGTATTCGGCTTTCCAGCCTCCATTTCGCTGCGCTCATCGCTTTTCTGCGAGCCCCTCAATAGGGGCTCGCGCTATTTTTGCTTTGATTTTAAGCCCTTGATTTATTTCTCCAAAAAGTATAAAATAAACAAGATAAAAAAATACATAAATGCGTCAATTTTTGTTAGTTATTTGGGAAACTATTCAAGTAGCGGTTATTTCATTAGCCGTTGTTTTGGTTGTTCGCAATTTTATTATTCAACCGTTTTTTGTTGATGGAACCAGTATGGTGCCTAATTTTCAAGACGGAGATTATTTGATTATTGATGAATTAACTTTCCATTTTCGTCAACCGCAGAGAGGTGAGGTGATAGTCTTTAAATTTCCTCAAAACGAATCAAGTTATTTTATTAAAAGAGTTATCGGATTACCCGGAGATACAGTAGAAGTAAAAAATGGTGTAGTAAGTGTCACTAATGCAGAAAATCCGAAAGGCATTCAATTGTCAGAAGATTATTTAATTAGCAAAACTCCCGGAGATGTAAAAACCATTCTTCAGGATGGAGAATATTTTGTTTTGGGTGACAACCGCACTATGAGTTATGATTCCAGAAGCTGGGGAGTTTTACCTTCTAAAGATATTGTCGGTTTAGTGCGTTTAAGATTGTGGCCGATTAATTCCGCTCAAGCCATTGTGGCCCCGCAGTATTAAAAAATAAAGTTGAAAATCATTATTTAAATTTATTGATATGGGAAGAAAACCAAAAGATTCAATAGTAAAAAAAGTTAAACATTTGAAATTAAAAAAAATAATTCAAGCTCCGAAAGGAATGCCTGATATTTTGCCAGAAGACGATCCGTTTCGTCGAAAGATTTTCAAGGTGGCAAATGACGTGGCTGATTATTATGGATTTGGTAAAATAGATTTACCAATAGCCGAAGAAACAAATTTATTTTTGCATGGCACCGGTTCTACTAGTGAAATCGTTCAACGCCAAATGTTTAGTTTTAAAACCCCAGGTGGAGATCAACTTACCTTAAGACCGGAATTTACTCCTAATTTAATTCGTGTTTATTTAGAAAAAGGGTTTTTCAATCTTCCTAAACCGGTGAAATTATTCACTTATGGCCCATTATTTCGTTATGAGCAGCCACAGCGTGGAAGATATCGTCAGTTTTGGCAATATGATTTCGAAATCATTGGAGATGGAGATCCTATCTATGACGCTTTGACCATTCAATTGATGTATAACACTTTGAATGATTTAAAAATTAAAAATCTTTTAGTGGAAGTTAATACTATCGGTTGTGACAATTGTCGTCCTATTTGGAGAAAAAATTTAAAAAATTATTTTCACTCCAAATTAAAAAAGCTTTGTCCTGATTGTCAGAGAAGGTATAAAACCAATATTTTACGCATTTTGGATTGTAAAAATGAATTATGTCAGCCTGTTAAAGAAAACGCTCCGAAGATGATTGATTATTTATGCCATGACTGTCGCAGCCATTTCAAATCTTTATTGGAGTATTTAGAAGAGTTGCAATTACCCTATGAAATTAATCATCGCTTAGTGAGGGGATTGGATTATTACACGAAGACGGTGTTTGAAATCAGAGAAACCGATGATAATTTGGCTTTGTGTGGAGGCGGGCGTTATGATTATTTGGTAGAAATGTTGGGAGGAAGAACTACACCGGCTGTGGGAGCTGCTGCTGGAGTTGAAAGGTTAGTAGAAATTTTAAAAAATAAGCAAACTAAAACAACGGAAAATAGTCAGAAAAATAGATTATTCTTGATTATCCTTGGAGAACAAGCTAAGAAAAAAGGATTGGGTTTGATGGAAATATTGCGTAAAGCTAACATCAATGTAGCCGAATCGTTCGGAAAAGATTCTTTGAAAGCTCAGTTGCGCCAAGCCGATAAAATGAATGCGCCCTTCGTATTGATTATGGGGCAAAAGGAAGCAATTGATAATACTGTGATTTTCCGTGATATGAAATCAGGAGTGCAAGAATTAATTAATGTTGATAATATTGCTGAAGAGTTGAAGAAGCACATCAAAAATTTTATCGTCTGATTTTAAAAATAAAAATATTTATGTGCATATTTTGTAAAATTGCTAAAAAAGAATTAAAATCAGATATCGTCTATGAAGATGATTTAATGGTTGTTTTCAAAGACATAAATCCTCGTGCCCCGATTCACTTATTGGTGATTCCGAAAGAACATATTGGAAGCGTCAATGATTTGGAAGAAAAGCATCAGAAAATAATTAGTCAAATGATATTGACGGCCAAAAAAGTGGCGCAGCAGGAAGGATTCATAGAGAAAGGTTATAAATTGGTATTCAATGTTGGTCGAGACGGCGGACAAGTAGTCGAACATATTCACCTTCATATTTTGAGTGGAGGATATACTCGTTCTCTCGCCGAAATTTAAAGATTAAAGGAAAATAAAAAAATGGCTATAGAAGCAAAAAGAAAACAAGATGAACCGATAAATAGTTTCTTATATCGCTTTAATAAAATGGTTCAACAGAGCGGTGTTTTGAAGCAAGCTAAAGGAGGACGTTTTCGCGCTATCGAACCTAACCGCAATAGAAGACGCACTTCCGCTATCTACCGAGCTCAACTCAAAAAACAGATTCAATATATGAAAAAATCTGGAGTTTTGAAGGGCACTGAAGATATCAAATTTATTAAAAAATTGCTTAGAGATCCGAAGAAATCAAAATCGGTTTAATTTTATCATAATATAAATTTGATTTTAGATTTTATTTATCTCACTTCGGTTTTAAGCCAAAGTGAGCAAGCGTTGTTACTTTTGTCGTTTCATTATTATTAATTAAAATAAAGTAAATGAAATATATTTTAGGCTTAGATTTGGGAAATCAAAATTTTCGTTTAGTTCTGGGTACTCAGACTAAAAATTTTAAGCCTAGAATTATTTGCGTTTTAGAAAGGCCCTCTGAAGGTTTATCCAAGGGTTCTATTGTTGATTTTGAAAATTTTGTTAAAAGTCT
>DAONDV010000019.1:0-9555 GCA_035402745.1 Minisyncoccota bacterium
TAGGAGTCGGAGTAGGTGTAGGTGTAGGTGTAGGTGTAGGTGTAGGTGTAGGTGTCGGAGTTGGAGTTGGAGTTGGAGTTGGAGTTGGAGTGGGTGTCGGGGTGGGTGTCGGGGTAGGCTTAGCAGTTACTGTAAATAATTGAGGATTTGATTGTCCACCTCCGGGAGTAGTATTAAAAACACGAACATTATATCCGCCCTCTGTGGCAATATCACTGGCTAAAATAATGGCAGTAACTTGAGTTGGCGAAATATAAGTTGTAGTGCGCGCCACACCTCCAAACAAAACATAGGAACTATTAAGAAAACCCGTACCATTCACGGTGATAATAAAACCAGGATCACCGGCTTGAGCGGTACTGGGAGAAATACTAGTAGTGGTAGGCACAACATTATTTACGGTAAATGTCTGAGAGTTAGAAGTGCCTCCCCCTGGTGTGGGATTAAAAATTGTAATATTAAAAGTGCCGGCCGTTAATAAATCGGAAGAAGGAATAGAAGCGGTTACTTGCGTTGGCGAAACATAACTAGTAGTTCGATTGGAATCGCTGAATTTAACAACTGATGAAGATATAAAATTGGTACCATTAACCGTCAAAGTAAAAGTGCTGTCGCCTACTAATTTGGAAGTTGGTGAAATAGAAGTAGTAGTGGGAATAGGATTGTCGGCGACATTGACAGTAAGAGTTTGAGCATTGGAAGTCCCGCCACCTGGCGTAGAGTTCGTTACGGTGATGGGAAAAGCGCCGGCAGATACAAGATCACTTGTTAAAATATTGGCTGTGAGTTGAGTTGAAGAAATATATGTCGTCGTACGCGCCAAACCATTAAAATTAACAACCGAATCAGAAACGAAATTGGTTCCATTTACCGTCAAAACAAAACCGGCATCACCAGCTGTTTTAGAGGTTGGATTTATAGATGTTGTTGTAGGAGTGGGATTATTAACTGTAATAGTCGGTGAAGTGCCAATTGATGTTAATGTTCCCGAATCAGAGCTTCTTGATTGAGTTGTAAAGGTATAAACGCCAACAGTAGAGGGTGCTGTTACTCCACTTGCACCTCCGCCAGAACCATAAGATGCAGAAATTGTTCCTCCGCTAGCAAGAGATAAAATTCTGGCATTAATAACTCCTCCGCCGGGAAAAGTTACACCCCCAGGGCCCAAAAGAAAATCATCAGCTCTAACAATTCTGTTATCGACACCATTGTTGTTAGCAATTCGAAAACCAAAACTAACAATAGCGGTACGAGTGCCACTTAAGGCTAAATTAACATACGTCCAAGTATTAGCAGGTACCGTTCCTACACTTATTGCAGTTCTTCCCATTGCCCCAAGATTAGCACTACTACTATAAGCAAATGTAAGATGTCCGCTGGTTATAGCGACGGTAGAATGAATCCAAAAACCGATATTGGTATAACCTGACCAATTTTCAGAAGAAATATTTTTATACCATACATCTCCATTAGATTCACCTCCATTACTACAACGCAATGAAGCAGCTCCTTCATGTTTCGTGGCTGTATCCGCAGCAAAACCATTAGTACAAGCAGTTCCTGCAGACCAGCCACTTGTGCTATCGGCATTATCTTTAACAGTGGCTATAAGACCAGTGGTGGTCAATGTCGTATATCCTGCGACTCCGCTAGTCCCTTGCGGAGAAGACCATCCGGCAGGAACGGTAATTGTTATACCACCGGAATTCATTGATTCGGCGGCAGTAAAAGTAAAATTGAAAGTATTGCCAGTTGAACTACGAAGCGCAGAGTTTGGACTAACTGTATTGGTTCCTGAACCATCAGCGGCCAAAATATTATGAAGAGACAAAAAAATAAGACAAAACGCGCCAGTTATTAATAAACCTTTGAGAATCACTTCTTTCGAAAATTTTCTAAAAGTTGTCATTTTATTATTTCAATAACCAACTACATTTTTAAATATTTAATTTATTTAGCCGCTTTTCTCCCCTCAAGATAATCTTTTGCTTTCTCCACAATTTCTTGAATAGGATGTTGTGATTTTACAAAATAATCATCGGCGCCAGCCTCTAAGGCTCGCTTAATCGATTCATCTTCTCCAAGATTGGACAAAACAATGATAGGAATTAATTTCCATTCAGAACTCCTTTTTACTTCTTCTAAGACATAAAAACCATCTTTTTTAGGCATTAGGATGTCGAGTAAAATCAAACTGGGTTTATTCTTTTTTATTCTTTCAATCGCCTCTTCTCCATTTCTAGCGACATCAACCGAATAACCCTCGGCTATTAAATTATCTTTAAGTGTTCTAACTAAAAAATCCTCATCTTCAACTATTAATATATTATTCATATTATTTATTTATTATTGTTTTATTTTTCTCTTTTATTTTCAGATCCCCATTCGACCTCTTGGGAATGTATAAATAAAATGTAGAACCTTTATTTTCTTCCGACTTAAATGATATCTTCGCTCCTATTTTTTCTGCAAGCATCATTGAAATATGAAGACCGAGCCCGGTACCGGTTGGTTTCCAATTTTTTGCATTAGAGGCGCGATAGAATCTTTCAAATATTCTTTTTTGCTCAACTTCGGGAATGCCAATACCGAAATCTCTGACAGAAAACGTCACTGCGTTGGTATTTTCTTCGGCATCCATAATAACTTTTTGTCCGGGTTTGGAATAATCAATGGCATTAGAAAGAAAAGATCCAAGGACTGACTTCAAGACATCCGCATCAGTTTCAATAGTAAAGATTTTATGATCAGGAATAGATTGCAAGATTACTCCCCTTGCTTTTGCCGCTGTTGAGACTAAAGATAAAATTTCTTTAATAAGGGGTTCTACTGATATCCTTTCTTTTTTAATAAATGCTTCAGCGCTTTCCAAACGTAACGTATTCAATATATCGGAAACGAGCTTAATCATTTGTTCGTTAATTCTATAAATATCGGCAAGATATTCTTCTTGTTTTTTGGTTATCCCACCTGTAATCCCCTTTTGCATTGTTTCAATTAACCATTTTGTTCCAGAAAGAGGTGTGCGCAATTGATGGGAAGCAAGGGAAAGAAAATCGGTTCTCAATCTTTCAATTTCTTTCTCTTCGGTAATATCATGAATATTACATTGGATTATTTTAGGCCCATTAACCAAGTAAACATTTACATCCACATCAAACATTTTTCCCGTTCTCAAAGCAATATCTTCATAATAAATAAGATTATTCTTTTCTAATTTTATCAAAGTTTCTTCAAAATCTTTTTTATTTTTTATAATACCGAAATCCCAAAACTTCTTTTTTATGATCTCTTTTTGAGGAATTCTCAATATTTTTTCGACAGTCTCATTGGAATTAAGAATGTCGCCACTAATTTTATCAATCAACAACAAACCGTCTTGAGATGCTTCAAAGGTTCTACGAAATCTTTCTTCGCTTTCTCGCAAAGCTTCTTCTGTTTTTTTACGATCCGTGACATCGCGCACAGATTCAATAGCGCCGACAATATCTCCTTGAATATTGTATAAAGGACTTGCTTTTGCCCATAGTAAACGCATTTCTTTTCCTCTTATGGGCGCCTTAGCTTCACACGTTAGAACATCTCCATCTTGCTCAATAAAAAGATACTTATTTTTTATCTTGTTGTTTTTAGGATTAAGGGCGAGATTCATTAATATCGGACGCCTAGTACCGTAAAAAGGAATAGCATATTCATAATTTCCCTTCCCCAACATATCTTTTGCTTTTGTTCCAGTCATCTTTTCAATAGCATGGTTCCACGCAATAATTTTTCCATTTATATCGATTGCTATGGTTGCATCAGGAGTAAAATCAATAATTTCAGACAAACGTCGAGTCGATTCTTTAACAAGATCTTCGGCTTTTTTGCGTAAAGTAATATCGGCGATACTGGATAAAAGACATAACTCATGATCCAATACAATTGTTTGAGCGGAAAATAAGCCCGTACGAATTTTTCCATTTTTCATTCTGAACTCATATTCTCTGTTAACGATATTTTTTCCCAAATGAATATCGCGCATCATATTTTCTCTATCTTTTTTGTTAGCCCACAATTGTAAATTTATAGTTGAATTACTAAGAGCTTCTTTTTTGGTATATCCGGTAATTAGAGTAAAAGAATTATTAACATCCATAAATACTCCATCTTTCATGCGAGTAATGGTAATAATGTATGGGGATGTCTGAAAGGCTTTAGAAAATTTCTCTTCGCTTTGGCGCAACGCTTCTTCTGCCCTCTTTTGTTTGGTAATATCACGAATTGTACCAAAATATTCTTTTTGAGAGTGATCGGCCACTCGTCTAAAGCTAGCCGTAATTAAAGCATCAATAATCTCTCCATTTTTGCGTCTTAATTGTGAAGGAAAATCAATAACATAACCATTTTTTTCAAGTTTTTTTGCAAACAAAGCTCGTTGCTTGGGATTTACATACAATGAAATAACGGAACTTTTTAATAAATTTTCTTTATTATCACAACCAAACATTCTTACGGCAGCATCATTGCAATCAATCCAATTTCCTTGCGAAGAAGAAACAAAAATGCTATCTCGAGAAATATCAAAGAAATCTCGATAACGCCTCTCACTCTCTTCAAGGGCTATCCGCGCTTCTTTGGCTTGTTTTTTGCGTTGAGTAATATCACGGATATTACATTGAATAATTTCGGTACCATCCAAACGATAGGCATTAGCAATAAATTCTACATCAATTTTTTCCCGATCTTTTGCTTCCAAGGGCAAATCTTCAAAACGAATATATCTTTTTTCTCGTAAAATCGAAAAACTCCTTTGAGAGGTAGCAATGTTTTTGAAGGCGCTAATTTTCCAGAAGGCTTTTCCTATAAAATATTTTTTAGGAAAACCGAGAAGATTAACAAGAAATTGATTGGCATCTATAACAGTTCCTGAAGCAAAATCAATCAAAAGAATTCCATCTTGAGCAGATTCAAAAAGTCGACGATAACGAACTTCGGATACGCTAAGATTATATTCCATCTTTTTTCTTTCGGTAATATCGTCATATATGGCAACAACATTTCCATTGGGAAGTTTGAAAACGTAATTTTCTCTCCAGCCGTTAATCCTTTTATCCTGATATAAAGATATTGGAAAATGTTCTGGCTTTTCAGTTTTCCACACTCTTTGCAATACGGCAAAAAGCCCAAATTTTTTCATACTTGGAAATATTTTCAATAGCAACAACCCCACTATATGAGGATAACTCTTCTACTTTCTAAAAACATTATAAGTGCGCACAGAAGGGATCGAACCTTCGACCTCAGTCTTATCAGGACTGCGTTCTACCACTGAACTATGTGCGCGTAAGGCTTATTCTACAGCAATTCTTCCATTGGTAAATTACCGGGCAAAGCGGTCGGAGTAGTTGTTGCCATTTCAAGGGTAGAAGTAGCTGTCGAACCCAACATTTCAGTCGGCGTCGGCGTTGGTGTTATTGTCGAAACAAACGGCAATTTGTTTTTTATTACCTCCAAACCCTTTAAATCAAATGATTGTTCTTCTGATAAACGATTCCCCACTCTTAAACTTAGGTTTATTTGTTTTACCAAAAAACTCAAGTTAGAAACCACAACAAAACATAAGATGATAATTATAATAACAGCCACAAGGATAAAAATCAAGTTTTGAGTCGCAAGTTTTTTGCGATTCATGGCTTTAGCTCCTAGATATTTCGGCTTTTTATTTTCGTTATTTATTCCAAACATTTAATTAATAATATTTATTTTTATTGATTCCTTATGAAAACACGGCCCCTAATAATGGCGGAAATTGATCTATCGCCCTTAATAATGCTATCTGCCGATCCACCGGTAAAATCAAAACTATTAAAATCCACGAAATAACGCGATTCTTTAAGGGAAGTGATGAATTCAACAATATTTGAAAAATTTCCACTCAAAGACATTGAGAAGCCAATGGCGCCAACGCCTTCTGATATCTCCTTCACCCCCTCTTTTTCAAAGCCAAAACCTAAATTAACATTAAAAGAACTTGCCGCATCCGCCATATCCTTGCTAAAACTGATTATTTGATTTTGATTAGGTAATAATTGTTTAACCGATTCCAAATAAGGACTGGCAACTTGATAATCCTTCATTAACCTGGAAAAAGCTTCTCCTTGAGATGCCAAAGTTTGACTTTGCGCTTGTAAACCACTAATGGAAATGGTTTTTTCTTTAATTTGACCGGAAAGAATAATCACCGTAATAATAGCCACCACAACCACAATAAAAATCACGCCAATTTTAGTGGCTAATTGTTTCGAAAATAAATCGTTTTTAAAATCCAATTTGATCATTACTATGACTTTATTATATAAAAAATACAAATCAAACGCAATGGGCTATTATTCTAAATATTGTCAATTAGAGCTCGTTGCGTTAAAATAAATACAAATGCCAGATAAGAATGAAGAAAAAATATTTTTCAACGCTTTAACTTTGGCTTGTGAGTCCAATTTTTCTTTTTTATCATCTTTAAAAAACAGATATGGATCTTTCCAAAATGCTTGGAATGCAAATACTCTAAATGATTCCAATTTCATTAAATTCGAAAAAGCGACTATTGAAAAATTTTTTCAAAAGAAAAAAGAAATTAATCCAGAATCAGAATGGAAAAAATTACTTAATTTAAACGGAAAATTGATTCTTCAAGAAGATATAGAATATCCGGAGTTATTAAAAGAAACTATTCATTGTCCTTTGGGAATATACCAATTGGGAGAATATGATCACCAAATGCCAACTGTAGCCATTGTGGGAACGAGAAGATGTTCGCCTTATGGCAAAAATGCCGCAGAAAAGATATCCAGAGAATTAATTGAGGCCGGATTAACCGTTGTCAGCGGTCTCGCCTACGGCATTGATACCTTCGCGCACTCTTCCGCTTTGAGTTCCGGCGGAAAAACTATTGCCGTTATGGGTACGGGTTTAGACAATATTTTCCCAAGCGCCAATAAAAAATTATCCGAAAAAATAAAAGAAAATGGATGTTTAATTTCCGAATACCCTTTATCTACTCCAGCCCTTAAACATCATTTCCCGGAAAGAAATAGAATTATCAGCGGATTAAGTTTAGGCGTAGTAGTAATTGAGGCGCCATTAAAATCTGGCGCCCTCATCACCACTCGATTTGCTTTAGAACAAAATCGTGAAGTTTTTTCCGTGCCGGGTTCTATTTTTTCCAAAAACTCAGAAGGCGCTAATGAATTGATTAAAGCCGGGGCTAAACTTGTAAATAATATTAATGATATTTTAACAGAATTAAATTTGCCACTTGCTATAAAACAAAATTCAGTCAATAATGAAAACTTGAACGAAGTTGAAAAGAAAATAATGGAAATTTTTAATAAATCGGAAAAATCTTTGAATGTCGATGAGATAATAATTCTTACCAATTTAAATCCGGCTACAATAAATCAAAATTTGACTTTTTTAGAATTAAAGAATTTAATACAACAAAACGCAAACGGATACACCTTAAAGCGTTAAGCGCGATACCAATATACGAATGCATACGAATTATACTAATACGTAAATAATTTTATTCGTATTATTAGTATCAATTAGTATATTAGCATCGGGATTGCATGAGCAAAGCAAAAACAACAAAAGAAAAAATAAATAAAAGTTTAATTATTGTAGAGTCCCCCACTAAAGCTAAAACCATTAGCCAATTTTTGGGTAAAGATTTTCAAATAGAAAGTTCTTATGGACACGTTAGAGATTTACCTAAATCTAAAATTGGCATTGATATAGAACACGATTTTG
Organism: Minisyncoccota bacterium; assembly: GCA_035402745.1. Taxonomy (GTDB): domain Bacteria; phylum Patescibacteriota; class Minisyncoccia; order UBA6257; family JAAZHW01; genus DAONDV01. The sequence continues at coordinate 7,792 of DAONDV010000019.1, forward strand.
AACCACAATATATTGTCCCTAAAAAAGCCCAAAAGAATGCTAATGCTCTCAAAAAATTAGCGCTTAAAGCTCCCCGGGTTATATTAGCCACTGATGAGGATCGCGAAGGAGAAGCAATTGCTTGGCATTTGGCTAAATTGATGAATCTAGACGACCATTACGAACGTATTACCTTTCATGAAATTACTCCAGAAGCCATAAAAAAAGCTTTGGAATCACCCAGAAAAATTGATGAGAACTTAGTTAATGCGCAACAAGCACGTAGAGTTCTAGACCGCTTGGTAGGATACGAATTATCCCCTTTTCTTTGGCAAAAAATCAGAAGAGGTCTTTCGGCCGGTAGAGTGCAATCGGTTGCCTTAAAACTTATAGTAGATAGAGAAAGAGAAAGACAAGCATTCAAAGCTGATGAATATTGGAGCATCTCCGCTATTTTTGACAAGAAAAAAGAGCTATTTGAAGCTGGGCTGTCTTCTATTAATAATAAGAGTTTAGACAAGTTTGATATAAAAAACGGGAAACAATCCGAAGAAATCAAAAAGAATATTGAATCATGTGAAAGATTCATAATTTCAGAAATTAAAAAACAAGAGACTAAAAAATCCCCCCTCCCACCATTTACTACTAGTACCTTGCAACAAGAAGCTTCTAAAAAATTAAGATTTAGCGCCAGACAAACAATGAGACTGGCTCAAATGCTTTATGAAGGACAAAATTTAGGCGACGGATCTATTGGTTTGATTACTTATATGAGAACTGATTCTTTAAATATTGCCGAATCAGCTCTTTCTAAGTGTCGTGAAGTAATTACAGAAAAATTTGGCAAAGAATTTATTCCGGAATCAGCAAATTATTACAAGAATAAATCTAAGGGCGCGCAAGAAGCGCATGAAGCCGTTCGTCCTACCCATCCGGAAATATTACCGGCAGAAATTAAAGATAAAGTAGAACCAAATGTATATAAACTCTATAACTTAATTTGGCAAAGATTTGTCGCCAGTCAAATGAAAGATGCTATTTTTGACAGACTTGCCATTTCTATTGGCGGAGAAAACGGAAAAGAAAAGTTTTTATTTAAAGCCAATGGCAATACTTTGAAATTCAAAGGATTTTTGGCTGTCTATCCCTCTCAATTCCAGGAAGTCTTATTGCCCACTCTGGAAATGAATGAGGAAATAAAAATAAACGAAGTAAAACCGGAGCAACACTTTACTCAGCCTCCGGCTAGATATAATGAAGCTTCCTTAATTAAAACCCTAGAAGAAAATGGAATCGGCAGACCGTCCACTTACGCTCCCATTATCTCCGTATTGCAAGACAGATTCTATGTGGAGAAAGACGAAGAAAGAAGATTTTTCCCCACAGAATTAGGCTTTATTGTCAATGATATTTTAGCTAAGCATTTTTCACAGATTACTGATATTAATTTTACGGCTAAAATTGAAGAAGATTTGGATGAAGTGGCAGAAGGCAAAGAACAATGGAAGCAAATTATTAGAAATTTCTATTGGCCGTTTAAAGAGAATCTCACTAAAAAATACGATGAAGTGGTTAAGGAGGATTTTCAAGAAAAAACCGATGAAATTTGCGAGAAATGTGGCAAACCGATGTTAGTAAAATGGAGCAAATTTGGAAAATTCTTGGGTTGCAGTGGTTTCCCGGAATGCAGAAATATAAAAAAATTAATTGATGCCAGTAAAAAAGTGACCGGGGTAAAATGCCCGAAATGCAAAGAAGGAGACGTGATTATAAAACGCACCAAAG
>DAONDV010000020.1:0-7161 GCA_035402745.1 Minisyncoccota bacterium
ATGGTATTCCCTTTGAGATTATTTACGATCTCTCGGTCATGATATTTGACCATTGTCGCCCGCCCGACCACCACCTTTCCCTCCTCATCGACCGACTCGCTGTGGCTCGTGCGGTCGTTCGTCGGGAAACCCCCCCCGAACCCCCCAACCACCACGAGCGAAACCCCCGCCATTCTATAGGTCGGCGATTTTATTATATCCCCCCGCCACCCTCCCGTCTGCCCCCGCCGGGGGCTCCCCAGTTCTGGCGCCTCTGGCGCCCTCCTCCCCGCTTGTCGCGCCTTTGGGCGCGCCACAGTCGGCTTTTGTAAACAATCACAGCGGAGTGTGATTTTATCTTATCCCCCCCGCTCCCCCCGTTGGGGGGACAAACCAAAAAAAAGAAAAATGGATAAGTTGTGCACAACTTATCCACAATTACCATTTTTACTTTTCAGTGAATATGGTATACTGAAAATACTTCGATGAGGTGTAAAAGAAATGATCGAAGTAAAAGAACTAGGGGCTCGCGTCACCTCACTACCTAGTCGGGCAATTAAATCATTGCTTTCAAGTCATTTCTTACCACATATGCTGGGGTCCGGGCGCCTCTAAATAGTCCGGGGTTCGGGGATTTTCCTCTTAATGAATCTTGTATGCTTATCGGGTAACCCTCCAACTGTTTTTTTTAAATGGTTGATGAGGGACCGACTTTGCAATAGGGTTCAGGGATATTATTAGAGGATAAAAATATCGATTTTATAGGTTTTAAATTTTTTAAAAATATTTATTATTATATGGGAGAGGAATCAATATCAACAATTATTTTGTTAATAACATTTGGCGGAGTTGGTGCTTTGGTCAAAGAAATTTTAATTGATGGAAAATTAACTTTGCCAAAAATTGAAAGCGGACAGTTATTTCTAGGATTTTTGAGCTCAATAATAATTGGAGCGACTGTTGGCTACTTGGTTGATCATTCTCCACTCATGGCTTTCTTTGCCGGTTATACAGGCTTTTCAGCGTTGGGCTCTCTAATGCCAAAAAACTTACTAAATACTGATACTTTCGAGCCCGCGACAACCACAACAAAAGAAACAGAAAAAACAGAAGAAAAAATATCAATTGATTATCCTTTCATTGGCACTTATGGTATAAGTCAATATTTTGGGGAAAATCCTGAAATGTATAAAAGCAATGGATACGCCGGACATTTTGGGCTTGATTATCTAACACCATACGGCACAGAAATTTTAGCTTGTGATAGTGGCGAAATAATACGGAGCGAATTTACAACAGGCAACGGGAATTTTTGCGAAATAAAACACAGTTGGGGAACATCACTATATTGCCATTTCAAAAATCTACCCTTAGTAAAAGTAGGCGACAAAGTAGAAAAAAAACAAGTAATAGGACACGCTGGAAACACTGGAGCAGTCAGACCACTACCCACAGAAGAAAAACCACTATCGGGCACACATCTTCATTTTTCAATAAAACTAAACAGCGTTAGCAATCCTGATTTTAAAAATTACATTGACCCTTTACCATTCCTCGAAAAAAAGGTATAATAAAAAGAGATGAAAATTTTGACGATTAGTAGGTTTTTTACTTATTGATTCCGTCAAAAAATTTGTCTAGTGAATTTTAATACAATATTTTATTCACAAGAAAAAATAAAAAACAACTGCGAAAGCAGTTGTTTTTTATCGTGTCACCATGCTAAACTTTAAATTGTAATTCTATTCTAACTCTTTTTTCTTTGGATGTCAAGTGATTCCATTGTTCGGGCACGATTAGCAAATATTTTTTTCCATTCTTCGTCGCTAGTTAAATCACTAGCTCGTTGAAATGCCACACCTGCCATATGCCAATTTGCTAGATTAAAAAAACACTCTCCGGCTAAATTCCAAGTGCCACCATCATCACGAGGCCAAGGCATATATGGACAATCGCAATTATTTGGGAAGAAACTTGTTAAAAGATATTTCAAAGCTGTTGCATATTTTTTACCAGCAAATAAAATCATTCCTTTTAGCTTTCGCACCTCCCACCTGCCGGGGGTTTCCCAGTTACATCTTTCAGCCCACCAAAAAGCACGAAACAATTTGCCACTTAAAAAATAACACATTGAAGTTTGAAAACACGCCATCCAACGCTCCGTCAATGATTCGGAAACCTTTAAATATCTTTTGAAAAAATTTACAGCCTCCATGTATTCTTCGGTTCCAGTTGAGTATAAACCCATATGAAATAAAGCCCGTTCATTTTTTGGATCGTGTTGCAATATTTCGCCAAAAATTCGAGGAACTTGATCATCTCTTTGTCTTTCACGAAATTTGGAACCCTCCACACTTTGTCCGTTTATGCGGTCATGTTGCACGACAAACCCCGGATAATCAATCACTTTTTTACATTGTAATTTTTCATGAACTTTACCCTCAAACTTTATTCCATTTTTATATAAGCGAGGATTCCTAAAAATAGCTCCGTTCTCCATTCGTATTGCACACAACAGACCATCAACTTGAGAATTGAGAGCAACATCGAGATTATCACATTTTGTGACAAACTCGTGGCCGTCAAGAAATAAGATCCAGTCACCTTTTGCTCCCTCCTGTGCCTCATTCCTCATCTTCGAAAAATCGTCTTGAAAGTCGTGTTTTTTAACCACATCAGCCAAGTCAAGTGCTATTTGTAGCGTGGAATCACTACTATTATTATCTACTGAAATTATAATTTCATCGACAAAGGAACGGACAGATTCAACTGCTTTACGCAGTCCTTTTTCTTCATCTTTAACACACATCACCAAAGAAATTTTTTGCATATTTTAATATGTTTTTAAATAAATTACTGGTTTTGTTTTTTTGACCTTTTTTACTTTACGCTTTTTTGCCGGATAAACCGACAAACTTCCAATTGATTCAATCATACAATGAAAAATAAATAAATTAAACCTAAGTATATTATACCAAAAAAACAGGAATTTCACAAATGAAATTCCTGTTTTTATTGTGGATAACTTCGGTCTATAAACCGGTGATATCAGCTACGAAACCAGTCACATCAGTAGTGACCCATGCGGTCAATGCAGTTGTGTATGGAGTACCTGTAAAACCTAAAGCAATAGCAGTTTTTGCCAAACAATAAAGCCCTAGAGCTTTATCAAATGGAGCAATGCTTGCATAGTCAAGATCAAAAGGAACCAATCCAAGTGCTGTTGCACTAACTCCCCATTGAGCATAAGCGGTATGTGCTGTTAATTCAGCCAACACACTTGCGTATGTAGTTGAACCTAACAAGATATGATCGCGAATGTATTTCACGAGGTAGGATTGTTTTGTTTGTCCACTAGGGATAACATCTTTTGTTATCAATTGAGCGTGATATGCGGATGAAACCTGAACTTCACCACAAGCACGACCAACGCCACCCATGATGATGCGAGCATCACCTTGACCAGCAGATTCTGGGTTAGCAGGTTTGACCCATTCGCGAACGACGTTCAAACCTTTCCAACCAAAGAAAACGATGTTATTGCCGATTTTACCAGAGGCAGAACCGGACATCAAAGGTTGTGTTACTTTTGCCATATTTTTAAAAAATTATTTTTTAAAATTCTTTCTAAATTATTTGTTCGACTTTTTAATGAGACAACAAATATTTTTTAACAAACAAGTTGAAACCATAAAAGTGATCTCTCCTTGCTTTTTTATTATATTCCCCCTTCTGCTCTGGTGTCAAGTCATGCCAAGCGTGCACCGCTTGTCGCATTTTCTGTCGCTGTTTTTCTCGCTCCGGTGTGTAGCCGTTTTTGAAAGTATAGAATTTATTTTTTGATGTCATTGGTCCGTTACGAGTGTGTTTGATTTGATAGATTCCATAACATTCAGGCTGACCAACAGGCAAGGGTTTTCCTATCCGACCAGTCAATCGAGCACAAAAAGGATATTCTTTTGATGTGATCAATGTCATACTTTTTTAGTTTAAATTTTGTCGTTCTTTTCCGACACGCATTAAATCACATTGTTTTTGTATTTCCAAAAGCGAAAGTTCACGATTAAAAAAAATCAAATTATCAATAGCACCAACAGCTTGACGAATAGTAGCAGATTGAGACATAAGATAAACATAAGCAGAGGAAGAATTGCCGATACCGGTAAAGGTTTTTGAAGTATATAATTTACTATTTAAATAAAGTTTAAAATTATTTCTCAATCCATTATTAGAATAAGTAACACAAACACGATTCCAAACATTAGGAACAAGCAAAGCAGACGGGATATCAAGATAACGATCAACACCACCAATATTAACAAAAAATGTCAAAACATCAGTAGGGCGTTTCCAAATAGAGAAATGATTAGGCGAATAAATAAAATAACGATCATTAGTATCTTTTTGGCCAATTAAAATATCAACAGCAAAAGAAAACTGATCAACCCAGTTTAATTTTGTTTGAGGAGCAAAATAACCATATTTAACAGAGCCATCACCAACCAAACAATTACCAAATTTTTTATTTTCGGAAGGTAAAAAAGACAATGTACTTGCAGGAGCAACAGGGAACAAATTAAAGTGTAATAAATTTGGAGAATAATCATTCACAACATAACCACCAGTTTCATTCATCGGATAAAAAGCCAATAAACCAAAATAAACCAAAAGATTACTTTGTGCCATTTTTATCCAATAATTAAAACCAGTCATGGGCTTGCCACTTCTTTCAGATTCAACAAGAGCACCGGAAATGAACGGAGCTTTTTCATAGTCAGTCATAGTCTGCCAGCGTGCAGTCAAAAGACCAATCAAATATCTTTGCGTTAATTGTTTGCCAGTAGGTTCTTTTTTTGGATAATGAAAATTGCGAACTTGCGAGATATTATTTCGCATTGAGTAAATCAATTTTTTTCCAAAATTACCGCTCGCACTTTGGGAAAGTAAAGGTCGGCTTAATTTTGCCATATATTTGCAAAGAAATTATTAAAAGATTCTATATTTTCAATTTCTGATAAAATAACACTCAATTCGTAATTTGTAGTCATTGCACTTTGAGTATAGTTATGTGATCCAGTGACAACAAATTCATTGTCAATAATCATCAACTTAGCATGCAACAAATGTGTCGAGCGATGTTTACGAGATTCAGCGCCGACAGATCGCAACTTAGTTGCGATGTCGTCGCTGTTCACAAGAGCACGCACACGCACACCACGCTTGAGAGCATTCAAAATTGCGATATTAAATTTTTGACAATCACTCCCCGGCTCAGTCGGATACCAACGCCAATCAAAGACAACAATGTCAATATTTTTTTTCGAATTATCAATCAAAGGCAAAACCTTTTTTATAAATTCATTTGCGATTATTGTTTCATTTTTCATATTTTGCTAAATTCAAATATTAGACTAAACTTCGTTACCAATTAACAAATTAACAACATTCATATATGCCTCACGATTGGTAGTAGTTTTTAAATAAAAACTAATAATAAAATCTTGATCCATAATGTAGCCAGTATGAATAATACTACCTTTAACAATACCATTAACAGAAAAAGTAACAGTTTGAGTAGTTTTATCATATTGAGCACGATAAACATTAAGATGATTCATAGTAACACCAGTTAAAATAACAGTCTCTAAGCCAGAATTAGTATCCCAAAAGCCAACCAAAACACCATTAACCCAACGAAAACCATAGCCACCAAGAGGAGCAGAAGAACTAACATAGGTATTACCAAAAATAACAATCTTATTATCATTTTCAATTATAGAAATAGTAGATTGAAAAAAACTATTTTTATCACCAATTAAATTACCAATTCGAGCCAACGCCTCTGTATAAATAAATGACACAGTATTTGTAATATCAGTACAATAAAGAGTAACACCAGGCCAAAAATCACCATAAGTCACACCAATCAAAGTCCAACGATCAAGACTATCAAAATTTGTTTGTAAAATCATTTCAGTAGTAGAAATTTTGTCAAGCAAAACAGAACCAATGCGATGATCTATTATTTCACTAGCAACATGCGACTGCAAAGAATCGCCCTCACCCAAATGTGCATCCGGATCACTTTCATGAGCAGAAATAAGACGAGTCACTGCTTCCTCTATTTTTTCACTATCACTTTGACTTTTGGCGAGTTCGCCCCAAACTTCAGTCATACTTTTTAAATTAGTTTTTTTAAATAAAAATTTTTTTAATCGTCAGGATAAACACTATCAAATTCAGCCCCATCGGGTAATGTTACAGCGACCCAATTTTTAGGAATTTGAAAAAAAGCTTTCGTGAATGTAATATCGATATTTTTACAAAATGGATCACGAGCCCAATTTGTTAGGTTATGATCTGCTACTATATTATCAAATAAAAGCTCGCCTTGCAAATTAAATAATTCAAAATACAAATTGTAGCCAATGATAGTGCCTCGCAAAGTTGTCAAAGTAGCCTCCAACTTTTTCCAATCCGTGCTAAAATCAAGGGGTATTTCTAAACAATACTCATCATCTTTTCCTTGATAACTATTCCAAATTTTGGCGTAAAATTTAGCGTATGAACCAGCTCCAACAGATTCTAAATTTGATTTAAAATTTAAAGAAATTTTTAAAGGCAATCCAAACCCCTCACTGATTAGAAATGGATAATACATATTATATTTACCGGCAACTTTTTTCTGTACATAATATGAGTTTGGATGATACTGTGCAATTTTAATTTCTTGAGCAGATCCTCCGACAACAATTTTACCAACCATACCCTGATGAAAAATTGAAGGTGTAGCAATTCCGGGGATTTCATTCGCGATACGAATACAATTGTCTTGGACAAAAAGTTGCCACCCGTTCAAATTACACTCCGCACCAGCGAGCGACCACGCGCTTTTTTGTTCGGATGTTAAACCTGCCCAGAGTTCGGATATTTGAGGTAAAAGCGATTTTTGACTAACGCCTTTTTTACGATAACGAGATAGCAAAGAATCAGCACGACGAACGCGGGAATATAAAAAACGACTGCCCGGAGTTAATGCTTTCCAGTAGTTGTCCTCTGTGCCTGTTGGAATTGTCAGATATGATACTTTAGCCATAGGTAAAACATAGCACAAAATAAAAAAAAAGAAAAGGCGAGCGAACCGCGACGGGGGGGGCGAGCGAGCGAACGGGCGGGCGACGG
>DAONDV010000021.1:0-7112 GCA_035402745.1 Minisyncoccota bacterium
TATATGAAATTTTGAAAACAAATAATTGGCGATTAGAACAGGAAAAAATTCCATTCGAATATGTCAATCAATTTTTTGATAAAGAAAGTCTCTCTTCGTAGTCAAGCACATTGGCTGGTCGCACAAAAAGTAATTTCAATTTTTACCTGTTTGCCGAAACACAAATCTCACAGATACTTTTTTGATTTTCGGTAAAAAGGCATTCCTTTTTCGGGGGAGCTTCAAGGCGCATACAAGGTAACTCTTGAAACAAAACAGGAAAAACCTCAAATGTAGCTAAACAGTCATGCTAAAGCGAGAGCAGGACAGGATACTGCGACTTATCGGGGATAGATTTTTCGAGATTGATATCACTTAAAGTTTTTACTGAACTTTCTTCCAAAAGTTTTTCGTAAGCTTGCGCATACGCCTGATCAGGCAAACCCGGATTGAACTGACGCAGTTTTTCTAAAAATGTTCTTTTGAGAATGACCTCTTTTTTGTTCAGCCTGCCCAGTGTGCCGCCTTCGCCAAAGTTTTCTTTGTTGTATGCCAATAGCGTATCCCAACCCAGGCGATTGAAAAACAAATCAATTGCGGTTTGTTCGATGAGGTTGTCTTCGGAGTATTCGTGGGTCATTATTTTAAAATGTCGTGTATGAAATCAATTACAATTTCAATCCGATCCTTTTTATCATTATCTTTTAAATAGTAATAATTATCTGTGAGCTTTAAGGCATATTTTGCAATGGTTGCCTTTGTAATTAATAAATTATTCGGAATCTTCCAGCCATCAATCGTTGACTCAAAGGTAATGCCATTTTTTAATATCAAGGGAGAATTACCAGAATATTGAAGATAACACTGGTCTTCATCACATATGCTTTTATCGTTTAATTTTTTGCAAACTGTAAATACAAAAGGACTGATATGATAAGCTACTAATGGATTTGGCCCTTCTGTGCCAAGCATTCTAACTTCATAATCATTTGGATAAACAAAATAATTGAGCTTTGATGTAAATTCAGGGTATTTTAAAAAGTAATATTTGTATGTTCTATCTTTTTTATTATCAATAAGCCACTTATCAATAATTGTTTGTATTTTTTTACCTGGCTCAAGTAATGGAAGATTTATGTATGATTCAAGTAGTGATAAAATTGTCTTTGTAACATCTTCCTCTTCATTTGTCAATACAAATGACCAGTTTCCACTTTTCCCAAAATAGTATGTTTCACCCATTTTAGTATCTTTGATGTAAAGGCCATCAAAACCACAGGCAATTAATGCTTGTATCCTTAATGTATCAGAAATTGAATCACTCCATATTTCTTGAATTGCTTTCAAATAATCATTAAGTTTTGATTGAGATAATTCAGGCTTGACCGAGTGTATTAAGCCACCAAACTCTTCGAATTCCTCTAATGCAATTAAAGCAGAGCATAGGTCATTATTATTTGATTGTAAAATTTTTGCTTTTTCAATTTCGTTCTTCAAACTTACATCACGTATTTGCGAACCTTTATTATTCATTGTTGGGTCTTGCAATTTCGTGTAAATATCATTTGACAACAGTTGCCTGAATAACATCCAATAACTACCAAAATTGTTAATACGAATGTTCGTATTATATTTAGTTTCATTCCTTTGTCTTGTTGCTTGAAGTAAGTTTCTTATTACTCTGATAATTTGCTTCAGTTCTTCGGTAGCAGCCGAGAGTTTATTCTCAATCATAAACTTTAATACTACAAAGAGTAAAATTTTATTTCTTGCATCTTCATTTTTGCTGTTTAAAATAATCCTTTCAAATAAATTATTTTCATTGACTGGATTCCAAAAAAATCGAGAATTATCAGACATAGCTGTAAATAAAGCTGAAATATTCTCCGAATCAAGCTTGCCATTTTCATTTATAATCTCGTATAACTTATCCAAACTTTTAATTAGGAACAATAAGTTTTCCTGTTCATTGTATATATCTTCATATTGAGCAAAACTATTTTTAAAATCCTCAGCTTTTGCATTTTTATATTTTTTGAAGAAAAACATTTGAGTAACAAACTCAAAATAATTTGTAAATACATCATCAATAGTTTTTTTGTTTCCTCTATATTCCCAAAACAAATCTGTCCATTCCTTCTCGATTTTGTATGAAAAATATCCTGAATAAGATATTTCACCTTTTATTGGGTGTTTCAGTTTTTTGTCTTTGAATTTCTTTTCAATAAACTGAATGAAGTTGGCTTTAAAACTTTCAAAAGAAGTTAACTGCTTTCCTCTTGCATTCATCTTGATGTATAGTTCATCGGTTAATTCAAACCCTTTTTTTCCTAAATCAAGTAGCTCAAAAGAAATTAAATCTGTACTTGTTAATCTTTCGAAAACATCATAAGAATCAAAATTGTGAAACTTATTATGTATCGCCTGTATCATCACAAGCATAGCCTTGATCGTTGGGTCAGTGTCCCAAATAGCTCTGTACCAATGCTTGTTTTTAATGTATTTAATAAAGCTATCATCATTTGTCGATACAGGAATCTTAATATCTTCTATGATTAATGATTGACAAAATTCTCTTGAACTGATCCGGGTATCATAAACAAACTTGCTAAGTCTTTCTTTTTTTTCAGTATCCACATTTTCTTTTAATACAAAATACCAGTGTAGCAGAAACAAAGTAGTAAGCCTTTGCTGACCGTCTATTGGGTAAAACACGTTTTCTTTTTCTCTGCCATACACAAAGTCTAGGTGCAATTTCTCCTCGCTTTCCAAATGACTAAGAATAGAATTTAAAAATTTCTCCCTTTTCTCAAGTTCCTCTTCACGTCCTTGTGCATAATCTCTTTGAATTATGGGGATACTAATTTTATTTGATTCAATAAGTTTCCAAAATGTTGTATTATTTGTTGCCATTATCGCTGTCAATTAAATTAATAAAAGATAAATAAACCTTTTCAATTGCTTTATAGTAGGCCTTTCGGTCATCATTATCCCAGAAAATCATATCTTTAGGACTGTTGGAGTAATATTTTGAAAATGCCCGTTGTGTACAAACTGGCACATATCTACCTAACTTGTTTTCTTTCAATAACTCCCGCTTAATATCAAAAAAAGAATTGTTGAATTGACTATTGGTGTCTTTATCAACTAATGCCAGATTATATAAGGTGTGAAGCTCGTTTTCTTTGAAGTCAGATATCTTTGTATAAATTTCTATGATTTCTGAAAAAATGTTTTTGAATGCTTCCTTATCATATTTACGCAGCAAATCATCAATTTTTTTTATAGCAGCATCAATTATCTCCGACTTGTTTTCAAGTTTATTTTTAATAGTATTTAATGACGATTTATGTTTGTTTAGCCAAGTTATTGCTCTGTCCTCATCGGTATCTAAGCTAGGCGGATTTTGTGGGTGAATGTGTTCAATGCTTGTTATTTTTTCCTTCTTAAATAAATGGAATGGGAATCTTGCTCTTTCCTTTTTGTGTTCTATTAGAGAATAGATGTTAAACAATAAAAGGATTTTAATTATTGCAGGATTATCTTCATTGTATGCAATTTGGCTCAATTGTTTTACAAAGCCTGTCTCTTTGTCTTTGCTTGTGATTTTAATGGCAGAGCCTATTCGAGTTTTTATATTGCTTTCAAAAGGTTCTTTATCAATGCTTAGATTTATTAACTCTCTGATCAACTCATCTTTGTTTTTTTCTGTTGCAAATAAAAATCCTAAATAATGATACAGGTTATGGTCGTTGTACCATTCATAAAATTTACTGAACATCTCCTTTATCTCTTTCCATATTTCATTAACAGGAATTATTAAATCTATCTCACCTGACTTGTTCTTTATATTTTCACTTCGTTTGTTTGCTAAATATTTACTAAAAACTAAAAACTCATAATGTTTGGGCTTGCCATCAATTAAGTCATATTTGACAAGAGATTGTTTCTCAAACTCATTCCATTTGTCTGCTAGAAGTTTAAAAATAAATTCAATTTTGGAAGATGGCTGATAAGAAGTGTCGTTGATAAAAAGCCACATTTTTTCATCTTGAAGTTTTGCTTCGATAGCATCCCATTCACTTGCAATCTCAAATAGTCTTTGTTTCACAAAACGCTCCTCAGATGAAGGATACAAATCTGCTTGTAACAACAATGCTTTGATTAACTCAGCATCTGTCAAAGGAATTTTACCTTCATTGAGCCGAGTAAATAAATCTATTGAACTGTCATCACTATTCAGACTTTTGCTTTCCGCTTCATACCAAATGAATGAAACATTATAATCTAACTTCAATAGGGTATTTAGAATTTCATATTCAAAGCCATTAATTTCAAACCATTCTTTTATAATTACATATGCAGAGGAAATATGATAAAAATCGACATTCGCAGTATCAATTTTTTCAATAAACTTTCTCTTATAAAAAAAATCTTTCGATGTTACCCTAGTTTCAAAATACAAAAAATATAACGCTAACTTATCCTCAATGTGTTTGAAATTAATCTTATTCCTTATTTCCTGTAAATAGATTAAAATGAGGTAAATTGTTGTTAATCTTTGCTGACCATCAATAAGTTCCCATCCTTTAATCACCCCATTATCATCTTCATTCCATTCTTTTGCTTTTACAACAATTGGTTGTAAACAATAGAATTTACTCACTTTGTTTTCTCGATCAAGAGTAGCTTCATAGTATTGTAAAATATCATCAAGCAATTCTGTAATTTCCTGTTTGCCCCAACGATATCCTCTTTGATAGCGAGGTACAAAAAAGTTTTCCTGGAGCAAATCCCCAACGGGTCGTATTCTAGGATTTTCTATTTCAGCCATAGTTTAATATATTTTTGTTTATTAATATCCATACCTCCCATTCACATACTCCAGCCACTCATCAAACTCCCCATTTTTCTGATTATCTCTCACAAACTGCACCCACTCTTGATGCGTCCAGGTTTTGAATAAAGCTTTTCCAACAAATAATGGAGCCCAATCGGTTTGAAAATTATCTATTCCGGAAGATTTCATACAAGCTATCAAATCCTCATTGCGGCCATCAAATGCGACAGAGGAAACAACTAAATCAAATCTTCCACTTTTAGCAATTCCTTCGGCAAGTGCCTGCTGCCTAAATAATTGATATCCATCTGTAGCGGCAGGGCAACATTGAAGCACTTTTTCTGATTCAGCAGAAAATGTAATTAAATCCATGTATTTTCTTTGCCATGCATTTTTTTGATGACATATTTGTTTATAATCATAACCTTTAGCAGGTTTCATACAACGAGAAAAATCAGGATTCAGATTTCTACTTTCATTTTTAGCGGTTTCGGGATTTGTAGAACAAGCATAAAAATGATGTTCGGCATATTTAACCTCTGTTAGAATAACACCATCTTTCCCATCATTAGTTTTCACTTTAAATGCAACATCAGGTGAGGTTTGTTTTTTTCCTCGAGTTCCAGTTGATTCACCCAATAAAGGTTTTGGATGCAAATCATCATCTTCTGGAAATGCAAACTCTAACTCAACATCAGTGATTTCAGCAATTTGGTCAGACACTTTTTGTTTAAGAAATTCAACTAAAAGCGCTCTAAATCTATTGTCAATTTTTGTAAGGAAATATAGATTTGCGCACAAAACCCATGAACTTAAAAGATTGTGTACACCATCGTGTGCTTTTATTTCCTGCCCGGGAACATTGATGTATATTAATAATTCTGTCCTTATTCCACTATAAAGTGTTTCTTGCCAACTTTCAAAAGGGACAATATGGGGATATTTTTTTGATACTCCTGTTCTTTTATCGATATAGTAAATTCCATACTCCTGAGTCGAAATATGAGCCTTTCGCCATAAAATTTGACGTTTCATTTCAGGATGATGTAGTTTACTATGCTTATATTCTCCCATGATATTATTTTCTTTTTTTATTACACTTCTATATCCCCACTCATCAACCTCGGCAACAATATTTCCCGTGCCTCCCGGAGTTTGGTGTTTGCTATTTTTTAAACTTTTTAATAATTTTACTCAAATCTAACTCTTTATTTCTAATCAATTTTTTATTACTTGAACGCTCAAAATCTGAATAATCAAGCTCGATTAGATTTATGCCATGTTTTGGTAACACCTCTCTTCTTCTTTGGTCGTATAATTTTCTTTGTTCTCCTCTGCCAACTCCGCTCACTGTTTCTCTTCTATCGAAAAATTTCACAGCCTCAGTATGTTGTTTTTCCTTAAATTCAATCACCAAATTTAATGATGAATAGTAGGCATCGACAGGCAACCTCATTCCTGAATCTCCTTTTAAGAAATCAAATCTATGTTGCCGGATTGCTTTTTGTTTCAGCACTTCGTCACATAAATCAATGATGTAGCTTTCATCACTTTGACTTCTACTTTTTGTAATAGAACCAGATGATTTGGTTACTGGGGACTTTGTTTGTTGTATTTGGGGCTCTGCAGTCTTACTTGGTGGCCCCATGATTTTAGCAACACTTAAAAATTGCTCTACTGTGTAACCGTCTCTAAAGCCAAAATCACTGGCATAGAAACCCAGTTTTCTGATTTTATCACGAAAGCCTTTTTGCTTTTGAGGATCGGCGTTCAACTTTTCTTTTATAAGTCGAACAATTTCCTCCGCTTCAGCCTTTGTAAAGAATAATTTACTTTTCATTTACTTTCATTTGTATGCTTAATACTCTCCAAAAATAGATATAAACTTTTTCTCAAAGACCCCTGTCATAATATGTAAGTTTAATATTTTTTACACTTCTATTTGCCCATTCATTAGTTTGGGTAATAAAATATCCCTTGCCTCGCGGAGTTTGCTGTTTTGTTCGCCACTTAATTGTATTTCATCATTTATTGTAAAAACACCACTTCCGACTGAAGTAATGTCAAAATATCTTATGAAATCATAAGGATAATTACGAGATAAATTTTCAGGATTAATGTCGCATAAATCATTTACAATTCCTTTCTCCCACTTCATACCTTCAACTCCTTATTATTTTTGCTATTCCACATTACGGGGTAATGGGTAATGTAATTGGAAGGGGGCACTTCGAGAATGATACTAACGGGCACTTCGAGAGCCTCAGTGCCCGGAGGAACCTCAGTGCCCGGA
>DAONDV010000022.1:0-6682 GCA_035402745.1 Minisyncoccota bacterium
TAACGTTTTCGGGCTTGGCGAAGGTGGCGATTTTCACCACAAATGTTTATTAAATGCACTACTGTTTGTTTACCCACAAAACTGTCATAGAAGCACTGAACCGCCACTTTTGCCAAACCCGTGTTACAGGCTGGCGTTCTTGTCGTTCGTGTCACGCAACCATTGTCAATATTGAGATTTGCAACCAACTGTCTAAGTGCTAAAGTGTCGGATTGTGCGATTGCGTTTTTAAAATTTTTAGAAGGGAAGGAGATTTTTAAATTTTTATTTTCAGCGTTGGGCAGGCATACTCTTTTGCAAGCTTCGGCTTGTGTGTCGGCTTGTGCGGCTTGCAAATGTGTATGACTGCGAAGTGTCGTCTTACTTGAATAGTGATTTGTATTCATCTTCAATATTCATTTTTTCTGTTAATAAGGTCACCCAAGTTTTTGTATAACGATATTGTCCAGAAGGCTCGTCATAAATACAATATCGAGGGTCGGTCGTTGATGGATTTGCTGCACCATTATTTGGTCTTACGTTATATTTTTTCCAACATCTTGTATGAGTGTCTGCGTTAAATTTATCTTTTTTAATTCCGTTTCTGTCAACCTTTGGATTGCCTAAACCTTTTTGAACTAGCTTTACAACTTTTGAAGGAAGTAATAAGTCTTTGCCTGAAACTGGTTTTTCTTTTTCCTTAACTAAAACAGCAAACTTGCTTACATTTTCCTTTTCTTCATCAGTCAACTGGTCGTATTTTATAAACTGAATTGGCAATGCGTCCGCTGATTGATGATTTGCAACTTGTAGCAAGAAAGCTTTAAAGGAATATTGTCCGCTTTCTAAAATGTCAGTTGTTAATGTGGAACGATATTTTTCAATAAATGCCTTAACCTTTTTTGCATCAGGGTTTGATTTAATAGCTGCTGCAAGGTTTTCAGAAGATGGAAATAGTTGTAATGAGAAAGACAAACTTTCTCTGATGCAAAAGTCTAAACCAAACTCCTTTTCAAGGATTTTATCATAATTTAAAAGCATTGCTTGACATTCAGCAAATAAGTCAGGGTCAATTTGAGGTAAAGATTTATGTTCAATTTTATTGCGAAGTGGAATGAAAAATTCCAAATTCTTTCTTATTGGATTTTGAGTGTCGGATTTGAAATATTCCTGTAAGCATTCCTCCAATGACCAATAGCAATAATCTCCTTCTTTAGTTTCAAATCTTTGACTTCCTTTTTTTCGTCTATATGGTTTTATCTTGTCTCTATAAAAAATGGAATGAAATAGTGAAGTCCAAGAAATTACCATAAGCACCACATAACCACCTGAACGAAATTTAATTGCTGGCTTGTTGTAAGTTTCAATAGCAAGCAAAGCACAGTCTCTCGATTTTTCGAGGCATTGTTTTACGTTATGTGGTAAGCCTCTTGACATTATTCAATTACTTTAATTGTTTCGTCTCCGCTTATGTTTCTAACTTTAATTCTCAAAGGCTTTTTGTCGCTGATAATTTTACCGTCCCAAAAGTTTTTTGATTTTACTCCGTTGCTGATTACATAACCGAGTTTGTCTATTTTAATTTCGGTGGTGCTGTGCCATTGTCCTTCTTTGTTTTCGCAGTCGAGGGCAATAAGTTCTATAAGTTCTAAACCTTCTTCGCTGATGTTGATAGGATTGAATTTTTTGCCTTTAGCAACCGATTGTAAATTTCCTTTTTGGTTAAACTCACCGATTTTCTGAATTAAACGGTCGCTGATGAATTTGTTTATTTCTGTTTCGTAACCGTCTTTTATTTTGGTGTTTTTAAAATCAATGATGTCCTCAATTACTACATCGTGTAATAGGTTTTTAAGGTCTTTGAGTTCAACCTCTATTTCTGTGGCGTTGTTGTCTTTAATGAATTTCTCTAGTGCCTTTTGGTCGTCAATGTCTATGTAATAAACGATTACTTTTTTTGCGTTGACTTCCAAGTTTTGTAATTCCTGATTGATGATGGTGTTTATGGTTGGAATATCCAAAACCTTTTCCTGTGTGTTGAGCAAATTGGGAACATAAACTGGCACAATACCTTCTTTGCTTTTAGTAATTGCACCAAACCAAAAATTGCTTATTCCTTTAACACCTTTTTGTAATCCTGGAATAAGTGTTGCCAACTTATCCATTGTTTGCTGTGGGTTACGGAACAAACTTACTCCGTCTTTTATTTCTAAAATTTGAAAATTGGCTTTGCTTTCTTTCAATCTATCTCTAACAGTTTGAATACTATTGATGCCAATATCACAATGAATAAATTTACGTTTCAAATCATTTGCAACTTTTACTGTTACTCCGCTACCGCCAAAAAAGTCAGCTACTATCATCCCTTCATTACTACTAGCTTTAATAAATTTTTCTAACAATTCCTCAGGTTTTTGTGTTGCATAATCTACTCTTTCCGTTGACCAAATGTTTATGTAATCTAAAACTATCCAATCTCTGGGCTTCACGCCTTCTTTTTCATCTAAATAATCAACTCTACAAAGCTCTGGATTACTTGACAACCATTTAATATCAGCGTCTGTAATATTTTGAATTGGACTTCCTTTAATGTTTCTACCGTGTAGTCTAAAAAGGCGACCATCTTTATCTTTATGTTTATATTTCTTTTTTGTAGTTTCAGTGAACTCGTCTGTAATATCTTTCCAATTAAATACCCTGTTTTCTGATTTAGAATAAAAAAATATGGAGTCGTGTCTTCGAGTAAAATGAGTTTCAGAAATAGCCATACCTCTATAACACCAAACTATCTCATTTACAAAATTGTCTTCACCAAATACTTCATCCATTAAAATTTTTACATAGTGCCCAATTTTGTAATCAAGATGCATATAAATAGAACCATTTTCAGTCATTATGCTTTTAATGGCCATCAGATTTTCATACATCCAATTTAAGTAATCTTCCTTCTGCCATATATCACCATACATTTTTTCTTCAAATGCCATTAATTCATCTATCTCCATTTTTTTCTCAGCCTCAATAATTTTCACAGCGAGTTTTGGGTTTTTGCGGATATATACTTTTTTTGCATAATCTGCACCACTGGCAAAAGGTGGGTCAATGCAAACTAAGTCCACTTTAATTCCTTTTTCTTTCAAATAAGCACAAGCAGAAATACATTCACCACGAATTACCAAATTTTCAGAAGGTTTGCCTACTGTTTCCAATGGTTCTACTTCGTAGTAGGGCATACCTCTTTTTATGCGGTCGTAAACCTTATCGTTTTCACGGTAACGTAAAACTCTTTGAGTTCGGGTAATGTTGTCTAATATAGCTTGTCCTTCAACCGTGTTAGGGTAATATGGAATGTATTTTATTGGCATATCTTAATCGTTAAAAAACTGGTTTAACTTGTTGTTCAATTTTGTGATGTTGGCTGCAATGTTTTTACTGTCTTCCAAATACAGGAAGTCGAAACGTTGGTAGCCAAATTTTTCTTGATTGAGTTTTAAAAACTCGGTTTCTACATAGTTTTTCTTTTTCTGAAAAACCTTGTCCTCTGCATACAAAGCACCTTTAGTTTCTATGAGCAAAGCTTTATGTATTTTGTCTTTGGAGGTTCGCTTCACAATTAAAAAGTCGGTGGTGTATTTGCCAATATTTTTCCAATACTTACCTTCTTTGGTAAAGCAGTTAATTACAAATTCGGTTAATCCTCTTTCACCGTTGTAATATATTTCTAAGTTTTTAGTTTGAAAATCAGCTAATCGCAAAGTTTCTTGGAGTGCTTGTATTTCAAAACCGCTGCTTCCGCTACCGCCAAAATTGTAAGGTAAATAATGGAAGGAATTGTTTTTAGATTTTACAACTGATGAATATTCTTTACCTGATTTGAAACTATCGTAAGACATAACCATATTCCCCATTCCTTGGGCTTCCAATGCTTCTTTCATAAGGTTATAAGCCTTTTCAACTTCGCTCATATCAACTTCAACACTTTCATTTGTTTTATCTAATTCAAGAATTTTATTTGTGTCGGCTTCGTTTGGATAGAGTTTTGGATTTTTCTCAACATCTGTCAATTTAGAAGCAATCAGCAATTCGGCTTCTTTAGGAATTACTTCTGTGTCTGTTTGTAAATCTCTTTTGATACTAAAGGCAACACGAATTTTAGATTGTATCAAATGCAAATCATACAACTCATTGAAAAATCGGTTTCCGTCTTTTTCAAAAGAAACTGTTTCAAATATTTCGTTTAGTTCTGTGTCGTATTGGTGCAATTGCGTTTCTGAAATCAAACCAAAACTTTGGCGGCTCGTTTCAAAAAGCCATTGGTTGTAATTGGCAAATGCAATTCCTGTTTCGTTAATGATGTCAATAGTTCCAGTATCAATGTTAGAAATTTCGCTTGTGCTTATCAAAGCCGAAGCCTTGTAATCTTCAATCTTTTTAATGATGGCTTTTAACTTGGCTTTTGTGTTTGCTGTTTCTTCCTCGTCAATACTCTGATAGGTAACTTTCATTTGATAAAAGTCCACTTTAGGCAATTGCAAATATTCCATACGGCTGTGACGTTCCACCATTTCAGCTTTACCAATTCGTTTGGTGCTGTTCAGTTCGTCAATGCTGCTGTTTTGCTCTTGCTTCAACTGTTTGTTCAGCGTATCCGCATTGTCTTTGTTCAGCCAAATTAAAGCCGTTTCTTCTTTTCCTTTGTCCACTTGGCGTAAACATCTGCAAGAAGTTTGCAACACCATATTTTGAGGACTATCACCTTTTTGCGAAAGGATTACACCTGTTAAACTTGGACAGTCCCAACCTTCTTTTCCTACTTGAACTAAAAGAATGTAACGCTTTTTTGAAATTGCCAAATCCAACGAACGGAATTCTAATTCGTTCTCTTTGGGCAAAGAGTATTTTTTATTTCCTCCATGAAATTTCAAAATCTCAGCAGGATTTATTTTCAATTCACTTGTCAAGAACGGATAAACTTCTTCTTCTAAAACCTCAATGTTACTGCAATAGATAGCAATCTTTGCAATTGCTCCATTTTCATAAACTGTTTTCTTGTATTGTGTATCAAAGTCCTCAATTCCTTTTTTAATGATTTGAAAACGGTCAAGGTTTTGCCCGATTTTAACAGTTGGTGTTTTCAGGAATTTTTTAATCGCTGTAACCAACGGATAATAGTAAACCGTGTTGGTTATTTGCGAAAACTTAAAAGCGTAGTCACCTGCTTTAATAGTTTCAGCACCTTGTAAATATGGCGTTCCCGAGAAACCTAAAACCGTTGTGATGTTTCCTTTGCTGTGCCAATAATTTACGGCTTGCCGTAATTTAATATCATCGGTTGCAGCGTGGTGCACTTCATCTATCAGAATTGTGAGGTTGGGAATTTGTCCGAATAATTTTTTTAAATCGTTGCTTGTGTCTTTTTCTTCTTCGTCAAGTTCCAATTCTGTTTGAGCATTGAATTTGAAACTTTCTAAAATCACTTTCTCCGCATTTACTACAAACACTTGTCCGAATGGATTAGGCAAACAGGCGTTTACTTTTTGTGCATTTGGATTTCTTGCCTTGTTACTTTTCTTGGCTGATTTCTGCTCGTCCAAAACATCAAACTTCAATAGTTTTTTCAGTTTGCTTGCAGATGGTTCGGGCAACACCCAAGAAGGGTCGTAATTTTCAATTGTCTTTAAACTCGGAACGATGGAAGATTTTAAACCAGATGGAATTAGCACTAAAAAATTATGTGCAAATGCTTTATTCTCTGGTTCGTTGTCGGCAAAATACAAGTCCAAATAAATGAAAGCAGCCATCAGAAAAGTTTTACCTGCACCCATTGGCAAACTCATTAAATAGTCGGCATAGCTTACATTGTAGAAAATGCTTTTTATAATGGTGTCGTAATCTAATTCGGTTGGTTTGTCAACGATTAGTTTTTCCAGTTCGGGAAGTAAGGAACCGTTTCCGTTTTTTGTTCTTGCAAAGTCATACAATGCAAAAGCGTCTTTGTTGGCGGTTAAAAAATCTCTTGCCTTTTGATTAATATTCAGTTTTGATAAGTCTGTGCCGTTAGTGAAAAAGCCTTCTGAAAATAATTGCCAAAGTGGTTTATTCTGTCCTTGTATTTTTAGAAACAAGTAAGTTTCAATCGCTTCAATTTGCGTATCACGCAACTGTCCTTTGTCACGGATATACTTTATCAAATCACTAATGGTGCAGTCGTCAGACTGCAACCATTTGTTTTTCTTTTCTTGTATAATATAATGAAGCATTACTTTTTCTTATATTTAATTTTCTGTTCAGCAGCTTTCAAAACTTTGTCAGCCAAATTCTCGTCTTGCAGGTCGTAAGCTACTTTGTCGCTTAACCACTCAACCAATAAAGTTTCCTTGTCGAGCTTGTAGAACTTAGCAAATTTCAGAACCTGTTCCTTTGTCGGTTTGCGTTCATTACGTTCAAATTTGCTAATAATAGCTTGGTCAATGCCCAGTTCGGCTGCAACCTGTCGCAGGAACAAACCTTTCTCTTCTCTTGCTATTCGTATTAGGTCACCAAAGTTACTCATAAGACAATATGTGTTTTGACAAAACTGGTCAAATGTAATACTTATTTCGGAATGTCAGTCCGTGCGGTTGGAAAATTTTAGCTCTTTTGGTTTTGCGAAGGGTCGGCTTGTGTGTCGGGCAAAACCAAATGTGCTAAAATGTGCGGCTGG
>DAONDV010000023.1:0-6603 GCA_035402745.1 Minisyncoccota bacterium
AGGATATGTCTAATCCAATAGCCAATGCCAATTCCAATGATTCCTGTTAATATTCCCAGCAATGCCAAAATACGCGTACTCATTTTGCAATGATTCGCCTTTCAAAGTGAAATTTTCCCGACTAAGGACTGTAATTTCTCTTAGCGGAGTTTGATAAGCACAATTTTTCAAGCGAATTAGATGTTATTTAATCTATTTTCAATATGTTATTGAAAATAGTCAGGTGACTTAATATTTATTGGTATTATACAATGAATAATGCTAAAAAGCAATCCAATGGGATTGCAAGATTGAGGGGTTAAATATGGCTATAATTTCGTAATTTTAGTACTATATATTTATGAAAATCATTTTACAAAAGATAAATATAAGACCGGAAATCTTTATGAGAGAATGTGGTTATAGAATAATAGAAAATCCGCATCAAGGGGGAGAAGTGAGTTTTGCTCGCAGTTTTGATGGTAGGAATTTTTATCCTCGTTTCCATATATATATAAACCAATTGTCCGATACTTTGGAGATCAATCTCCATTTGGATATGAAGAAGCCTACTTATGAAGGAGTGACGGCGCATAGTGGAGAATATGATGGAAAATTAGTGGAGGAAGAGGCGCGTCGTATAAAAAATGTAGCAGAAAAAATAATTTTATCAGAGAATTCTTCCTCTTTGCAGAAAATCGAGAAAAAGAAATCTTTTTGGGACAAAATATTTGGCGAGGATGAGTAATAAATAAAACAGTTTTTCTAAAAAAATACTATCTTGATTTTTTGTAAAGAAAGTATATATTGAGAGCAGCAGATTGATTTTTGAATAAATCCAAAATAAGGAGGGGAAATATGACAAGCGCGCTCATTTCAATTATTAAGATGTCATTCTGGGTATTATTTGTTTTTTTTGTCAGTCTTATAATTTTTTGGACGTCCAATCATTTAGGACTTCGCAGCAAAAAGAATGCAACGACCAATGGGGTTCTGGGTTTTATCATAGCTGCTTTGGGAGTAATGTCCTTTTTTGTTTTAGGAATAAGCGGGATTTCTTCTGGGGCTTTGCGCGGAGATTTTATTTTTTTGATCGGTTTTTTGTTTAGTGTTGTGTTCATTTGTTCTTTAGCGCTTCTGATAAAAGAAATTTTTATAAAAAAGAAGATTGTTCTAATTGCTCCTAGCTGTAATGAAGTTGGCGATGAAGAGAAGTGTAAAATGATGGCTTATATCAGCGGTTTGAGGAAGAAAAAGGCTAAGGTTTATACTTATATGATAGAGGATAAGAATGATTATTCTCTTGAATCTTTGTTTTCTTCCGTCCAGCATATTTTTTCCGCTGATGAAGTTCATATTTGGTGTCTTCCCGGCGAACAAAGGCCAATTTGGTTGAATCTGGGCATTTATCTGTCTTATCGTTTTCTTTTCGGTCATAAAAGAATCGTTATGGTTAATGGAGGTTATGCTTTATTGGAAAAGGGGGAGTTGGGTAAATTTCTTTTTGGATTGGAATTCAGTAGTTTTGGATAAAATAAAAAATCGGTCGCTAAAAGCGGCCGATTTCTTTTTTTAAAAGGGGAGACATAGGGGATTCGCACCCCTGCTAACGCTTCCACAGAGCGTTGTGCTACTACTACACCAATGTCTCCAAGTACTATTAATACTATCGTTTTTGGGGCTTTTTGTCAAAATTATTATTTGTTATAATGTAAATGTTATAGTTTTTAAAGTAATTGAAGTTTTGTGGAAGATAAAAAATAAAGGTCGAAGTAATTTTAAAAACCAAATTCACAAATATATGTCAGTAAAATGGAAAATCGGAATTTTTGTGGGTATTGTGGCGATTGTTTTGGCTTTTGTAGCTTATAACCAATTTAGCATTGCCCCAACAAAGCCGGAGGGATTTGTTGAAATTTCCGAAGTGAGCGCTCCAGAAGCAACGGCTGATATTGATAATGCCGTGGATGCTTTATTATTGTCCGCATCCGAAGAACAAGCCATTTTTGAGAGTGAATTATCCGACGCTTCTTTATTGGAATTGGATAATTCCGTTTTGAGTGATTTTGGCCAAACATATGATGAAAACTTATTCTAAAATAATTGCGGCTTTGGGCTTCGTAGTTTTGGTAGGATTGGTTTTTTCTCCGATAGTATCGGCGAAAGCAGACTTTTTTGGTCAAAACAAACAAGAAAATGGTCAAGATAAGATTGGCGGTCGTGGCACAGGAAGTCCCAGTGCTACACCCAGTCATTCGGATAAGCCTAGCAATAAGAAGGGTGGTATTAATTTTTGCGCTAACGTTGATAAGATGACACAATTGGAAACAAAGATGATTGATAATGAAGACAAGATTGAGCAGAAACGAGAAGAACAAAAAAAGAAAATAGATGATCGTTGGGTTGAAAGAAATACTAAACGTGAAAATAATCGCAATAAATGGGATGAAAATCGTGATGAGTTTTTTGCTAAGCTTGAAGGGAAGGCCACGACTGATGCTCAAAAACAAGCTCTCTTAGCTTTTAAAGAAGCGACAACGGCTGCTATCACTGCGCGCAGAGCGACAATCGACTCTGCTATAGAAGCCTTTCGTAAGGGCGTAGAGCAGGCCATCGCTTCTAAGAAAACTAGCGTTGATACATTGGTTAGTGCTTTTAGAGCAGAGATTCAAGCTGCTATCACGAAAGCCAAAGCGGATTGTGCTTTGACTAATCCTGATGCGGTAGCGATTCGCGTTGCTTTTCAGAATAGGGTTAAGGCTGCCAAAGAAAAGTTTATAACAGATAAAAAAGATGTTGATAAAATAAGCGATTCTTTACAGTCTTTGATAGATGCAAAAAAGCAAGCGGTTGAAAAGGCTAATAGTGATTTTAAAGCGGCTATAGAAAAAGCCAGAAATGATTTAAAAGCAGTTTTTCCAGTTCCAACCGTAACTCCTAGTCCGACTGCTACACCAACTACTAATCCTTAGCTTTTGATAACAAAACCGCCCCGAAATATATCGGGGCGGTTTTGTTTTTAATTTTGATTCTAGATTTTATTATTTTTTAGATTGGGCCTTATGATAATTGGCGATGGCATTTTTTAAAGCTTGATCTCCCAAAACTGAACAATGAATTTTAATATCTGGTAACCCGCTCAATCTTTTGATAATGTCTTGGGGTGTAATTTTTTTTGCCTGATCTATTTTCATACCGCCCTTTTCCGTAATCATAACAGAAAGCATAGAAGTGGAAGCGATAGCCGAACCACAGCCAAAAGTGCGCCAACGGCATTTTTTTATTTTTTCTGTTTTGGGATCAATCCAAAGCCAGAATTTCATTAAATCCCCACAAGCCGGACTACCAGCTTCTCCGTAGGCGTTGAAGTGAAAAGTTTCTTCTTCTTTTGGTTTTAGAAAATTTTGAGGATGGAAAAAATGTTTTTTAACAACATCTGAATATACCCAAGGCGTTTGATCTTTGAGTAAATCGGCTTTTTTGGTATTTTTTATTTTTTTAGTTGTTTTCATATTATTTTATGATAAAAAGTAATTAATTTTTTGTTTTCCTTCAATTCATAGTAATCAACTATGAATTGAAGGCGGTAGTTTGATGATGAGAAAAAAGGGGGGGGTGTGGTTGGTGGAGTGGGTTTATTTGTGGTGTTCAATGTTTATGGCGGACAAAGAACGCAATTTATTTACAATTTGAGGTAGGGTTTTTATAACATAATCAATTTCTTTTTTAGTGGTATATTTTCCTAGAGTAAGGCGTAGGCTGCCATGAATTTTTTCACGAGACCATCCGAGGGATTTTAAAACATGAGACGGTTCTAGAGAGTGTGAATGACAAGCCGATCCGGTGGATGCGGCAATACCCGCTTTGTCTAGTTCTAAAATTAAAGCTTCTCCTTCGATGCCAGAGATGATGACATTGATATTATTGGGTAGTCTTTTTTGCGGGTGTCCATTGAGAACTGTCTGTGGTATTTTTAAAATACTTTTTTGAAGATAATCGCGAAGTTTTTTAATTTTTTTTATTTCTGAATTTTTTTCTTGTTGCGCTAATTTCAAGGCTTCAGCCAATCCGATCCAACTGGCAAGATTTTCTGTGCCGGAGCGGAGATTTTTTTCTTGGCCACCACCTAAAATAATAGGATCAATGCTGAGGCCGCTTTTTTTGTATAAAACCCCACTGGCTTTGGGCGCGTATATTTTTCCGCCATTCAAGGTCATGAAATCAACGCCCAAATGCTTAACATCGAGATTTAAATAATTAGCCGCTTGGCAAGCATCAGTATGAAAAAAAGGTAAATATTTGTTTTTTCGGTAATTTTTGATAATAGCGGATATTTCGGCAATGGGTTGGATGGTGCCAATTTCATTATTGGCATACATAATGGAAACAAGAATAGTTTGCGGGTTAAGATATTTTTTTAATTCTTCTAAGCTAACTTCTCCATATTTGTTGGTGGCGACATATTTAACATCAAAACCTTCTTTAGCTAATTGCGCCATAGAATTTAAAACAGCAGGGTGTTCTATTTGAGAGGTGATGAGACGAGGTTTTGTAAAAAATTTTTTGTAAGCTCGGGCTATTCCAAAAATAGCGAGATTAATGGATTCCGTTCCGCCATTGGTAAAGATTATTTCATGAGATTGACAATTTAAATTTTTAGCCACCGTTTCTCTAGCTTGTTCTAAAGCTTGTTTGGCAATTCTACCTTCTAAATAAATAGCGGAAGGGTTGCCAAAATTTTCTCCGGCGAAGGGCCTAATAAATTGATGAACATCTGGTTGTACAGGAGTGGCTGCCGCGTAATCTAAATAAACCCGCCCATTTTTGTTTATTGAGATGGAGGAATTTTTATTGAATTTATTTTTTGAAGAAGATTTATTCATTTTGTTCTTTTGAAAAAAACGGTCGGGCAAGCTTTCTTTATATTAAATCTGATAATTTAACGCGACTAAATATCTTTTTTATTTCTTGGTTTATTTTTTCCCAAGCATTTTTTTGTTCGCATTGATGATTGAAACATCGGTGATTGGCACAATTAATTAAAGAAATGGGGCCTTCCAGACTTTTTATAATTTCTTCCAAAGTAATTTTATTGGCCGGCTTGGCTAATTGATATCCGCCCCAATTGCCCAATTTACTTTTTATTAATCCTTCTTTTTTCAAAAGACGACTAATTTGTTGTAAAAAATAAAAAGAAATGTTTTCTTTAATGGCAAATTCTCCCAAACTTTGTGGTTTTTGATCTTTGTTTTTAGCCAAATAAGAAAGCCATCTTATGGCAATATGAACTGTTTCCGAAATTTTTATACTTCTAAGATTCATATATTTATTTTTTGTTCGTTATGATTAAAAATCGTTGTTAGTCATTTCAATTCATAGTAATCAACTATGAATTGAATATAAAAATAGTATAGGCGATAGGAGTGGGTGAGTCAAGGTTGCGAAGAGGAGGTAGGAAGAATGGTGATGACAGAAAAGAGTATGTGTAATCGCGCGATATTGGAGCCGAATATTATTTTTAAAATAAAAAACCACCCCAGGCAAGGGCGAGGGGTGGTTGGCTGCATTGTTTTGAGTTTTATAAACTCACTTTTATGCCGCATTGGGGGCATTCTTGTGCCCCGATGTTTAGTAAATTGCAGCAATTCGGACACTTTTTGGGTTTGACGTCTTGGCAGCCGCTCAATTTGAGACCACAATGAGAACAATAGCAATCATGGATGTTGACCTCTTTTCCGCAATCAGGACATACTGATACACACATTTTTACTCCTTTGCCTCGTTTAAGCTTTACGCTTAAGCGGGCTAAAATTAAATTTAAAAGCTGTCTTTATTATATCCAGTAAATAATTTTTTGTCAAAGTGAATAACTATTAGAATAAACTTTTTTGTTTGGGAGTGGAATTTTTGGTTTTTTCCGCAAGTTCTAAATAATCATCCAAATCATTCCAATTTATATTAATAAAAGCCGGTGCGGAATATTTGGAAGGAATAATCAATTTTCCATTTTTTATTCCGTGCTCGTATAAATCTTTGGTGATTTTTACATCGTTTAAGCAATAGCTTTTTAATTCATCAATTCTTCCTTCACGATACATATCAATGGCTTCCAAGCCATGGCCGGTTTTTCCTGTGCCGATATTGGCATGCGCCATATCGTCTAAGCCAATTCTATGTCCGCGTTGTATTTCTACCTCGTCTAAAATGTCTAAAATACGCAAAGGAGAAAAGTCGCAATGCGGGAAGTGATTCTTTAGAACTGGTACGTCAAAGCGTTTTAAAGCAAACCCGATCATAGCGCCGGATTCTTCCAATAATTTTTCAAAATCTAAAAATTCTTTTTCATCAAAAGCAAAATATTGGTCGCGTTTATAAGAATAAACTCCAATGATAGAGATGGCTAGGCGATTAATATTATGTTGTCCGCCAACTTCAGCAAAAGAATTTTTTGTTTCAATATCAACTACTAATTTATCTAACATGGGTTTTATCTTAATGCGTTCCTTATATTTAGTCAATAAAAACAATTTTTGCGATTATTGAGGGGTTTTGGGAAAACTAAAATGTATTTGGTGGACCTAGCGAGAATCGAACTCGCGCCTCGTCAATGCGAATGACGCGTCG
>DAONDV010000024.1:0-6047 GCA_035402745.1 Minisyncoccota bacterium
AATATGGAACAAGAACAAAAAAAGAAGAAAGATTTATTTTTGCCTATTTCCATTGTGATTGCTGCTTTGGTGATTGGTGGGGCAGTAATTTATTCCAATGGTTTGAAATCAACAGGCAAGAACGGAGCTACTCCGACACCATCAGGCGAAGTCGTAGAGATGAATCTCGTATCCGAAGATAAGGTGTTGGGAAAGTCCAATGCCGATCTTACAATGTTTGAATTTAGTGATTACGAATGTCCTTATTGCGCTAAATTTCATAAATTAACTCGTCCAGAAATTGTTACTAATTATGTTGATACTGGAAAAATGAAAACTGTTTTTCGCGCCATGCCATTTCATTCCAATTCTTTAATGGATACTCAGGCAGTTTGGTGCGCCGGTAAGCAAGATAAGTATTGGGAAATGCATGATTTGATTTTCACTAAAAAAGATTCCGGAGAGACTCTTACTGCTACATCTTTGGCAACTTATGCTGGAAATTTGGGTTTGAATAAGACTACATTTTCAGAATGCTTAACTGCTAATAAAGACGAAGCAAGAATTAATGAAATTGCTACTATTGCGCAAAATGCCGGAATTTTAGCTACTCCCATTACTTTAATAGTAAAAGATTTGCCTATTGAATTGGATGCTCAATATATTATCAATCAATTGCAGAGTTCAGTTTCAATAATTAACATTGATAACGGAGTAATTATCATTGGCGCGCAGCCTTATTCCGTTTATCAAACAGAAATTGATAAATTGTTGAAATAAATCATATGCAGATAAAAGTTTATTCAACTCCAAACTGTCCATATTGCGTGATGGCTAAGGATTTTTTTAAAGCTCAAGGATTGGAATACCAAGATGTGAATGTAGCCGAAGATCAGAACGCTTTCCAAGAGATGATTCAAAAGTCCGGTCAAATGGGCGTGCCGGTAATAGATATTGATGGCAATATTGTTATGGGTTTTAATCGCCCAGAGATAGAAAAGCTTATCAAGTAGATATTATTAGTTTTGTTGAGTTGTTTTAAAATCTCCCTGCTTGTCGGGGAGATTTTTATTTGGTATAATTCAGTTGAATTAAAGGCGATAGAGATTTGATTTACCTTATAAATGGCTAAACAAAGCAAAATTGTGGCATATTTAAAATTTCCAGAAATGCGTATTTTTTGGATTATTTTTGTTTCGCTTTTACTTCTTTCTATCGCTAGTTTTTATTTTGTGGATTCTACTTGGGGAACGGTGACATTGGGGGCCGCGATGATTGTTTCTGCCGCGTCTTTTTTTGTAAGTTTGAAATCAGCTCGCGCTCGTTTTAATTTAATTAATGAACGCAATCAAATTCAATTAATTATTGCCAATTTTACCGATGCCATTGTGGCTTATGACGAGGATTTCAAAATTACTATTTTTAATAGGGTAGCGGAAGAATTGTTTCGTTTGAAGCAGGAAGATGTTTTGGGAAAAATCGCTTCTCCAGAATGGGCAAAAAATGCTGATACGGCAATTTTAACTCGCGTGCTTTTTCCAAGTTTGGCGCCTTCTATGACTTGGCGCAGTGAACCGAATGTTTATCCTCAATTGGTAGACATCACTTTTATTGAACCACATTTGGAATTAAGCGTGACGACCGTGCGTATTATTAGTTCCTTGGGACAAATTTCCGGCTTTTTCAAAATTATTAAAGATAAAACCAGAGAGCAGGAATTGATTACGGCCAAATCCGAATTTTTAACCGTAGCTGCTCATCAGTTGCGTACTCCGCTTTCCGGTATCAAATGGACTTTTGAATCTTTGATTAACGGAGATTTTGGAGCGGTGAGTGATCAGCAAAAAGAAATTTTAAATAATGGATTGGTAGCCGCGGAGAAAGTCTCCAAGACGGCCAATGATTTGTTGGATACTTCAAATATTGAATCCGGTAAATTCGGTTATGAATTTGTAGAGGGTGATATCGTTGATTTGATTAATAAGATGATGGAAGGATATGGATCTCTCACTAAACAACATAATATTAAAATGTATTTAGAATATCCGCCTGATGGTGTGCCGAAATTTAAATTTGATCCGATGAGAATTAGATTAGTCTTTCAAAATTTAATTGAGAATGCCATACGTTATAATGTAGAGAATGGAGAGATAATAATTACTTTGGTAAAGAAAGAGCCATTTTTGGAGGTTTCGGTGCGTGATACCGGTATTGGAGTGCCTAAAGAAGAATTGCCGAAACTATTTTCTAAATTTTTCCGCGCTGCCAATGTTTTGAAATACGAAACCGAGGGTACGGGTCTGGGACTTTATATTGTGAAGAATATAGTAGAAGCTCATGGCGGTAAGGTTTGGGTGGATTCCATTGAAAATAGAGGAACGACTTTCTTTTTCACTTTACCTATGGCCGAAGGTTTGATTGCCAAGAAAAAATTTGTAGCAAATTAGAAAAAGGCGTATCTGTTGTAATTTAACCCCCGCGTTCTTGTAGGATCGCGGGGGTTGACTTTTGTGTTAAGTTGGTATATAATAAGAACATAGAAATTAAGAAGTTCATTTACATAAATAAAAAATAAAAAGGAGTTTTTGAATGAAAGTTAAGTTCATTGGCAAGGTTTTCGCTACTCTGCTCTTTGTGTGTGCTGCGTGGAACTTTTCCATTTGTCTTAAGGCTATTGCTTTGGGGCAAGGAAAGTATGGCGGTAATACGGCTTTTTATTTGATGCTGTTGTGTTTTGTGGGAGGAATGTATATTCCTCGCGTTGTTCGCTGGGCGTCAAAATTTATTCGCACCTAAATCCGCAAGGATTAGGAATAAAAAAAGGGAGGTTGACATGAAGTCAATCAAGGATCGTTTGTTCGTGAAGGGAGTCGTGCATGCTATTCTGTCCGGTCTTCAGGAGGCTGCCAGGAAGTGCGGCCGTGGGAGCGAGGTCATGTTCGATGAGAAGCGAGGTGAGACGAAAGTAAACTGTACTTTCGTGGCCGGGAAGATCGTTCCCAATGTGGACGGTTTCGTTCCTCAGACCATCAGCTACGGTTTGCCTTGTCTTCAAGGAACAGCCGCTTTGGTCATCGATACCAAAGAGGGTACCAAGGTCTTCAAACCCAGGATGGTCGGGGACAGAGCATTCTTGTTTTTCAGGAGTGCTGTGGTGTTCAATCTCTGGCAGCGACAGCTGGAGGTGGTTTACATAGCTTCTCGAAGCGATGTAAACGACGGCCAGAAAGAATGGTTCCCGGTATTTCAGGAAATCGCTTTGTATTCCGTACCATCCTTCATCACGAAGGATACGGATATGAGGGAGTTTCTGAAGAAGGAGCTTGCCACGAAGCTCCCGTATACTCATCTTGGAGCGTTGGATGAGCTCACGCTCAATCCGACGATTCCCGATCGGGGGGAATATCCTGTTCAGAAGAGACTTTCGGCCGAGGATCAGGAGCTGGCCGAAAGACAAGCCGCCCTCCAGAAAGGTGGCAAGAACAAGGGCAGGGGAAATCATCCCAAGCCCGAAGCGGATTAACACTCCGCAACCCAAGCGGGTCCGATAATCGGACCCGCTTTTTTTTTGTTTAAAAATAAAAATCAGAGAATTTGAATCTATTTTTACTCGGTTGATTTTTTAGAGGGGTTTGCTACAATAAAACAATATATACATTCGGTTTGAATAAAAATAGGTCAAATAAATTTAAATAAAAATAAGATGAAGGAAATGAAAAGATTATTTCCGAATCTTGTTTAATGGAGCAAGTGAAACATATTATTAAAAATTTACTTATTGCTTTGGTGATTTTATTCGGTGTGAGTATGATTTTTTCGTTGTTTTTTGGAGATTTGATGGAGGAAAAATCCGAGGCTATCACTCTCAATGAAGTGGTGGCAAAAATAAACAATAAGGAAATAAAAAAGATAGCAGTAGATGGAAATGATTTAGAAATAATTGCTCAAGACGATAAAATATTTACGGCGGTGAAAGAACAAGATTCCAGTTTGAGTGAGACTTTGAAAAATTATGGAGTTACCCCGGAACAATTAAATGGTATTCAGATGGAAATTAAGGGTGAATCCGATTGGGGAATATGGGCTACGATTTTGATTAATTTTTTGCCTTTGATTTTGTTTGTTGGATTTTTCTTTTGGATAAGCAAACAGGCGCAAAAGGGAACCGGTCAGGCTCTTTCTTTCGGCAAATCTTCATTAAAAATGTTTATTCCCAGTAAAGAAAAAATTACCTTTAATGATGTAGCTGGCTTGGAAGAAGCAAAACAAGAGTTGAAAGAAGTCGTAGAATTTTTGAAAAATTCCAAGAAATTTTTGGATATTGGAGCGAAAATTCCACGAGGCGTTTTGTTGATGGGTCTACCGGGAACCGGTAAGACTTTATTGGCGCGAGCAGTAGCTGGAGAGGCAAATGTTCCATTCTTTCATATCTCTGGAGCGGAATTTGTAGAAATGTTTGTGGGTGTGGGCGCAGCTCGTGTGCGTGACGTTTTTATGACTGCCAAAAAAGCGGCGCCAGCTATTTTATTTATTGATGAAATTGATGCGGTGGGTAGGGAGCGCGGAGCTGGTTTGGGTGGTGGTCATGATGAACGAGAGCAAACTTTAAATCAGATCTTGGTAGAAATGGACGGTTTTGATAATAATGCCAATATCATTGTAATGGCTGCTACTAATCGTCCTGATGTTTTGGATCCGGCATTATTAAGACCGGGAAGATTCGATCGTCGAGTGGTTTTGGATTTACCGGATATTAATGAACGTGAAGCTATTTTGAAAATTCATTGCCGTAATAAAATATTGTCCAAAGACAATAATTTAAGAAGAATTGCTGAACGTACTCCAGGATTTTCCGGCGCAGATTTGGCTAATTTGGTTAATGAAGGCGCAATTCTATCCGCTCGTCGCAATAAAAAAGAAGTGGGGCAAGCGGAATTATTAGAATCCATTGAAAAAGTGATATTAGGACCGGAAAGAAAAACTAAAACTATTGCGGAAATAGAAAAGAAAATTATTGCCTATCATGAAGCAGGTCATGCGGTAGTGGCGCATTTTTCCGAATATTCCGATCCGGTGCAAAAAGTTTCTATTATCGCGCGCGGTCATGCCGGTGGTTATACTTTAAAAGTTCCTTTGGAAGATAGAAGATTGAGAACAAAGAAACAATTTTTAGCAGAGTTGGCGGTTTTGATGGGAGGATTTCTTTCGGAGAAAATGTTTTTAGGAGATATCAGCACGGGTGCTTCCAATGATTTGAAAGAGGCTTCGGCTTTGGCTCGAAAATTAATTACGCAATGGGGAATGTCCGATAAACTTGGCCCAATCACCTTCGGTAAAACCGAGGAAATGATATTTTTGGGCAGGGAAATTTCTACGGAAAAAAATTATTCCGAAAAAATTGCTACGGAAATAGACAGCGAAGTAAAAAAAGTGATAGATAATGCAATAAAATCAGCTGAAAAAATATTGAAAACACAAAAAGCAAAACTTGATTTACTGATTAAAACATTATTAGATAAGGAAGTAATTGAAAAAGAAGAGTTTGAAGCGGTGATGAAGTAATAAAGGGTTGTTATCTCGCCTCGCTCTTGATTCGTAAGTGAGTCGAGGCGAGATAAAATATAATTTATTATTTTTAAATGCGCGTATAGCTCAGCTGGTTAGAGCACGGTTTTTATATCAATAATATTCTATTATTAAGTTTTGTTTTTTTAGTGGGCATATAGCTCAGTCGGTTAGAGCACGGCTCTTATAAAGCCGGGGTCCCTGGTTCGAATCCAGGTATGCCCACTAAAAAAATAATAAAGAAAAGTATATTATTGATATATGGACGACTTCATTATTGTATTTTGATAATAGGGGTCGTTAATATAAAGCCGAAGTTGATGGTTCGAGCCCATCTGCGCGCACCAATAGAAATTAAAGGCAGATAAGTTATCGGTGTAAAAGTTGGATATTTGTTTGAATTATTTTGATTATTGGTCTAAGATTTTAAAATAAGTAAGTGGATTTATGCGCGGTTAGCTCAGTTGGTTAGAGCGTTACATTGACATTGTAAAGGTCACAAG
>DAONDV010000025.1:0-2914 GCA_035402745.1 Minisyncoccota bacterium
TCTTTTTATTTTCCACTCCCTGACGCCCGGCTTTTTTCTCCGCTTGTTCTAAATTTTTTTGCGCTTCAGGAATTTCTCCATAAATAATTTTTGCCGCTTTTTCCAAATTACCTTGATACTCGGCCATTTCTGCTTCTTGTTTTAATTGCTCAATCTTTTTTCTTAAATCATTAGCGCTGCTGGATTCTTTTTTTGCCTTTTGCCAATCTTTTAAGAACTTTTCATAATCGGTTTTTATTTTTTTTAAATCCTGTTCCACTTTTTTCAAACGAGTTTTCGCTCCGCTTTCTTCTTCTCTTTTTAGAGCTTCTTTTTCAATTTCCAAATTAATCATTTTTCTCTTCGCCTCTTCAATGGCCGGCGGAAAGCTATCCAAATCCAAACGCAAAGCCGAAGCCGCTTCATCAATCAAATCAACGGCCTTATCTGGCAAAAATCTGTCGGAAATATAACGAGCGGAAAGATTAACCGCTGCCACAATTGCGCTGTCATTAATTCTGAGACCATGATGCATCTCATATCTTTCTTTCAATCCACGCAAAATAGAAATGCTATCTTCCAAAGATGGCTC
The DNA here is from genome assembly GCA_035402745.1 of Minisyncoccota bacterium. Lineage (GTDB taxonomy): Bacteria > Patescibacteriota > Minisyncoccia > UBA6257 > JAAZHW01 > DAONDV01. Next base: position 572 of record DAONDV010000025.1, read on the forward strand.
TTCCACCAACACCGGTTGAAATCTTCTTTCCAACGCGGCATCTTTTTCAATATGACGTTGAAATTCTTTTAAAGTAGTAGCGCCGATGGCTCGCAATTCTCCGCGCGCCAATGGCGGTTTCAAAACATTGGAAGCATCAATCGCTCCTTCGGCCGCGCCTGCTCCAACAATAGTGTGAATTTCATCTATAAACAAAATATACTTGCCCTGCGCGTTTTGAATTTCTTTAATAAACGCTTTTAATCTGTCTTCAAATTCTCCACGAAACTTAGTGCCCGCTACCATACCGGCCAAATCCAAAGAGATGATTTCTTTTCCTTTTAAACTCTCCGGAATATCTCCGGAAATTATTTTCTGCGCCAAGCCCTCTACGATAGCGGTCTTACCCACACCGGGCTCACCGATTAAAATAGGATTATTTTTAGTACGACGAGAAATGATTTGAATAATACGATGCAACTCATCTTCGCGACCAATCACCGGATCCAATTTTTTTTCACGCGCTTTTTGCGTGAGATTAATAGAATATTTTTCTAAAACTTGAAATTTATTTTCCGGCATTTCATCCGTTACTCTTTGAGAGCCACGAAATTCTTTAAGCACCTTTAAAATCGCCTCGCGTTTGATATTAAACTTTTCAAAAGTTAATTTTAAATCACTGGCGGTTTCTAAAATTGCCAAAAATAAATGCTCGCATGAGATAAATTCATCTTTAAAAGAAGCTGACTCCTTAGCGGCTCGATCTAAAATTTTGACCAATTCAGGAGAAAGGTACAATTGACCCAAATTGGCATTGACTACAAATAATTTCGGCAAACGATCAATCTCCATTTCCAAAAAAGAAAGAAAGCCGGAAACATTAACTCCGATTCTATTCAAAATATTAAATACCACTCCTCCTTCCTGAGAAGACAGCGCGAAAAGAAGATGGATTGGTTTCAATTCTCCTTGGTTTCTGGAGGCCGCCAAATCTTGCGCATTTTGCAACGCCTCTTGAGCTTTAATAGTAAATTTATTAGACATAGTTTAAAACACTAAATTCAATAATTAATATTGTTATTTTACGCCCTTCCGTCTTTTTTTTCAAGATTGACAAATCTATGAAAAATGGAGTTAATAGAATACTTTCATGCTGACCTAAAAAAGTCGTCTTTTATATTAAAAAATCCGTCTACCAATTGGCAGACGGATTTCCCTTTTTAAAAATTATCGTGGAGTATATGGCAATAAAGACATATAACGAGCGCGCTTCACGGCCAAAGACAATCTTCTCTGATGTTTCGGGCAAATCCCTGCTCTTTTAGAAGAAACTATTTTAGCCTGCGGAGTTAAAAACCGCTTGAGCAACTCAGCGTCTTTATAATCAATCACTCTTGTATTTTGACTACAGAAAAAACATTGTTTATTCATAAATTCTTATCTTTAAATTATTTTTTAAATTAAAACGGCAAATCTTCCGGATTAATTTCTTCTTCACTATCAATGATTGGCACTTCAGAAGGCAATGGCGCATCTGATGTTTCAGTCGGATGAGGCATATCAGTGCCTTCACCTTGTCCGCCAAATCCACTCTTTGGTCCCATTTGGAAACTCTCGGCGATAATCTCCGTTCTGCTTCTTTTTTGTCCACTTTGATCTTGCCAACTGCGAGTTTTAATTCTGCCCTCTACGAAGACCAATTTACCTCTAGAAAGATAGCGTCCAGCGATTTCGGCCAATTTTCCCCAAGCCACGATATTATGAAATTCCGCATCAGTTTGTTTTTGGCGATTTTTATCAAACCAGATGCGATTAGTCGCCACGCTAAATTGCGCTACGCTTTGTCCTGTCGGAGTGGTGCGTAATTCTGGATCACGAGTTAAATTGCCTAAAATAAAAACTTTATTGAAATTCATATTGTTTACGACAATCAATGCTAATATACGAATTGATACTAATCATACTAATTTGTATTCGTATCATTCGCATGTATTAGTATATTGGTATCGCTTGTCTATGACAACTCTTTAATTTCATCCAATTTGTGATTCAACTCTTCCAAGTTTACTTCAGCAGAAGGTTCTCCCGCTTCAGCAACCGGAGTTGCTCTCACTTTTTCTCTGGATGGTCTCGGCTCTTTTGCTTTCTTCTCTATTTTACTAGGATCGGTTGAAATTATCAAACACAAATATCTTAAAATATCTGCATCATATTTGAATTTCTCTCTGACATCTTCCAACTTTTCCGGTTCTAGTTCTATATAGAAATAATTGAAATAAGCTTCGTTTTGTTTATTAATCGGATAAGCTAAAACTTTTCTTTCGGGAGTTGATTTTTCTTTAATCTTACCACCCAAAGATTCAA
>DAONDV010000025.1:3014-5952 GCA_035402745.1 Minisyncoccota bacterium
AAAACTTTTCTTTCGGGAGTTGATTTTTCTTTAATCTTACCACCCAAAGATTCAAAAGTTTTCTCAATCTTTTCTAATAAAGATAAAACGCCGGCTTCCGGTAAAAGCCCGCTCAAAAGAAAACCGAATTCATAAATCCTTGTATCATTTTCCATTAAAATGAGATTAAACGATTTTAAAATAAAAGTCAATCCCGCATCTTTGGTGAATAACTCTTCATTAAAAAGTCACTCGCTAAAAACGAGCGACCAAATTCACCAAAGGTGCGGGGTCAAATACTAATTTTCCAAACAAAAAAGGCGGCCAAAATCTTGGACCGCCCCTATCTATATCATTATCTCCGTTCCTCACGTTTCTTTTTTTCTTCTTCCCAACAGAAAGCGGGATTAAAAGAATTAAAAATCTTCTCTCCATGCAGAATAACAACGTTATTGACCGTATAACTTCCATAATCAACTATTCGTAATTTTCCATCATCAAAAGAAAAATTTTTGGAATTACTAAAATGGTGAGAATCATCCCAAACCTTTCCATCGGTTAATATATGAAGCTGACACCAAAGATCAACGTCTTGTAATTGACACGGATTTCCATATTTTTGAATATTTAAAAAACCAAAAAGGGTAAAATAAGTAGGTTGAAGAAATAAACTCCGCGTTTTCCAATACAAATAAAATTCATTCCAATTAGCGATTAATCCAAAAAATACCTCTCTTTTAAAACTTCCTATTGTGTCGGCAGTATAATAATTAAATTCATGTTTAAAAGTTTTCCAAAAAAATTTCCAACCACCTTCACTAAAATGTCCTTTTATCATTCCGAAAATTCGTGAAAGATGTAGAATAGGGAATTTAACCACAACCCCTAATTTCGGGAAAATAAAAACAAGACGATTTCTCCCTCTTTTTTTCAACAATTTTTTCCTCCTTTTTAAGGTTTATACTAATTTAAATACTAAATATTTTATGATTTTCGTCAAATAAAAAAACAACTCAATGAGTTGTTTTTATTTATACCCCTTGGCTTGAATATTAAACGCCTTATAATACCTCCCCTTCAATTTCATTAATTCTTTATGATTACCACTTTCAAGGATCTTACCCTTATCCAAAACATATATCCTATCAGCATTCCTAACTGTGGAAAATCTATGCGAAATTATAATTACAGTTTTATTTTTAAAGAAACCGTAAATCTGACCGAAGATTTCGGCTTCGGAAACTGCATCTATAGATGCAGTAGGTTCATCAAACACCACGACCGGTGAATTACGATAGAAAAATCTAGCAATAGCAATTTTTTGCCATTGCCCAGTACTAGGACGCGTACCACCCTTAAATTTTTCACTCAAAACCTGCTCATAACCATCCTTGTAAGATGAAATAAAAGAACCTACATTAGCTTTTTCAGCCGCCATCTTAATTTTTTCCATATTCAATTCTTCATCTGACTCTCCTAAAAAAATATTCTCTTTGAGCGTTAAAACAGAATAAGTATTATAATCTTGAAAAAGTACGCTCAAATTTTTATACCAACTATCAATCTTTATATCATCTATGTCTTTATCGTCCAACAATATTACCCCCTGTTCAACTTTATAAAATCTCGCCAAAAGTTTTACTAGAGTGGTTTTTCCGGCGCCATTTTCTCCTACAATAGCAATCTTTTCTCCCGGTTTAATATGCAAACTCAAATCCTTAATTACATCATTATCGGAATTGGGATATTTAAAACTAATATTTTCAAGTCTTATATCCGGAGGTGTTAATAATTTCGGTAATTCAATTAATCCATCCGCGACCATAGATTTCATATCAAAAACCTCCTTAACTTCATTAATCCTTAATGAACGTTCATAGAGAGAACCGAAATTGTTACTGGCTGACGCTAAATTATCAGTAAAAATATCTAATGATCGCATTTGAAAAGTAACATCGCCGATAGAAATTAATTTATAAAAAAGATTTTTAAGAATAATAAAATAACCGAACATCCTGGCGGATTGAGAAACTAATCCACAAATAAACCCATAGAATTCCCACTCTTTAACTATTTTTAGATCCCTCTTAGTAAAATAATCACCAAATTTTTTAAAGATATTACTTAAATATTTTCGAGCTGAGGTTATTGTTATTTCCTGCAAATTAGAAGTTTCCGTAAGAGAACTAAGCGTCCAATCTGCCCTCCTTCTATTCTCAGTTTCATCCCTATACAATCCCCAATTCTTTTTCATATATATTCTATTTAGAATCAATTCAGGCATTAAAGACAGAAAAATAATTAAAGCTATTGTTGGCATTATTCTCAAAACCACAAATGAAGCAGAAAATAAAGTTATTAACCTGGAAATGAAAAATACTACGCCTTCATAATCATTATTTATGCTCCTTATCATTTCTCTGCATCTTTGGAGTTTATTAACCACGCTAGGATTTTCCAACGTTTGAATCCCAAGTGAATAAATTTTTCTATAAAGAATCTCGGGGGCTTTAAAATTAGCAGCATTTCTATTAACTCGTAAAGAATACGAGTAGATACTCTCAATGCCAGCCATTGCTAAATTATAGCCAAGTAATAATCCTAATAATGGAAATACTTCATTTAAATTAGAACTTGAGCCACTCACTACATTAATTATTTTATCCAAAAGACGGGCAAAAATATAAGCATTAAATAATGGACCCAAATTTATAATTATTCTGGTAATTAATTGTGATATCGAACCAAAAATAGAGATTTTAAAATTAAAAAATACTAGCCATTTTAAAACGCCTAGAAATTGCCAAAAGGGAAGCTTATTTTTTTTATTATTTAAATCTTCCTCCATTATAAAAAACTTTTTATTTCGTGCCCGGGGCGGGACTCGAACCCGCATGAGTTACCTCACACGATTTTAAGTCGTGCGCGTATACCATTCCGCCACCCGGGCTTTATCCTC
>DAONDV010000026.1:0-5418 GCA_035402745.1 Minisyncoccota bacterium
TTGGTGGACCTAGCGAGAATCGAACTCGCGCCTCGTCAATGCGAATGACGCGTCGTACCACTAGACTATAGGCCCAATTTATTAATCTTACACTTTTTATGGATTTTGTGAAGCTTTTTTATCTTTATGAAAAGTGATACAATTTTTATATGGAGAAGAAAATTATTACAAAAGAATATGCCAAAGTTTTTAAGATCTTGGGCGATTATGATGCAGGGAAATTAAAAATTGTTAAAACGGGTAAGCCGAAATTCATTTTGACTTATGCTGAGGCTAGACAAGTTATTGATGAGGCTAAGAAAGAACTGAAAAGAATGGGAATTAATGTGGGAATGTTCGGAAAAGAATCGGGTAATAAATTTGAAACAATTATTGCCGAATTGGCTCAAACTTTTGGCGGTAAAGAATTATACCCTACCGTTGGAGAAAAAGCTGCTAATCTTCTTTATTTTATTTTAAAGAATCATCCTTTTGTGGATGGTAATAAAAAAATTGGCGCTTTGCTCTTCCTTTATTATTTGGAAAAGAATGAGATTCTTTTTAAGGAAGGAAAAAAGATTATTGATGATAATACTTTGATTGTTTTGATTTTGCTAATGATTATGAGTAATTCCAAAGAGAAAGATAATTTAATAAAAATCGTTACTAGTTTTTTGAAATAATAGAAATGAACACCGCCGCCACTAAAAGTGGCGGCGGTGTTTTAAATGTTTATTTTATAATTCCAGATCTGATTAAAGCGGCTTCCACGATTTTGTCGATTAATTGCTGATGATTTAAGCCGGAAGCTTCGGCGGCAATAGCCATTTCATCATGTTGTTCCAAATAAGGGTTTAGATTGGCTTCTAAGACATAAATTTTATTGTCTTTATCCATTCTCATATCAAAACGAGCGTAATCTCTGGCACCCAAAGCATAATTAGCTTTAATGGCAATGTCGTAAATTTTATCTTTCAATTCATTGGGCAAATCGTTAGGAATTTTTAAACCGATGGTTTTGGGTAATCCCATCTCTTCTTCTAGTTTTGCTTCGTGAGTATAAATTTTGTGTTTGTTAGCCGGCCATTTGGAGAAGTCTAATTCTAAAAGTTGCAGTGGCTTTAAAGTTTTTCCGCTACTGAGAATAGAAACAAAAAATTCTCTACCTTCAATGTATTTTTCCACTAGAGCATCATCTTTAATGTTTTCGTGAATATCGTTTACTTTTTTAATGAAAGCTTCTTCACTCTCTACTACGGAATTGTCATCAATGCCAATAGAGGCATCTTCGTGCACTGGTTTAACGAAGAGAGGGAAGTCTAGGTTTTTTGGTCTAACCGGATCTTCGCCCAAAGGAATAACAAAAAAATCAGGATAAGGAATCTTGTTGAAACTTAAGATTTTTTTGGTTATTAATTTATCATTGGTTAAAAAAATACTTCCCGAGGCGGAGCCGGTGAAAGGAATCTTAGTCATTTCCAATAAAGCGGTGATGTTGAATTCAAATTTGTCGGTATTGCGGAAGGTTTCTATTAAATTAAAAATTAAGTCTGGTTTTTCTTGTTTGATGCCGTTGATGATGCGAGCAATGCTTTGATTGGCGGGTAACAAGACTACATTGTAATTGAGATTTAATAAGGCGTCTTTAATTTGGTCAATAACAGCATCGCGTTTAGGTTTTTTGCTAGGATATTCTTGATAGAAAAGAATCAATATTTTAATTTTTGATTTGGTTTGAGCAGAAGCTATCTTTTTATACCACTCTTCTATAGTAGTAGTGATTGATTCTACTGGTGTTTCCAATTTTTTCTCAAATTCCGGCACCGGTTTGCTACCATATTCTTTAATTAATTCCGCGGCAAAGGCTAATTTTTTAAAAGCGCGTGTTCCTTGATAGTATTTTTTCCAATCGAAACCAGGGGTGATTAATAAGGCAAAGGTTTCAGAGAAGTCTTCATCAGGATGTTTTTGCGCGTACCAACCCTCCAAGTGTCTGACGAATTTTTTGTTGCCAGGGATGGCGGCAAAATTTTCTTCGTAAGGTTTTTCATAAGCGCCAAAAATATCATTCCAGCGCTTGAGTTTGTATAAAGAATGAGCGTAGTTAAAAGCATGTCCCGCTTCATGTCTTAAGGTTTGCATTATTTCTTCGTCGGATTCAACGGGGCCGTTTTTTTCCGTTTCAATTTCTTTTAAAGTTTTGTTGGCCAAATAAAAAGGAGCGCCAATAATTGGCACGCCATCCGGGCACCCCCAAGAATCGCTAAAATAAATTTCTGGATGGAATTGGATTTGCGCCGCGTCTAATTCTTGATGGAGTTGTTTCAATGGAGCAGATAAATCTGACTCCAAAACATTCAATCCGAGTTGATTGATAGGAGTTTTTAGAATTTCTTCTTTAGTTTTTTTATCTTCCATATTTGTATTATCATCCTATCATTTTTTATTGCGACAAATCAAATTTTTTCGCTATTTTTCTGCTAAAAATTAAGATAGAAAAAAGATGAAAAATGTGGTAGATTAATTTAGAGGGTAGAAGATGGAAATTAGAAAGTGGTAAATAAATAATTTAAAAAAATTTTCTATATTCTATCCGTCATATTATTTAAATTTATGAAAAAAATATTTAAATTTTTTATTGTTATTTCTGCAATTTTTTGTTTAACTCCGATTTTTTCTGCGATGGCGCAGGAAGTTTCAGAAGATGCTCCAGCTACTGGATTTCGTTCTATTCTTGCTACCGATGGCGTACAGGGTGAGTCTTTGCGAATTTGTTTGGATACGGGTTGTTGTCATTTGTGCGATTTGATGACAGTGGGAAGTAACATTTTTAAATTTTTAAGAAATACCATCGCTTTTCCAGTTGTAATTTTGATGATAATTTATGGAGGAGTAATGATGATTTTTTCTGGCGGTTCTCCTCAAAGGGTAAACAATGGCAAAAAGGCCATGAGCTCGGCTTTAATTGGTTTTGCTATTGTGTGGGGAGTGAGTTTAATTTTAAATTCTGTATTAATGATAATTGCTAAATCGCCAATTGATTTCAAGTCTTTTATAAATGGTGATATCAGCTCCATGAGTTGTACAAAAGATTGCGGGAGTGGCGATTCTTCAACTGGTTCTGATGGTACTGGCGAAGGCGGAGTAACCGAAGTGAAGCCGTGTATTACTTCTGCAATATCGGATTTAGGACAACATTTTAATAAATATTCTTTGACGGTTACTTCTACTACTGGTGGTATCCATAAAACTGGTTCTTACCATTATAAGGGTTTGGCTGCCGATATACAGGTTGGAGCAAGAAGAGATTTTTCGGTGAATGGTAAGAGTTTTTGGGAGAGTGTAGTAAGTTATTTAAAGAGCAAGGGATTTCATGCTTTTTGTGATAATAATGGTGATGTGGTTTCTTGCAGTGAGGCAACTCATATTCATTTTGATACTAAGGGCATGCCTAATAATTCCTGTCCATAATATTTAGATATAAAAAATCGCTGCCTGCTTAAAGCAGACAGCGATTTTTGTTTAATTGAAAAAAGTGGTAAATTGTTCTAGACTTAGTTTAATCAAGGATTTTGTTTTGTATTTATTCTCGTGGCTCAATGGACAAAATATGAGCTTTTGAAATTTAAAACAGAAACTTTGTGTTGTTTGATAAGGTTATTGAATGTAGTTATATGATTTCTTCAGAACAAAATTATTTAAAAATAGGTAGAGCAACGGAACTAAAAGATCCTCGAGAAAGGAGGATTTTTCGTTTCTTTGAAATTTTACCAGGACTTTTGTCGTGGCTTACTATTGTTTTGATTTTTATTGTTTCTTGGAAGCTTCCGGTTTTTGCCGCGATCTTTATCGTGCTCTTTGATACTTATTGGTTGATTAAGACAATCTTTTTGTCATTTCATCTTTCCAATAGTCTTAAAGTAATGAAAATATTTTTAAAGAGAAATTGGTTGGAAGAATTAAAAGATTTGCCTAAAGAAAAATACAATTTGCCAGTTGCCGATTGGAAAGAAATATATCATTTAATTATTTTACCTATGACTAGTGAGGGATTGGACGTGGTTGCTCCTAGTGTTCAATCTTTAGCGCGTTGCCAATATCCTAAAGAAAAAATGATTGTGGTTTTGGCAATTGAGCAAAGAGTGGGTGAAAGCGCTAAACAAATCGCCGAAAAGGTAAAAAAAGATTTGGGAGATGAATTTTTTAAATTCATTATTTCTGAACATCCTGCCGATATCGTCGGAGAAATAGCGGGGAAGGGATCAAATGAAACGTGGGCTGCCAGAGAAGCTAAAAAATTTATTGATAGCCAAAAAATTTCTTATGAGAATATAGTTGTTTCTTCCTTTGATATTGATACGGTTGTGCCGGACGGGTATTTTGCCTGTTTGACCTATCATTATTTAACCGCTAAAAATCCTTTGCAATCTAGCTTCCAACCAATTCCAATTTTTTCTAATAATATTTGGGTGGCTCCGGCTTTGGCTCGTGTAGTTTCTTTTTCTTCCACTTTTTGGCAATTAATGCAGCAGTCACGACCAGAACGTTTAACCACTTTTTCTTCCCATTCTATGGCTTTCAAGGCTTTGGTAGAGGTTGATTTTTGGAAAGTGAATGTTGTTTCCGAAGATTCTCATATTTTTTGGCAATGTTTGCTTTTTTATCATGGCGACTGGAAAGTAGTGCCATTATTTTATCCGGCTTATATGGATGCTAATGTTGATAGGACTTTTTGGAGAACAATATTAAATCAGTACAAGCAACAAAGGCGTTGGGCTTATGGAGCGGAAAATTTTGCATTCTTTTCTTTTGCTTTTTTAAAAGATTCATTTTTGATGAAGGGGAAGCAGCAGTTTCCTTTTAAGAAAAAAGTTTATTGGTTCTTAACGATTTTAGAAGGAGCGCATTCTTGGTCTACAAATTCTTTGATAATCTTTTTATTGGGTTGGTTGCCGTTGACTTTGGGTGGGGCGCAATTTAATTTGATGCTTTTGTCCTTTAGTTTGCCGATTATCACCAGATATATCATGACAATGGCTTCCGTGGGTATAGTAACTTCGGCAATTATGAGTTTTTCTTTCCTTCCTCCGAAACCGGTACATTATGGTCGTTGGCGTTATATTCTTTTTTTCTTGCAATGGATTCTAATGCCTTTGAATTTGATATTTTTCGGTTCGTTCCCGGCTTTTGAAGCGCAAACACGTTTGATGTTGGGTAAGTATATGGGTTTTTGGGTGACGCCAAAACATAGAAAGTAGTTAGAAGTGCGAAGTATAAAGAAGAAAACACTTCATGAATATAGTCCGTGTTTTTATTTTGTACTTTATATTTTGCGTTTTGAGTTTTGATGTAATATAATAAGTAAGTCGTAATTAATATTTATTAATATGGAACAAGAACAAAAAAAGAAGAAAGATTTATTTTTGCCTATTTCCATTG
>DAONDV010000027.1:0-5038 GCA_035402745.1 Minisyncoccota bacterium
TAGCCGAAAATAATCGTGAGGATAAAAACGAGTTACTTCTTCTTCAAATGCAACAAGCCTGGAACAGCGTTGAAGAATCCTATAGCCAGATACTGCTGGCAAAAGAAGCCATGGACGAGGCAACCCAGAACCTGAAAGTAAGCACCGATTATTACCGCTCCGGGATGAAAACTATTTCTGAAGTATTGGAAGCTCAGACACTTTTACAGCAAGCCCGTAACCAATACACGGATCATGCCATCCAATACAGGATCAAGCTGACTTCGTATTTGCAGATGGTGAAAAAATAATATTATTGGCACCTCTTAAAACTTCAGATTTCTTTGTTTGTCTTCGTTCTTTAAATTCTTGCGTTCGGCAGGCTCATCACAGGCATGTACGTTCAATACACTGCGTATTTCAGAACTTCGACGGCCTCCAACTTTTTTGTTTTTAGAGGCGCCCGAGCCAGGTTATTAGAGATGCCCATGACAAATTATGACCCCAATTATCCGACTTGAAGAAGTAGAAAGCAAAATTATTGAAATCAGAAAGTTCTTTTAGACAGTGATGTTGCTGAACTTTATTCTGTTGCTACAAGAGAGATTAATCAAGCAGTTAAAAATAATCCAAAAAAGTTTCCTCAGGGTTATATTCTTGAACTTTCTCAAAAAGAATGGGAACTAGTGAAATCAAAATTTTTGACTTCACCTCTTGGTGGCGGAAAAGTAAAAATGGACGGTATGAATTAGCGCATACATTAGCGGATAACCTTTTTATACCGGATATATTATAAATATATGTAATACAGTATGTTAAAAAAACCTTAGTCAGAAGTACAAAAAAGCAGAGAATCCGACAGCTAAATGACTATTTATTATAAGTTTTGGTCATTACGATATTATAGATTACTTTTGTAAAAAAAATGTTTACACGAACAATTGAAAATACTATAAAAGAAAAATTTAATAGCGGCAAAGCTATTATCTTAGTAGGCGCAAGACAAGTAGGTAAAACAACTCTATTAAAAGAAATTCTATCGGATAAGGAGTTTTTGTTTCTTGACGCAGATGACCCATCAACCAGAAGTCTTCTTCAAAATCCTACGACAGAACAAATAAGAACATTTCTTGGAGATTATAAATACGTATTTCTCGATGAAGCTCAAAGAATTCCGGGAATTGGATTAACCTTAAAAATAATTACGGATCAATTTAAAAATGTTCAATTGTTTGTTAGTGGTTCTTCATCTTTTGATTTAGGAAATGCTCTTAACGAAACATTGACTGGCAGAAAATGGGAATACGAGTTATTTCCAATTTCCTGGGAGGAATACGAAAATAAAATTGGATTTATCAAAGCAGAACAACAAATAGAAAATAGATTATTGTATGGGTTTTATCCGGAAGTAATAAATAATCAAGGCAAAGAACAAGAAACCTTAAAAAACCTTGTAACCAGCTATTTATATAGAGATATTCTGGCATTTTCAGATATTAGGAAACCTGAAGTTCTTGACCAGCTATTACAAGCTTTAGCTTTACAAATGGGAAGTGAGGTTAATTACAACGAATTATCTCAACTCATAGGTGTGAATAAAATTACAATACAGAAATACATTGATATTTTAGAAAAAGGCTACATCGTTTTTAGACTTAATAGTTTTAGCCGAAACTTAAGGAATGAAATTAAACAAAATCGTAAAATTTACTTTTACGACAATGGTATTCGAAATATGATTATAGGTGATTTTAAACCCTTAAACCTAAGACTTGACAAAGGAGCTTTATGGGAAAACTTTCTTGTGTCGGAAAGACTAAAACAAAATATTTACAAAGACACATTTGCGAGAATGTTTTTTTGGAGAACACAGCAACAGCAGGAAATTGATTTTGTAGAAGAAAAAGAAGGAAAAATCACGGCATTTGAGTTTAAATGGAAAGATAAAAAAACAAAATTTCCTAAAAAATTCTTAGATGCCTATGACGCAAATGGACTTGTAATTGACAGAGATAATTTTAGGGATTTTGTAAAAATAAAAAAATAAATACTAGCGGATAACACATAGCGTGATAAGCGAAAAGCCCCTCCGCCGTAACGGAACAAAAAGCCCAATAAATCCTAATGTTTATCGGACTTTTTGGTCTATCACCGCTGCTTCAGGCAGATTAATGTTCAGCGACACCGCTAGCAGAAAACTTAGTCGGTTTCTTAAACGAGTATTTTTATGAAAACGAAGCACATCTTTTAATCCGGCTTTTCTTTTTATAATGATGAACCTTTTTGAACTTTTTATCAAAAAGTTTGTCAAAAGCCTTTAAGTCTGCGTTGATCTTATGCTTATGTGCCTTGTTTTTTACAGAGCCTGCCCCGGAGCCTGCCGACACGGAAGAATATCCTGGAGTTCTTGAATTTCCGTTAATCGTGATCTGTCCCGATGTTTTTTGTTGCGGCAGGGAAACCTGCTGATTTTGATTGTTATTCATCGCAATCGGTCCCTGAACTTGTATCTGCACCCCAGGAACCTGGTGGTTTTTACTTTCGTTCATAGCAGGATTTACCGGCGGATTATTTCCTTCAGATAAATTAATATTGTTGGCAATAACCTGCGGAAACTGGTTCCCCAACATGCTGACATCCGTATTCACCGGCTCATTTTGTGAAAATCCAGCTATTGATACGAGCAGAAAAGTAATTAAAAATAAGTTTTTCATATTGATTTTTTAAAGAATAGAAATGTAAAGTGAGGGCAACAAACAAGCAAAAAAAATGCCAGAAGAAATTTCATATTAAATATTATACCTAATTTAGTCTTCGAAAAAATTTTTAAAACCAAAACCAATAAAAAAATGAAAAAAATCTTTGTTTTATTAAGCGTGATTGCCCTTGGCAGCTTACTTTTTCAAGGGTGCCAACCAAAAACCACCAAAAAAGAATTAACCAAAGAAGATTCCGTTATGCAGTCGAAAGTGAATGAATACGCGACAGTAAAATTAATCAGCGATTTGAGTAAGCTGAGCGAAAAAGAAAAACAACTTATTGTGAAACTTATTGAGATCGCCAAAATCATGGACGATCTTTACTGGCAGCAAACTCTTGGCGATAAAAAGGCTTTTCTCGATAGCATCAAAAGCGATTACGAAAAGCAATTTGCCCTTATCAACTACGGCCCCTGGGACCGGCTCGACGACAACAAGCCTTTCATAGCCAAATATGGCGAAAAACCTGCCGGTGCGAACTTTTATCCTAAGGATATGACTAAAGAGGAGTTTGAAAAATTGGACAACAAAGATAAAACCAGCCTGTATACGGTTATCCGCCGCAACGAAGATAAAAGTTTAAAGGTCGTTTGGTATCATGATGAGTACAAAGAACAACTTCAGAAAGCATCAAAACTGCTTAAAAAAGCTTCGGAACTCGCCGAAGACGAAGGCCTGAAAAAATACCTGGAACTGCGTTCAGAAGCCCTGATTACCAGTAACTATCAGCCCAGCGACATGGCATGGATGGACATGAAAACCAATCGTATTGATTTTGTGGTTGGCCCGATCGAAAATTACGAAGACGCCCTTTTCGGACACAAAGCGGCCTTTGAATCTTTTGTGCTGATCAAAGATATGGAATGGAGCAAAAAACTGGATAAATACATCAGCATGTTGCCAGATATCCAAAAACAATTACCCGTTGAAGAGAAATATAAAAAAGAAATCCCGGGAACAGCTTCAGACCTTGGTGTTTATGATGCCGTTTATTATGCCGGAGATTGCGATGCCGGCAGCAAAACTATTGCCATCAACCTGCCGAATGATGAAGAAGTTCAGCTTGCCAAAGGCTCACGCAGGCTGCAACTGAAAAACGCCATGAAAGCAAAGTTCGACAATATCATGATGCCAATCGCTCAAAAACTGACAGACCCTGCACAACTGAAAAATGTAAAATTCGATGCGTTTTTTAATAATGTGATGTTTCACGAAGTAGCCCACGGCCTGGGTATAAAAAATACGATCAATGGAAAAGGCACGGTGCGCGAAGCTTTGAAAGACGTGTATTCAGCTTTTGAAGAAGCTAAAGCCGATATACTAGGTTTGTTTATTGTGACGCACCTGATCGAAAAAGGCGAGATCAAAGAAATTACGGTTGAAGATTGTTTTATCACTTATATGGCAGGTATCTTCCGCTCGGTACGTTTTGGAGCAGCAAGCGCACATGGCAATGCCAATATGATGTGTTTTAATTTTTTCGAAAAGGCAGGCGCTTTCAGCCGCAATGACAAAGGTTTCTATACGGTTGACATCGTGAAAATGAAAGAAGCTATGAACCAGTGGGCTGCCGCCATCCTGGTTTTTGAGGGTAACGGCGATTATGACGGAGCTGCCAAATACCGGAAAGAAAATGCCACGGTAAATCCACAACTTCAAAAAGAACTTGACGGACTGAAATCGGCTAACATTCCGAAAGACATCGTATTCGAGCAGGGCAAAGAAATTCTCGGGCTTTAATTTATTTTGTTTTTTCACAAGAAGCTGAAGGTTTCGGCGTTTATCTGAAAATAAATCTTTTTCTATGAAAAAATTAATGTGGTCATTCCTGTTGCTATTCTTTGCAGGGATATTAAACTCCTTTGCACAGGCTTACCAGATGACCGATGGTGCTGCCGCTATCAGGATACAGAAAGACATCTGTATTCTGGCTTCCGACTCGCTTTTAGGGCGTGAAGCCGGAACCTTAGGCGAATGGATGTCAAGGAAATACATCGAGGCAAAATATAAAGAAATAGGGTTAAAACCTTTGTTTGACACTTCTTATTTTGAGTCTTTTACTTTTTCAGATGTGGATTTTTTCGGGGCGGGGACGGCTACGGAGGTAAATGGGAAAAAACTACAGCTCTATAAGGACTATTATCCTATAGGATTTTCATCAAATGATACGGTATCGGGAGAAATGATTTTTGCCGGCACAGGGATATACTGCGAAGAAGCCGGAATCAACGACTATCTCAATCTTAGCCTTGCCGGAAAGATCGCCGTGATCGATCTGGCGGTTCCTGACAAGATCATGG
>DAONDV010000028.1:0-4962 GCA_035402745.1 Minisyncoccota bacterium
ATTTGCACACAGAATTAACAAAAACTAATAACGGCATTATCTTTCGTAGGATAAGTGCAATCACAGCAACTGACAGTTGGCATGTTGAGAATGGTTTTATTGGAAGTGTTCGACAAGCCCAGGCATTTATATGGGACAAAGAATTAGGATTGCAAGCAATTTTAAATAGCAATGTGGTTGATAACCAGGAGGGAAAATGTTAGTATATCTTGCTGGACCAATACGCCCAAAGGGCGACCAAACACTTGAAAGTAATATTAATAATGCGAAAAGCATTGCATTGGAACTTTGGAAAAAGGACTATACCGTTATTTCTCCGCATGCTAATTCTGATTTGCCAATCTCATTAGCAGATAAGGAAGTTGAAGCTTTGCGGTGGCTTAATGGTGATCTTGACATTATTGCTCGTTGTGATGCGGTTGTTGTTCTTCCTGGTTGGGAAGAATCTGCCGGAACAAAAGGCGAAATTGAATTCGCTAAGGAAAGAAATATTCCAATAACATATTATCCAGATTTACCAGAAATTTCAAGCACTGAACTTTTAAGGCCAAAACAGGTTAGAGGCTATATAGATATTGTCATGAATGGTTACAGAGTTCATCTTGCCAAAAATGCAGATTATTCTCCGATTAATATTTTGGGAACAGGAGAAATTGGGTTGGCAACTAGAATTTGGGACAAAGTTGCAAGATTGCTTCATTTAATTGGTTTTAATATTGACATCTCTAAATCTGAGTATGATAAACCAAAAATTGCTAAAAACGAATCATTTGAGGACAATTTAATTGATCTTTCTGTATATTCTATAATTTGGCAACTATATCATAAAGGTATTTGGGGAAAATAATTCTAAATAGAAACGAGGTCGAATGATTATAAAGGAGGAAGATGTTGTAATAACCCATTTTGGTATTCGAGGAATGCGATGGGGCATTCGCAAAGAAAGATATGAACAAAATCGTGAAAAAGCAAAGAATATTTTAAAAACCCAATCTCAAAATAAAGAAATGAATGTCCATGATTTAGCTTCGGCAGAATGGATGAGCAAAAGTGTTCCTGACAAAATTTCTGGTGTATTTTTTAGAAATGCAGTAGGCACAGTTGCAACTAAAATTCTGCTCCAAGGCCCAGAATCTTTAAAAGACCCAAAAGAAATTGCAAAATTAGCATTAATGGTTAGTAAAAAAACAGCAACAACCGCATTGTTAAATGAAGTCTCATCTGCAAGTTCTTTGCGTAGATATGATAAAAGTGGTGCAAAAGATATTTCAAAAAAACAATATAAAAAGCATTCTTTAACTCCAGAAATTGCAGTTAGCACAGGAATAAGAGTTGGGATGGTTGTTGCTCCTTTTGTAAAAGCTTATGGAGGAGTCACAGTTCATGCTCTTGCTGAGAGAAAAAGACAAAGACAAGCAGCAGTAGATGCAAGAATGAAATCCTGGGGCCCGAATCTTCTTGATAAGAAAACTTCTGAATATCATACAATCTATGATGATGGGTATATGTCTGTATTAGAAAAAATTAAAAAGGGTTAATTATGACTTTATCAAACACAGCAACACCAAAATATTATAGAGAGTTCAGAGATTCCGTGTTGCGTGGTCAGATTCCTGTTTGCAAAGAAGTTGCGATGGAAATGAACCGAATAGATGAATTAATTAGAAACCCATCAATTTATTATGATGATGAGGCTGTCGATGGATTTGTTGATTTCTGTGAAATGGAGTTAACATTAACCGATGGATCTGATTTACATCTACTCGATACATTTAAACTTTGGGCCGAACAGATTTTTGGATGGTATTATTTTATTGAAAGAAGTGTGTACGAACCCGATCCAGAAGGAAGAGGCGGCCATTACGTTCCACGAAAAATTAAGAAAAGACTGATAAATAAACAGTATCTAATAATTGCTCGTGGAGCAGCAAAATCAATCTACGCAAGCTTTATACATAATTACTTTTTAAATGTTGATACGGCCACAACACACCAAATAGCAACTGCCCCGACAATGAAGCAAAGTGAAGAAGTTCTATCTCCAATTAGAACCGCAATTACAAGAGCTAGAGGCCCACTATTTAAGTTTCTTACAGAAGGTTCGATACAGAACACGACCGGTAGTAGAGCAAACAGACAGAAATTGGCCCCGACAAAGAAAGGTATTGAAAACTTTTTAACTGGATCCTTGCTTGAGGTTCGCCCGATGTCTATTGATAAACTACAGGGTTTGCGTCCGAAGATAACCACAATTGACGAATGGCTCTCTGGAGACATCAGAGAAGATGTTGTCGGCGCGATTGAACAGGGCGCAAGCAAATTGGATGACTATCTTATTGTAGCAGTTAGTTCAGAAGGAACAGTCCGAAACAATAGCGGCGACACAATCAAAATGGAACTAATGGACATTTTAAAAGGCGATTATATTAATCCTCATGTATCTATTTGGTATTATCGACTTGATGATATTGAAGAAGTTGGTAATCCAGACATGTGGTTAAAGGCAAATCCTAATCTTGGAAAGACCGTTACATATGAGGCGTACCAATTGGATGTGGAAAGAGCTGAAAAAGCTCCAGCAACGAGAAACGATATTCTAGCAAAAAGGTTTGGAATACCGATGGAAGGTTATACTTATTTCTTTACTTATGAAGAAACTCTTCCTCATAGAAAAAGAGATTTTTGGTCCATGCCATGCGCTCTTGGTGCAGATCTATCACAAGGAGATGACTTCTGTGCATTTACATTTCTGTTCCCGCTTCCTAGAGGGGAATTTGGAGTAAAAACTCGATGCTATATTTCAAATCTAACATTAATGAGACTCCCTGGGGCCATGCGGGTTAAGTATGATGAATTTATAGATGAAGGATCTTTAATGGTTCTTGACGGAGCCGTGTTAGATATGATGGATGTCTATGATGATCTTGATAGATTAATTGAAGAGTCTCAGTATGATGTTCGCTGCTTTGGTTTTGATCCCTATAATGCAAGAGAATTTATTGAACGATGGGAGAAAGAAAATGGCCCATATGGTATTGAAAAAGTAATACAAGGAGCAAAGACCGAATCAGTTCCACTTGGTGAAATGAAGAAGTTAAGTGAAGAAAGAATGATTATATTTGATCAAGAATTGTTTTCCTTTACAATGGGCAATTGTATTACGATGGAAGATACAAATGGTAATCGGAAACTTTTGAAGAAAAGGTATGCCGAAAAGATAGACTCTGTTGCAGCATTATTAGATGCATATGTGGCATATAAAGTAAATAAAGAAGCATTTGAATAATTTAATGGAGGAATAATGAATAAGATAATTAAAACAGTAAAAAAAGAAGACAAGTCATTTGATAGTTCTGCATTGCGAAGGGCAAATGCAAATATTGAGGTATATTCTCCAGAAGAACTTGCGCATTTTGGTGTTCGAGGAATGCGGTGGGGCGTTCGTAAAGATCGGGATTCTGGTGATTCGCGTTCTGCCCGTCAAAAAGCGTTAGATGAAAAAAAAGAAGAAAAAAGTTTGAATAAAGCTGTGAAAAAGGCAATGTCATTGACAAATAGAAAATATTTGAAGGTATATAATGCAATGGCCGATGAGTCTGCTGAATTTTATTCTAAAATTAATAATAAACCAGCATACAAAGGAAAAACGATTCCATTTGATGATGCTAACAACCCATTGACAAAGAAATATTTTACAGAAATTGCAAAAGCAACAACTGAATCATTGCAACGTAATAGTGATAGAATTCTTGGAGATAAAGTAGATTCTCGCCTTTCAGTAAAATGGGATATGCCATCGGAGTTGGGCTCCTTGCCGAATTTCTATATTGTGCAGAACGAACCTGATATAAAGCATTCAGAAGGTATCTCAGATGATAAAATTAAACTTTCTGTTAAGTTTAATGATCTTGGGCAAATAGAAAAAATTTCATTACCTTCCGGAAGTGAAAAATATTTTATATCTGATGAAGGTGAAGAAGATTAAACCGATGTGGTGCATAAAGTAAACAAAGAAACTTTTTGAATAGGAGAGGAGTATGGCAGATAGAGTGATAATAAACGAAGAACTTGCGCATTTTGGTGTTCAAGGAATGCGGTGGGGCGTTCGTAAAGATCGGGATTCCAAAGAAGTAAGCAGAAGTACAGTACGAATGGTAGATAAAGATGTTAAAAGGTATTCTGATGCTAAAATGTTTTATGGAAAGGGAGCCGGAACAAGAAGGAAATTATTGAAGGCGGAATTAGATAAAAAGAAAAAAGATATTCCTGGCTATGAAAAACTTTTTAATGAAAAAGTTACAAATGCAGACTATGCCAAATCCGCTTCAAAAGCCAAAAGAGAACGAACAAGAAAAGATACCGCATATAGAACCAGAGTTAGTGTAAAACAATTTGTTGGAGTTACTGGCTCGCTAACAGTAGCCGCAGCTTCATATTTATATTATCAGAATAAAAATTTAGTGGATAGTTTTGTTAAAAATCAAGTAAGTAAAGTTATTAACAAAAGATAATTAAATAATTAAGCTTTTGAATAAGCTAAAAGGAGGTCTCTTTGAATAATGAATATTTAGAACATTTTGGCGTAAGAGGAATGAAATGGGGAGTTAGAAAAGACCCTTCAGCGAATGCGCAGGTTCGGAAATCTCGTGCAAAAATGTATAAAAATCGAAGAACTTTATCTGATGCTGAATTGAAAAAAGCAGTTAGCAGAATGCAAATGGAAAAGAAACTCAAGGGTTTAGTTGAAGATGATCTTATTCCTGGAAAAATAGCTGCTAAAAATTTTATGTTAAATGCTGGAACCGCTTTTGTCGGGGCTGCAGCAGGAGCAGCAGGAGCAGCATTAGTAAAAGCATATTTGGCGAAGAAAGGAATCGGAGGTTAGAATGAAATAATGAATAATATAATAGTACATTTTGGTATACGAGGACAAAAATGGGGAGTACGCAATTATCAAAATCC
>DAONDV010000029.1:0-4943 GCA_035402745.1 Minisyncoccota bacterium
GTGGTTGTTCGTCGCAGATGCGAATTTGAATTAAGAAAAGCAGAGGCGAGAAAGCATATTTTGGAAGGCTTGGATATTGCTTTAAGCAATATTGATGCTGTTATTAAAGTTATCAAAACCTCAAAGAGTAGAGAGGAGGCTCATGATAGTTTGATGAAAAAGTTTAAGCTTTCTTCTATTCAAGCAGATGCGATTTTGGAAATGCGTTTGCAAACTTTGGTAGGTTTGGAACGCCAAAAGATTCAAGATGAGCTTAAACAAAAAATAAAAGAAATTAATGACTTGAAAGCTATTTTGAAGGATGCAAAGAAAATATTAAAAATAGTAAAAGATGAATTAAATGAGGTTAAGGAAAAATTTGGCGATGAGCGTCGTACTAAAGTAATGGCTTCTGCCGTGGGAGAATTTAAAGAGGAGGATTTAGTACCAGCTGAAGAGAACATCTTTTTGATGAGCCAGGACGGATTTATTAAGAGAGTTCAACCCACTATTGTAAAAGCCCAGCACAGAGGAGGTAAGGGCGTAATTGGTTTTGAAACTAAAGAAGAAGATAATATTCAACATATTTTCCAAGCTAATACTCATGACAACCTTTTATTCTTTACCAAGAAGGGTAGGGTGTTTCAGTTGAAGGCTTATGAGATCCCTATGGCTTCCCGCACTTCCAGGGGCAAGAGTATTTTTAACTTTTTGGAATTGCCGCAGAATGAAGAGATCGCCGCTATTTTGACTTATAATGGCAAACCTACAGATTTGAAAAATAGCCATTTAGTAATGCTCACTAAAAACGGTGTAATCAAAAAGACATCTTTGGATGAATTTTCAGCTGTGAGACGCTCTGGATTGATTGCCATTAAATTAAAAGGTAATGATGAATTGTTATGGGCAAAATCAGTTGATGATAAAGATGAAATTATTATTTTAACCGCTAACGGCCAAGCTTTGCGCTTTAAGGAGTCTGAATTGCGCGCTATGGGAAGAAATGCCTCTGGAGTTACTGGTATCCGCTTGAAAAAGGGTGATGAGGTGCGTGGTTTTGATATTTTGAAGTCAGGAGACGAAAAGACTGCTACTTTATTGGTGGTTATGGCTAATGGATTTGGTAAAAGAACTTCCGTTAAAGAATATCGTTTACAAAAACGCTCCGGACAGGGGACTAAGACTGCTAAAATTACCGATAAAACCGGAAAAATTGCCTCCAGTCAAATTTTAATGCCGGATATTAAAGAAGTTTTAGTTATTTCTAAGAAAGGAATTTTGATCAAGACCGAATTGGAAAGCATCTCAGAACAATCACGAGTCACTCAAGGTGTGAGAATTATTAAATTAGAGGGTGGCGATGAAGTGGCTGGCATTGTTTGCTTGTAATTTTTATAGTACAATATACATATATTTCGGAATAGATTGATTATGTCATCTGTTTTTAATCCAGGAGAAATATTAGAAAAAATTGGAGTAGAGACCGGAATAACCGCAGCTGATTTTGGATGCGGTTCCGGCTATTTTGTGTTAGAGTTGGCAAAGAGAACAGGAAACAAAGGCAAGGTTTTCGCTATTGATGTGGTGCCTCAAGCTTTGGAATCAGTGCGTTCTTTAGCTAAAATGCGCGGGTTATTTAATGTAGAAACTCGCTGGGCTAATTTGGAAAAAACCAGCACCTTAAATGAAGATTCTTGTGATTTAGTTATTGCTTCTAATTTATTTTTCCAAGTTGATAAAAAGTTTTGGGAAAATATTATTGAAGAGATTTATAAAGTTTTAAAAAAAGGAGGACGAGCTTTAGTTATTGATTGGGATTCTAAGAGTGTTTTGGGGCCTCCAAAGGATAGTAGAGTGGGCAGTGATTTTATTAAGGATATTTTTTCCGATAAATTTAAAGCTGGCAAAAAATTTGAAGCAGGGGAAACACATTGGGCGATAGTTTTTACCAAGAAATAAAAATCTAATTCTAGGATTTAATTTTAAATATTTATGGATATTAAAAATCTTACAAAACAACAAAAAATTTTATTCGGTTTTTTGGCTGTAATTGTTATTTTTATACTTTTAGTTATTTTAGGAGTTATTCCAGGTTTAAAAAAGAATTCTCCAGGCGGTTCTTCTACTGCTGAAATTGAATTGGAGTTTTGGGGTATTGATAAGAAGGATGCCTTTAGCCCTTTAATTGCAGCTTATCAGGCGTCTAACCCTGGGGTTGCTATTAATTATGTTCAAGTAGATCCCGATGATTATGAAGAAAAATTGATTGATGCTTTGGCTAGCCGACGCGGTCCTGATGTTTTGATGATCAAACATAATTGGATTCCGAAACATTTTGAAAAATTATATCCTATGCCGACAGCTAGTTTGTCCGTCAAAGAATTAAAAGAAGCTTTTGTGGATGTAGTAGCCGATGATATGGTTTATCAGCAAAAAATTTGGGGGCTTCCTCTTTGGATTGATACTTTGGCTTTATATTACAATAAAGATATTTTTAATAGCGCTGGTATCGCAGTTCCGCCTACTACTTGGCAGGAATTTCAAAATATTTCTCGCAGTTTAACGGAAAAAAATGTTAATGGAGAAATCCAAAAAGCGGGCGCCGCTATCGGTACTAGTTCTAACATCAATAATTCCGCGGATATTTTATCTTTATTAATGCTCCAAACTGGATCATCTATTACTAATAGTAATGGTTCTGCCGTTTTTGCCGATGCTTTGGGGAAACAAGCGGTAAATTTCTATACTAGTTTTGCCAACCCTGCTAGCTTGTATTATTGTTGGAATAATAGTCTACCAGAGAGTATCACTGCTTTTGCTCAGGGTAAGGTGGCTATGTTGCTTGGTTATAACTCTGACAAGGCTTTGATTGAGGTTAAAAATCCTTATTTGAATTATAGTGTTACTGCTATGCCACAATCAGTGAAAAGCCCCGATATTGTAAAAAATTACGCGGATTATTGGGCTCTAGCCGTTTCTGCTAACTCTCAAAATACTACTTCAGCTTGGAATTTTATATTTTATTTAGTAAATAATCAGCAAGCCAAACAGTATTTGGCTTCTACTGGTAAAGCCCCGGCTCTTAGAATTTTAACCAGTGAAATGCAAAAAGATGAAAAAATAGGCGTTTTCGCTAAGCAAGCTTTGTCCGCTAAAACTTGGTTGCAAAATAATCCGGAAAATAATTCCGCCGTTTTGAAAAATATGATAGAATCAATAGTGAGGGGTTATTTAACTCTTGATAACGCTATTAGTCAGGCTGCTAATCAAATCAAATAAAATGAAAAACAAGGCTATTATTTTTTTAATTTTAGGATTGACGCTTATGCCTTCTTTCGTTGGCGTGCAAGCTGCTGGTGGTTTATTATCTGGCATAACTAATACTTGTTACGAAAAAGGTGGGTGTACTTTTTGTGATGCAACAAAAGTTGGCACTAATATTTTTAATTTTTTGCGTAATAAGATAGCTTTTCCTGTAACGGTTTTGTTTATTATTTACGGCGGTATTTTAATGTTGTCTGCTAGAGGCTCTAAATCTCAGATAGAAAATGGAAGAAAGATTTTGTTGGCAGCTTTGATTGGTTTTGCCATAGTCTTCTCGGTGAGCTTGATTTTAAATTCAGTTTTGGTAGTTTTATCCAAAGAGAAGGGTAGTTGGCAGAGTTTTGTGAATGGAAACGTTAAATGTAATATAGAATCAAACTTAAAAACTAAATAATTAATAATAAAAAATAATATTGTCGTTAACAACATGAATAAAAAAATCTTAAAAATTTCATTCGTATTAATCTCTTTGGTGGCTTCGTTAATTTTCGTGCCAACTATGGCTTTAGCTGGTGGAGCTACTGCTAGTTGGTCTTCACAAGAACTAGAAAACCCTATGAAGGCCGATAGTCTTACTGGCGCTTTAGGAAGCGTTAGCAAATGGGCCTTTGCTTTAGCTAGTCCCTTGGCGATTTTAATGGCTATTTGGGCAGCTGTTTTGTTTATCACTGCCGGTGGTGACCCGGGGAAGATTAAACAGGGAAGAGATGCCTTGCAATGGGCTGTAATCGGTTTGGCCGTGGTTCTATTGGCTAATAGTTTGGTGGGTATTGTGCAGACGAAGCTTGGCGAGGCAGATAGCAATATCAATAGTTTAATTGATGTGGTTGTTAATTATTTGCAGTTAATTGGTGGACCTTTGGCAATTTTAATGTTTCTATTGGGAGCCTTTTTATACTCAACTGGTAATCCTAAAAATATAACTAAGGCTAATCAAATATTTCTTTGGACTAGCGTTGGGTTAGTAATTTTGCTCATTGCTACTGGCATTGAGGGTATTATTAGACATCTTCTAACACCTTAATTTTCATTGAGTAATAATAAATAAAATGATAAGTCGTTTATTTTAAGTGTGATTCAGTATGAAAAAATTAATTAAATTTATAATTTTGCCGATGATGTTTTTAATGTTTTTAACGCCCGTAGTTTATGGTGCCAAGGATGTTCAGTTTGGTGAAGAGGTTCAGACTAAAACATCGTCTACTGATGAGATGAATAGTGAGGGAATTGTTGTAAAAGCTGAAGATGTGCCGAATATAATTAAGAACATAACTAAATATTTTTACAATGCATTTTTGATTGTTTCCGTTGGTTTTATTTTACTATCAGCTTTTTATTTTTTGAAAGGAGGGGATAACCCAGCAGATATAAAAAAAGCAAAAAGTCAGCTTGTTTATGCTGTAATTGGAATTGCTATTGCTATAATATCCTTTGGTATTGATAAACTTATTGAGAGTATCATTAGGGCTGGAAGTCGTTAAAGTATTTGAAATTATAATTATTTTGCGTTAAAATATAATAAAGTATAATAAATCCCCTAAAGGGGAAGGTCGTAAAAAAATAAGGTCGTTTAATAATTTATTTATGAAAAAATTAGGTTATATTATTCCGTTAGTTATTCTTTCGTTATTGGCAATTGC
>DAONDV010000030.1:0-4660 GCA_035402745.1 Minisyncoccota bacterium
GTAAAATCTATTCATTTACAGCTTGTTTCATTATTTTCTTAATCCATTCGGGAGCAAGTGATATGTCGTATTTTAAATTTGAGGGGTCTTCCTCTTTAAGCAATTTTATTAACTTGCTTAATTCGTCATCCGATGCTTTATCCTTGCCAATTGTGCGCAATGCCTGAACCACCAGCGCACTTATTTTACCTCGGGCCTTTAAGCTTTTGGGAGTAGCTTTTTTTAGTTTAATGGTTCTTTTCCCGACTTTTATGGTTCGCGGAGCCCCATCGGTTAAAAACACCAGTTTTAATGGCGTTTGTGTGCTTAAACCCAGCGCATTCAAGGCATAAACTCCTGTTGGAACCAACTGTATTTTGTCGCGCCTGGCAATGGCTTTGGCTACCTCTTCGACAGTTGGTAATACCTCGCCAATGTATTCATCAATTACTGGGCGTACATAAATACCACGGGTAAGGGTTTTTATAAGCCCTTTTTCCTTTAGGTGTTGCAGTGCTTTACGTACCGAATCAGCCGACCCCCTGTGGCTAAAATCGTCGGGAAACAACAAATAACCACGAGGCTTTGAAAGTATGGTCTTTTCTACTTTATATTCAACACTTTGAGCCATGTTTAATTCTTTTAATAATTCATAAAAATAGTAATAATTTGTGAATTTTTTTGTTCCCCGGCACAAAAAAAGCCATTCCTTTCTTTCCTAACCTAATACAAATACAAAACGATTAAGGGGCTGAAATAAAAAAAACAATAATAGATTTGAGATGCGCATATTAGGAGGTTTCGAAAGTTTTGCTGGAGAAAGTGATTATGAAAATAAGACGATTGATGATAAAGGTGTTTGTCTGCTTCCATTTCAAAAGGCACACGCTTATTAACGGTGCTGCCAATCCTTTTGATGCGTTTTGGGAATCTTATTTCTTAAGAAGAAAATACTGCTGATGTATTCCCTGAATTTTTGTATATTGCCGGTTGGTTTAATCCGCCTTTGGAGAGCCTGTGCCGTATGAATTGAAAGGTTCAATTATGGTTCTTAGGGGACAAGGGCGGCCTAATCCGCCTGAGTTTCCCGACAAAAAACTACACAGCAGACAATTTGCTATATAAAGACAGAAAAAAAAACGATAAAATGAACAGCCAACGCACAAAACAGCATATTTGCAAATCGCACAGCCAAGGCACGACCTAAGTATGCAAAAGAGCTGTTTTCTTGCCGACGCACCAAGATTGTCATAAAATGATTGAAATTCAAAAGATAGCAGAATTATTAAAGAACTCACCAAGTGTAGAACTTCTCCGATTGAGAAACAGGGAAGCGATCATAGTGTTTCTCATAAATACATTTTCTAATCAGCAAGGCGCTATATCAGAAGAAAAAATTATTGCCCAACTTGCAGACTTCTTAGATTACAGAAAAATTGAGAAAGACGAAGAAAGCGACATTGAAGTTTTTGATTCCTACGAAACAAAAGCAAAAAAATATATCTTAAGTTGGACAAACAAAGGTTTTTTAACAAATTATCCCGATGAACAAGGTGAAGTTTTTTATGAACTTTCATCTCATTCAAGCAAAACCATTGATTGGTTAGCGAGTTTGAAAAAAGAAGAATTTGTAGGTACAGAATCAAAATTCAATAACATCTTAAATCAATTGAAAGAATTGGTTGAGAATACGAACGAAGATTCTGAAAAACGTATTCAATTATTGGAAGAAAAGAAATTGGAAATTGAACAACAAATTCAACGAATCAAAACGGGCGAAGATGTAAAAGTATTCGAGGAATTTGAAATTGTTCCTCGTTTCAATCAAATCAATCATTCTGCAAAAGAATTGTTGTCGGACTTCAAAGAGGTGGAAGACAATTTCAAAGAAATCACCAAAGGCATTTATCAAAAACACGCTGACGGGAGTTTATCCAAAAGCGATATTTTGGAATTTACTTTCGATGCACTAGATTCGTTGAAAGAAAGTCAGCAAGGAAAAAGTTTTTATGCTTTTTGGTCGTTCATCCTAAATCCCGACTTGCAAAACAAATGGGATAGTCTTACGAAAGAATTGTACAAGACTTTGGAAGAGAAATCAATTCCTGTGAGCGACCCATTCCTGAAAGGAATGAAGAAACATCTTCACGGTGCTGGTCAAAAAGTGTATAAAGCCAACGATAAAATGGCTGAAAAGCTCAGCCGTATTATCCGTGAAAACGAAAGTTCTAAATCGGAAGCCACGAAAACCATCATTCAGGAAATAAAGAAACAACTTGTTGAAATCAGCAAGATAAAAAAGAAGCCTGAAATTTCATTTGAATTGGAAACCGAAATCATGATTAACATCACGTCAGAACGCAAATTAACCACAGAACAAAGCGAAGACATTATCTACAAAGACAAGCCTAATATCGCAAATGAAGACATAACTTCTTCCAACCATCTGGTAAAACTGTTTTCTCAATCAAATATTGACAAAGAGTTGCTGAGGAAAAGGATTAAAGATATTCTGAAAGAAAAATCTCAGGCAACACTTTTAGATGTAGTTGATTATTTCGGTGGACTTGATAAAGGCCTTCCTGAATTATTTGGATACATAGGAATCGTAAAAGAATTTAAGCACTTCATTAGTCCAGAAAAAACTCAAAGCATTGTGTTTGATTCTGAAAACAGAAAGCAAATCAAAATCCCCGAAATTATATTGACCAAATGAATTTAGAAAACTACAAAAAGCCATATAGCAAAGCAATTGTTAGATTGTTGAAATCACCAATTGAGCGAAATTCAAATGAATGGGAAAATGTAGTAATGTATCAAAACGAGATACAAGACTACATAAGCCAAATTGGCTTGGAACTCATTATAAAAAAAGATGAAGGATTTGCCTTTGTAAAGCAACTTGAGGATAGCGAAGGAAATACTCTTGGCTTAGTTCAAAGACGACAAATTGGTTTTGAAACATCAATCGTGCTTGTTGTGCTAAGACAGAGTTTGGAAGAATTTGATAGCAACCCAACCCAGTTAGCTACTGAAAAATTTATTACAAATACTGAAATTAGGGACGAATTAGAGTTATTCCTTCCTGAAAAATTCAATAGAAAGAGTTTTATAAAAGAACTTGACAGGTATATCAATGCTGCTGTTGATTTGGGCTATTTGAAAGAAGTCAGTAAAAAAGACAACGAAACAAGATACCGAATACATCGAATTATCAAAGAAAAAGTAACACTGGATATTTTACAGGATTTCAAAACAAGATTGCAGGAATATGTTGAGTCTGTTTAGCACAAGTTCCGACAAGGCGGGTTTCAGACTTCAATATATGGAAGTTTATAACTGGGGAACGTTTGATGAGAAAGTGTTTAGAATTAACCCGCAGGGTAATAACTCCTTGTTGACTGGTGCTAATGCGTCAGGAAAAAGCACTTACATAGATGCATTACTTACATTGATGGTTCCTGCAAAAAAAGATAGGTTTTACAATCAATCATCAGGCATTGATAAGAAAGGTAATCGAACTGAAGAAACCTATGTTTTGGGGCATTATGGCAATATTCAAGAAGAAGGTAAAAGCTCTACTTCTACGCAAAAGTTGAGAGATAAAAACACTTACTCAGTTATTCTTGCTCATTTTAAAAACACAGATTTAAAACAAGTAACGCTGTTTCAAGTTCGTTGGTTTAGTAGCAGTGGAGAATTAAACAGGCAGTTTGGCATTGCTCATACATCGCTTGAAATAGAAAAAGATTTTCGAGATTTTGATTCAAAAGGATTGTGGAAAAGAAGGTTAGATAAAGCACACAATTCAAATACAACAAAAAAGAAAATTGAATTTATTGACGGTCCAACGGCATATGCTGAAAGAATGGCTGGTTTGTTTGGTATGCGTTCCGTTAAAGCATTGAGTTTGTTTAATCAGGTGGTAGGCGTAAAAGTTTTAGAAGATTTAGAGGAGTTTATCAGAATAAATATGTTAGAGGAGCTAGATGCTGAGACAGAGTTTATTCAGTTGAAAGAAAGTTTTCTGACTTTGATGGACGCTAAAACCAACATTGAAAAAGCCAAGGAACAAATCAAACAATTAATGCCAATAAATGAAATTGCCCAAAAACTAACAAATATTCAAGTTGATTTGCAACAATTAGAAAAAACAAAAGAAACGTCAGTTTATTGGTTTGCAAAAAAGGGAGTTGAATTAGGCAAAAAGGAATTAGAAAAATGTAAAGAAGAATTGCAACGTCTGAATGATGAATTAGCAGTATTACGAAACAGAGAAGAAACACTGAAACAAGAAGAACGTGCGATTTCCATCTCTATTGAAAAAGACGAAGTTGGTAGTAAAATCAAGAATTTAGAAAAGGAAATTAAGCAGCTTGAGACAAGTAAAACGTTGCGAAGCAAGAAACTTGATGACTACAATAAAATTGCTCAAGGTGTTGATCTACAAGCAAATCCCAATGAGGATACTTTTATTGCAAACCGAGAAAAAGCAAAGCAATTAAAACAAAACACTCAACAAAAAATTGATGATGAAAGTGAAAATCTTCGTGCATTGAAAAACAAAGATGACGCATTAACAAAATCAACAGAGGAATTAGTAAGCACGATTCAAACTCTTCAAAAAAACAAAAACAATATCGCTGGACGAGAAGCGGAAATACGAGATGAAATTATTGAA
>DAONDV010000031.1:0-4264 GCA_035402745.1 Minisyncoccota bacterium
GTGGCTTTAAAAGATATAGAAAAACAATTATATGGAATGTCGGATGATGATCAAGGAAAGGAGGATATTTTTGAGGAGCCGAAGGTAGAACCTAAAAAAACAACGTGGCAAGATATGATGCCGCCGGATACTATTGGTAAGAAAGAAATAGAATTTAATATGCCCAAGAAGCCGCCAACAAATTTTTTCCAGCCCAAAAAGAAACCAATTCTTTTATATATTTTAGCCGGTTTTTTATTTGTGGGCTTGGTTGTAGAAGGGGTTGTTTTAGTTAATAAATATTTTTCTAAAGATGCTAGTATTGCGTTGGATATTGCTTCATCCAAAGAAATACTTTCAGCTGATCCGTTTGATTTGAGAATAAATTATAAAAATAATTCTTCTAATTTACTTCAAGATGTTACTTTGGTGTTGGAAATGCCGATAGAAGTAAAATCTTTGTCTGATTCGGTAGAAGGAACTTTTATTCGTAAAGATTTGGGGGATTTGGGAACCGGAAGTGATAGCAATGAGACTTTTAGATTAATCGCTCTAGGAGATGCTAATAAAGTTTTGAATTTTAAAGCAACTTTGCAATATAATTTGCCTGGTTTTAGTAGTAGATTTGAAAAATCTATTGAAAAAGAAATTAATATTTCCGGATCAGCTCTTTCTTTTGATGTAATTTTACCTCAGGGCATTATTAGTAATGAAGAGTTCATGTTTCAAATTGAATATGCTAATAATACCGAGCATACTCTTTCGGGTGTGAAGCTTCAGGCTTTTTATCCTTTGGGTTTCAATTATGTTAGCGCCAGTAGTGATCCGGCAGAAGGAAATAATATTTGGTCCTTAGGAGATCTAGCGGCTAAGAGTACGGGGAAATTAACGATTGCCGGAAATATTATTGGACAGACGGGATCTTTTTATGATTTTGGCAGTCAACTTAGCATGATGCTTAATGGTCAATCCGTTTCTTTGGAAAAGAAAACGGCTGGATTGACTATTCAGACATCTCCTTTGAAGATGGCTTTATATGTGAATAATGCCATGGATTACGTAGCGCATGCTGGCGAGAGTTTGGAATATCGTTTGGATTATCAAAATAATACTGAAATAGCTTTGGAGGAAGTAATCATCAAGACAACATTAGATAGCGATATGTTTGATTTAACTTCCGTGGATACCAGCGGATATTTTGATTCCGGTACTAAACGCGTGATTTTTAATGCCGGTAATACATCGGCTTTGAGATTGATCAATCGAGGGGATAGTGGGTCTGTGACTTTTAAAGTGCGTTTAAAGGACACCTTTGCAATTAAAAAATTGAATGATAAAAATTTCACCATAAAGGTGCAGGCGCAGTTAGAATCTCCAAGTGTAGCGCCTAACACTAATTCATTGAAAACAACCGGTGTAACGGAAATTATTTCTAAAGTTGCCGGTAAAGCTGATTTGGTGGCTTTGGCATATTTTCGCGATGCTAATTCCGGTATTGTTAATAAGGGTACTTTACCTTTGACCGTGGGTAAGTCTACTAATTTCACTATTCATTGGAAAGTAGTAAATTATTCCGATGATTTAAGTAATGTGGTGATTCGCGCGGTATTGCCGCAAGGTGTTTCTTGGACCGGACAAGTGGCGGGAAATTATGGCGAGTCAGCTCCGAAATATAACGAACGAACCGGAGAAGTGATTTGGGAAATTCCTAAATTGCCGGCTA
This sequence comes from Minisyncoccota bacterium, assembly GCA_035402745.1. GTDB lineage: Bacteria > Patescibacteriota > Minisyncoccia > UBA6257 > JAAZHW01 > DAONDV01. Next base: position 1,703 of record DAONDV010000031.1, read on the forward strand.
CTACGGGTATTGCTTTGCCGGCTAGAGAAGCGATTTTTCAAATTGCTGCCACTCCATCTTTGAATCAAATAGGAGAAAATATGAAACTTTTGGGCCCCACTACTCTTAATGCCAAAGATGATTTTATCGGTAGCGATTTAGAAATATCTGTAGGGCAAATTACTTCAGAATTAAAAAATGATACAACTGTGAAATATGGAGAGGGGAAGGTGGTGCAATAAACAGATGTATTTGAGTTATCGATATTTGTTTGTTTTATCCCGCTTGTCTTTGATGAGCGGGATTTGATTTTGTGTTGTTTTGGCTATATAATTTAAATGCTATGAAAAAAGAAGATGGAAAAATGGAGAAAATAGTTAGCCTCTGTAAAAGAAGGGGTTTTGTTTACCCCGGTTCCGATATTTATGGTGGATTGGCCAATACTTATGATTATGGTCCATTGGGTGTGGAGTTGAAAAATAATATCAAACACGCTTGGTGGAAATATTTTGTTCAAGATAGAGAAGATATGGTTGGTATTGATGGCGGAATTATTTCCAGCGCTAAGGTTTGGGAAGCTAGTGGGCATATTAAAAATTTCAAAGATCCATTGGTAGAATGCAAAGAATGCCATCATCGTTTTCGCGCCGATAAATTAAAAGATATTAAAAAATGTCCGGATTGCAAAGGAGAATTAACCGAAGAAAAACAATTCAGTTTGCTTTTTAAAACTTTTATTGGACCGGTTGAAAATGATCAACAAATAGCTTATTTGAGAGGAGAAACAGCTCAGAATATTTTTGTTAATTTTAAGAATGTTTTAAATTCTAATAATAAAAAAGTTCCTTTTGGCATTGGTCAAATGGGCAAGGCTTTTAGAAACGAAATTACTACCGGTAATTTCATTTTCAGGACTTTGGAATTTGAACAAATGGAAATTGAATATTTTATTTCCCCCGATTCCGATTGGAATAAAATTTTTGAAGATTGGGTGAATTATATACATGGTTTTGCCGATTTAATAGGTTTGAATAAAAATAATTTTTATGATGATGAAATCAAGAAAGATGATTTAGCTTTTTATTCCAAGCGTACTATTGATATGGAATATAAATTTCCATTCAGCGAAGAGTATGAAGAGCTTTGGGCCGTTGCTTATAGAACCGATTATGATTTAACTCAACATCAAAAAGCTTCTGGTCAATCTATGGAATATTTTGATGACACCACTAAAACAAAGTATATTCCGCATGTAATTGAGCCGACTTTCGGCGTTGATAGAACTTTATTGGCTTTGCTATCCGAGGCTTATTGCGAAGAAGGGGAAGGCGACGACAAGAGAATTGTTTTGAAATTAAAGCCTAATATGGCGCCTTATAAGATTGCTGTGGCTCCGCTTTTGGGCAATAAAGAAAAATTGGCGGAGAAAGCGCGTGAAATTTATGGCAATTTAAAGAAGAAGTGGAATTGCGTTTGGGATGATAGGGGAAATATCGGTAAACGTTATCGTTCTCAAGACGAAATCGGCACTCCATATTTTGTTGTTGTTGATTTTGACAGCTTGGAAGATGAAGCGGTAACTGTTCGTGATCGCGATACTACTAAACAAGAAAGAATTAAAATCGAAGATTTAGAGAAATATTTTGAAGAAAAATTAAATTAAAACTATGCGAACTTTGATTAAAGACATTGTAAATAAAAAAGGAGAAGAAGTAATTTTAAAAGGTTGGGTAGATACAAGACGCGATCATGGCAAATTAATTTTTATTGATTTGCGAGATAGAACCGGAATTTGTCAGGTGGTTTTTTTGCCGAGTAATGCCGATGTTTATGCCAAAGCTAAAGATTTAAGGGGAGAATGGGTGATTGAATTGAAAGGAAAAGTAAACGAACGACCCAAAGGAATGATTAATGATAAACTTATTACCGGTACTGTAGAAATAGAAGCATTGGGTTTGGAAATTTTGAATCAAGCCAAAACTTTACCTATTGCAATTGATAAAGATGGAACAGAAATCGGAGAAGATAGTCGTTTGAAATATCGTTATGTGGATTTGCGTCGCCAAAGATTGCAAAAAAATATCAGGAAACGTCATCAAGTCAATCAGTTTATTAGAAATTTTATGACGGAAAATGATTTTGTGGAGATTGATACGCCGGTTTTGACCAAATCTACTCCGGAGGGAGCTCGTGATTATGTGGTGCCCTCACGTTTACACAGGGGAACTTTTTATGCTTTGCCTCAATCACCGCAACAATATAAACAATTATTAATGGTAGCTGGCTTTGAGAGATATTTTCAATTGGCCAGATGTTTTAGAGACGAAGATACTAGGGGAGATCGTCAACCAGAATTTACTCAGTTTGATGTAGAGATGAGTTTTGTTAAAAGGGAAGATGTTATGGAGCTGAATGAGAAGCTTCTAATAGAAGTTATTACTAAACTTTATCCGGAGAAAAAAATTCAGGAAGTGCCTTTTCCGCGCATTTCTTATAAAGAGTCTATGGAAAAATACGGCACTGATAGGCCAGATTTGCGTAAAGATAAAAATGATCCGAATTTATTGGCTTTTTGTTGGGTTA
>DAONDV010000032.1:0-4061 GCA_035402745.1 Minisyncoccota bacterium
AAGTCGAATCATCATAAACACTAATATCCGCTCTCATATTTAATTTTTCCGCTAAATTTTGTGTGTTTCTTGCCCAACCGGAAAATCCATTACAAGAAAAAAGATCAACGGATCCGTTAACATTCTCGGAGATGTTCCCGGAAAAATCTGGATTTTGTGCCCTCAATAAATCCCATCTAATTTTATTTATATCTCCGGTAGCCACATATGTTCTAAACTTATACCACCCACCGGGCTGAAATTCATATCTAACAATATCTGTTGCCACTCGACTAAGACCGTAATAATCAAATTTATTCAATTCCGGTTGAATGGCAGAAATTGACGGCCAGTTACCGAGAGAATAACCAAATCGATTATTATCAATCGGTTTATAATTATAAACGGAAACACCAATACCATTATTGGAATTTTGCAAAAGAGCCGTCCAATTTTCCAAATTATTATAAGCCGTGACTGAATCGCTGGTATTATATTGTATCCCTACATCATCTTTATAATAAGCACTTTTTGTGTATGGTCCTCTAAAACTAGCATTAGGATGAGAAGATCCGGCCGCAAAAAGAGTAGACAATTGATTATCTTGAGTAGTAATCGTTTTATTGGCGCAACCGGAATTCATATCTTTGCAATAAGTAATTTTTGAATCAATTACTACCACATCTTTTAAGATTGGATGAAATGATATTTCTATATCTCCCCAAAAATCAGTTTGCCATTCATTCTTATTGGCGCTTGTCAAAGGTTTTACTGTTGGACTATAACCATAATTATAATTTACCGCTCTATAAGAAATATAAATTTTATTATTAAGAACAACTACCGAAGTTGAATTGGGATTACCCGCCCAACCATCTCCAAGATATCCTCCTTGAGTAGGATTATTAAAAGGAAGGGTATTAGAACAAACTCCCCCAACTTTATTATTATCTGAACAATACTGACGCTCCTGTTCATTAACTGGCAAAGTCCAAATAGCCGTTGTAAACAAAGTTCCGGCATTAGAATAATCTATAATATTGCCATTAGCGACCGTATTGTCGGATATTCTTGAATCCTTATAATATGTAATAGCGCCTCCATAGAGAGAGCTTACTCCGATTTTAACATTGCCGTCTAAACTAGTTATTAAATCAGAAGGCGGCATAGCAACGGGTCCGGCCGCAAAAACAGAATCAAACAGCATCAAAAACACAAAAAAAATGCTACCCAGAATATATTTAATAATATTTTTTTTCATCATCTCAATAAAATATTTAAATATCTTTTAATGCTTTTATAATCCCCGAGATATCGGGATTCTTGAAAATAAAACTACTAGAATTAATAATGTCAGCCCCGGCTTCCTTCACCAGCTTCGCCACATTCAAATTTACTCCACCATCTATTTCTATAATAACATTTTTCTTGTAGTCTCTCAAAGTTCTTATTTTCCCCAAAATTTTTAAATTAAAATCCTGCCCGGCCAACCCCGGATTAACAGCCAATAATTGAATAAAATTAACCCTATCCAAATATTTGGTTAATAATTCCCAACCAGTTTCTGGATTAATAGCCAACCCCAATTCTTTACCACATCTTTGAGCAATTTCAATATTTTTATCGATATTTTCCGTGGATTCATAATGAATAATCGCTCTTTTAACACTGGGTATTTTCAACCATTGCTCTAAAACATTCTCCGGATCATCAATCATCAAATGCACCTCCACTTCCAAAGAAGTTTGGTAAGAAAGCAAATCTTGAGGATTATCCCAAGTAACATGAGGAGAAAAAGTATTATTACTAACATCAATTTGCACCCAATCCGTAAAAGGGGCGATAATTTCCATTTTCTTTTTTATTTCTTCAAATACTTGTTCGTTGATAGCAGGGATTAATTTCATAATTTAAAAATTATCCAACTCTTTTTTGCGGCGAATATACTTTTCTTCCGACAAAAAAGTCGTATTCAAAAATGTTTGAATAATATCCTGACTAACTTTTAAATCGCTTATATTAGAAGCCAACACCAAAACATTGATATCTTCATTTTGACGACCATGTTCTGCCATCCAAGGAGATAAACTCAGACCGGCTCGCACACCCTTGATACGATTAGCGATAATACTCATACCAATACCGGATCCACAAAGCAAAATGCCCCGATTTTCTTCTGGATTTTCCGCCACTTTTTTTGCCACGGCTAAACCAAAATCAGTATAATCATCCTCAGGCTCTAATTGCTGATTACCCAAATCCTCAAAAACAATCCCTTGCTCCTGAAGAAATTTTTTAATCTGCTCCTTTAACTCGAAACCTCTATGATCCGTTCCTAAATACAACATATATTTATATTATATTACATTAACGACCAACTTTAAATAGCAAATAATTAGAACTCTCGTAAATAGGCTGAAATTTACTTTGAGTCTGATAATATCCATAATTTATATTAAAATCTTTCATTTTATCTCTTTCCAAAAGAATATAATCAATTCCATATTTATCCAATAATTTTTCATATCCAACATCAGCCATGTAAATGTTCATAACATCCCCCTCCCTTTCTCTATAATTAATACCGTGAGTCCACAACCACCCCCTATAACCCATCACCACATCTCTACCCGCCAAACAAGTAACCGGATTATTATGTTTATCCGAGGTCAAAAACAAAGAATCTTTTTCCGTATTGCTCTTTACAAAATTAGCCAAAGCAATATCCTCATTGGAAAACATCAACCAACTTACATAAGTTTCACGGTAAACGGACAAAAAACCGGTAGGAATCAACAACAAAAACGATGCCGCAATCAAAATATATCCCTTTTTGCCAAATTTATTTTTTAAATAAGAGAAGAATCCGCCGGTTAAAATCGCGCTTAACAAAAACCACCACAGCATTATTTTCATATTATCGTAATAATGCGGTTGAAAAACAAAAATATTAGTAATAACGAATAATCCTAAAAATGCCCAATAAAATTTTCTAATTTTTTTCTCACTCACCAAATAACCGGCAATAAAAGCTAAAATATACACTCCGAGATTTTTAATCCAAAACCATAAAATAAATTCTTCATCATGCATCCAACCAAAACTAAATTTGAAAAACCCCTCGCTCCCACTTGGAAACAACCAGAAAACAAAGGGCAAGGCAATTATGCCAGCCGGCACTACATAATAAAGCCAACGAACAATAATTTGTTTGAAATTTTTACAATGCTCAGTTAATTCTATCAATCCCAACCCAAAAGCTATAAAAATAATGGAAATAAAAGTATGAGTGTGAATAATTGGCAAAAATCCGGTAATTACACCCGCGTAAACCAATTTTTTTGTTTCTTTGCTGTTCCAATATTGCCACAAAAAATAAATCGCTATTACACCGACTAAAAGTCCCAAAATAATAGCGCGTTGAGGTAAAATATAATCAGCAATAATATTAGAAAAATGAATCTTATAATCGGCTAAATGCCCATATTCTTTGGTCATTTTCCCCAAGAAATCAAAAAAATCTAATCCGCTTTGTTTAAAATCTTGCCAAAAATATTGCAAACTGAAAATCGTACCGTTAAAAAAGAAAATCAACGGAGCAAAAAAAGCAGCCAAACGACTCTTAGTCATTTTTTGAGCTAAAAGATAAAAAATTGCGATAAAACAAAGAATAAATACAAAACTTGGATAAATTAAACTGGCCTGAACGCTTAACCCCATTTTCATTAGCAACGTTGTAATATAATCCATTAGAAATGGATAACGTGTTTTTTCTCCGGAATAAATGGGATAATTTTTTAAAGTATCGGCCAATCCTTTTTCATAAAAACTAGACGATAACGTTGCATGCAAAGCCAGATCGCCCCAAGCGGAACCGCCGGAGTATAAACCGTCATTTTTTTGTTGCAACATATGACTGGAAAGCAAATTCCAAAATAAACAACCAAAAAATACCAATAAAATAATCAACGGCCAATATTTCTTAATAAATGTCTTCATTTTTTTATTTTATATTTCACGCTATTTACTCTACAAAAGTTTTCCCGCTTTAACAATACAATGACATAAATCTACTACACCAC
>DAONDV010000033.1:0-3278 GCA_035402745.1 Minisyncoccota bacterium
GCCCCGTTAGCTCAGCTGGTAGAGCACTCGCCTCTTAAGCGATTGGTCGAAGGTTCGAATCCTTCACGGGGCACTTTTTATTTAAGGTGATTTTTAGGGGTTTCATGAGCGAATCTCTTAGGATTTATAAATTTAGCAAAAACTCCGCCATTGGCGGAGTTTTTACGTTTTCATTTACCCCTTCGGATAATATACGATAGTAAGTTAGCCGGGGGAGTGATTTATGTGATTGAATAAGATAGGCACTTCTTATCTCATCATCATTTTTTTAAATAAATTCCAATGTGTTTATTATAAATTCAAAAATGGATCTTTGGTCTGTTTCGGATATTTCCGGATTAAGGAATTGGCCAATATACATGAATTTGATTAATAAAGTTTCATTTTCGTTTTTAGGAATAAAAACATATTGAATGTTGACTCCCTCAATCCCTAGTAAAAAAGAATAAGATTCTTTTTGGACAATGGTAATTTTTTCCGCGAATCCCTCGCTGTCTTGAAAATCTTCTAGCTTATTATTGGGAAAAGTTGTACTTATCACAAACGGCAATTCTTGTTTAATTGCTTCAAAAGCAGGTAATTTTTTTAATGAAAAATCAAAGCCAAAATAGTGAATTTTTTCATTACCCGGGATGCCAGACATATCTGCATCTACAAAATATCTGCTTTTTAAATTGACATTATTTTCTGATTCGGAGAGTTGTAAAGTTTCTTCAGGATAGGAAAATTTTATTCCTAAATTTTTATTTTCATAATTAGCGATGCCCAAATTAATGCTGGGCATAGGAGGAAGGGAAATGCCAGGGGTATTGGCTAAGGGATTTTCTTTAAAGGCGTAGTAAATAGAAAGACTGCCAACGATAATGATGATCAAGGTTACAAATATTTTTATTATTGTTTCTTGTTTCATGATTTATTTTCGTGCCTCTGGAAGCCTGCCTGCCGGTAGGCAGGGAATCGTTTATAAATATTCCTGATAGAAATTTTTTTCGCTGACCGCTAGACGCCCCCCCCTGCTTAAACTCACATATTATTACGGGCTTCTCATTTTCGCATAATCAATAAATTGATTGTGCCTCTGGAAGGAATCGAACCCTCATCAACGGTTTCGAAGACCGTTACTTTATCCATTAAGCTACAGAGGCAATTAAACGCATTTTAGCATCTTTCTCTTCCCTTTTCAATTTTGGGAAAAGAGATATAATTAATATAGGATCTTAACAGAATAATGCGTGAGGTGAGTAATGAGAGTATGGCTTTTCTCGGAACATCCTTATTTGGTTCATGATTTTTGTGAGAGATTGAATGGGTTGGGATTTACTTGTGAGGTCCTTTCCAATATTTGTTTTGAAAAATGGGTATTGCCAAAAATTAAGGAAGAAAAGGGTATTATTCTTTTTATTTGTGATAATCTTGGATGTTGTCATTTGGAAAAAATTCCCCATATTCCTGTTTTAATAATTAATAGTAGTTTTAAAGGCTCAATTTTAGTAAGAGGATTTTTGCATAGAGATTGCAGTGATGATGATTTGAAAGCAGCCATAAAAGAAACACAAGCGCTTTGGAAGTAACCCCGATTTTTTAAAAATCGGGGTTTTATTTTTAATTGAAAATATTGAGGATTTAAGATAAGATAGAAATATCATGAAAATTCCCAAGGAAGCAAAAATTGTTTTGGAAAAAATGGAAAAAGCCGGATTTGAGGCGTTTTTTGTTGGTGGTTGTGTGAGAGATTCATTGATGGGAAAAGAACCCAAGGATTGGGATGTGACTACTAATGCCACCCCCGAACAAATTCAAAAAGTATTTTCTCAAAGCGAAGCAGAAACTTCAATCGACGATGCTAAAAATTTCTCTACTTTTTATGAGAATAATTTTGGTACTGTTTCGATAGTTACCAATTCCGAAGAAAAATCTTTAAAAATAATCGAAATCACTCCTTATCGTTTGGAGGGAAAATATACGGATAAACGTCATCCCGATGAAGTGCGTTTCGCCGAAAAATTAGAAGATGATTTAAGTCGTCGTGATTTTACCGTTAATGCTATGGCTTTGAAGTTGGATGGCAAAGAATGGAAAGTAATTGATTTGTTTGATGGTCAAAAAGATTTGAAAAATAAAGTTATTCGCACCGTGGGAGAAGCGGAGAAAAGATTTGGTGAAGACGCTCTTCGTTTAATGCGTGCCGTGCGTTTTGCTTCTATTTTGGGTTTTGTTATTGAAGAAGAAACGGAACAGGCTATTAAAAAATTATCCGCTACGCTAGAGTTTGTTTCCAAAGAAAGAATTAGAGATGAATTTGAGAAGATTATTATGTCGGACAACGCTTCTTTTGGTATTCGCAAAATGGAAGAGTTGGGATTGTTAAGATTCGTTGTGCCGGAATTGCGCGATGGTATCGGTGTAGTGGGGGTAACCAAACAAAAAAAGAGCCATATAAAATATGATGAGCTTACTGTTTTTGAACACAATCTTTTGACTTTGGATTATGCCGTGAAGAATAATTTTAATTTAGAAACTCGTTTAGCAGCTTTATTTCACGATATCGCTAAACCCGCGACTAAAAAAGGCGAGGGGTTGGAGGCAAGCTTTAAGGCTCATGAACAAGTAGGAGGTAGAATGACCTTGAGAATTATGGATAGATTGCACTTTCCTAAGAAAGTCGTTGAAAAAGTTGGGCTTTTAGTTCGCTGGCATTTCTTTTTTTATAATACCAACGAAGTGACCGATGCCGGAGTTAGAAGATTGATTAGTAATGTTGGCGCGGAGAATATGGCTGATCTGTTGCGTTTGCGTGAAGCGGATAGAAGTGGTTCCGGTTTGCCTAAAATTTCTCCATATCGTTTGCAGCATTTGCGTTATATGATTGAAAGAGTTTCTCGCGATCCCATTCAGCCTAAAATGATGAAGTTGCGTGGAAATGATTTAATGGATTTGGTTGGAGTAAAATCCGGTCCCAAGATTGGTTGGATTTTAAATGCTCTTTTGGAAGAAGTGTTGGACGATCCTAATAAAAATGATAAAGAATATTTAAGTAATCGAGCTAAAGAGTTGACTAAACTTTCCGATAAGGAATTGGAAAATATCTCAGAACAAGCGAGAAACAAGAAGAGTGAATTGGAGGAAGAAATTGACGAAAGCATCAAAAGAAAATACAATGTATAAAGGGTTAAATCCCGCCTTTGTCGGGTGGCGAATGGCGGATTGTGGTTTAATTGATGATTAAGGCTTAGTTGTTGTGATCTTGTTTAACGGGCTGTAGTATACCGGTAGTACGT
>DAONDV010000034.1:0-3231 GCA_035402745.1 Minisyncoccota bacterium
GACAACTTCTTTCAGCGCATAAGGATCTATTAAGCGTATATCCATCATATTTGTTGCACACCAAGAAGCGAAAGTGATATAACCATACTTAAATAATTCACATACATTCTGAACCCAATTCTCATAGCTGGTTTGTTTAAAGATCCTATCATGTGAAAACAATTTCCTTATCAATTTCCTATTGTGGAGATTTGTGTCTGATACTAAGGTACAGTCATAATAACTTCTTATAAAATAATATTGAAATAGAGTATTTGCAATATAGTCAGAGCTTATATCTGAACTTATTATCAATGTGTCTTTTTGTAATACACAGTTCCCAAAAGCATTGCATGCTTCAACATAATCGTCTTGAGTAATATGCGAAAAGTCTGAATTTAGGATGTAGCGAATGTAAAAATCTACAAATTCATTTTGTTTTGTGAGTGCATAACCAGAATAGATGGGAGACTCAAGAAATATTGGAAGGAAAATTGCTAAGCAATCATCTCCGAAATCAAAAAATTTACAATAATAAACCATAGAATCCAATCCCATGTCCTCTTGCAAATTGGCGACAAAATTTAGCGATTGTCGCTGAGCGAAATTGCTAAAAGAGGTGGTAGATAGAATTATTGTAAATACTATTAATTTTAGATGATTTGTCATGGGGTAAAATATTTATCAAGATACTCTTCAGGAATTGTCATCCATTTAACATTGTCGTTCTGGGATACTCCGTATTGGCTTCGGGGGTTTTTATTATTCTCGCGTAAAATGATATTTCCGATATTTATTGCATTGATTTCTGTTAATTTTAGTCCATTTTCTATCCGTTCATCAGTATATTTGGCCTGATCATAGTCCCATGCATGCCCTAATAATTCATGTGCTAAAGTTGCTGGAGCATAATTATCTGAGCCATCCGGATAATCAAATGTAATAGTAGGGTTATAATAAATGTTGGAGCCAGAACCTTTAGCAGGAATTTTTATATCATCTTTATTTGTAGGTGTCGCAAAATTAATTGTAAATTCAGCTCTACATGAAATCGTATGAATATGTTTACTTTTTTCTAAATCACTCAAATGACTTAGAATCCTTTTATTTTTTGAGTTCGCTAACTTATTTAGGTTATTTAGTACTTTTGCTGCATAGCTGTTTTCATTGGGGGGCACTTCTATCCCGTTTTTGTCGTATAGGGAACCATTCTTGTATTGATACTTGGTATTTCCATCCTTTATCCAAATTTCTCTCCCATCCACATCCACCAGCCGCACCGGATTCCCCCCGCAATACATGTACGGCGACATACTCAGGTACTTATCACTCAGCGGATCCACGCTCAGCCAGATGCTGTAATCCGAAGAATAGTACCGCGCGCCGAAGTAACTGTAACCCGTTTCGCTGTCGCGTTCTTTGCCGGAGAAGGTGTAGCGCGAACCTTCGTAGTTAGTAACGCGTTGGTCAACAAAACTTTCGCCAAAGGGCAAGTAACACAAATGCTGTACGTACTGTGCGGTGGTTTTCCCGCGCGAACGCCCGTGCGACGGAGTGATGTTTATTTCTTTAATTTTATCGTTTTTTGTGCTTTTCATAGCGAAACGAATTTGAGGGCAAAGATAGGAATTATTTTTGAAAATGAGGTGGTTAGAGGTAATTTTTTGCTCGCTTTTAATTTGGGTTAATATAATATTATCAAATTCTTTATAGAAATCAAGAAGGTTAAAATCAACGGAACATGGCACAACGCCGAAATCACAAAGAAAACTCAGACCTTATTAGACAAACTAAACCTGCCTATTACATAATTTTTGTGATGTTTGGGTTTAATTGGAGTACACTTCTCCCAAATTGGTAGATACGAAGAAAAAGGAACGTTTCCATCTGCTGATGTGTTGGCCAAGTTAGCCAATGCCCTCGAAGTTACTTCCGATTTTTTGATGAACGGTAACTCCGATGATCTCGTAAAAAATACCCTTACCGATAAGGAACTCCTTAACCAATTTAAAACCATTGAACAGATGACCGAACACGATAAGGATGTCGTCAAAACCCTGATTGATGCTTTTATTAAAAGAAACAAACATAGAAGCATCCTGTAACCAAAAACAGCCCACTAATGCAGGCTGTTAGATAATTTTTACTTTTTTATTTAAGGACATGTAGTATATGGGCTTCCACACAAATATTTTCGTTCAACCCAACCAAAATAACATTCATTTTCGTTGATAATTCGTAAAAAAAGAAAATTATCTGAAAGATCGTATATTAAACCAATACAACTTTCGTAAATGTATCTGGATTTAAAGGATGTTGTATCAGGTTGAATATAAATAGGGATGGGAATGGAATCGTAATTTTGCACAACAGTACCTACATCTCCTAGATGAATCCATATATCATAAAGTTTTAAATCTTCAATGTCAATTTGAAAATAATTGCCTGTTTTTCGTTTGATAATTACTATCCATCCTGCCTCGGTATCAGATTTAAGTTCTCTATAATACACATTTGGAGCAAAATATATTGAAGATTTTTGTTTAATATCAGACAGCGGATGAGTAAATGCTTCTATATTATATTGTCCCAATAATTCAAGGTCTACAAATATGGCAAATAAACAAAATAATAGAATAATTTTTTTCATTATTTATTACCTGGATATTCTAATGCGTATGTTCATAGATTTTCCTAACTGTTTTTCCACATTTCTCCAGCTACGACCATCTACAGTAGGACATCCTTTAGATGTATTTGTCGCTTTTCCATTCCAATCTGTTCTATGAAAAAAGACCCCATCCATTGTAACATTTTGATCATTTTTTGTGCCCCTAAGTGGTTTCCCATCTATTGATTTTAGACGATAAGTTAAAGCAGTAGAGATGCCTTTTGCCTTTGCACCAGCAGTTCCATATACGGAACTTGCCATATCTTGATAATAAGCTTGATAATCCCCCTCATTTAAGGTAGAATAATCACTGCTTTTAGGAGTTGTCATTCCATTATAGGTTTTTATATCATCAGCTCCATTTACACCATAAATAGTAACCTGAGCTGGATTTGCACCTTCTCCTGTTAATGTTCCATCTTCTCCTAATTTTTCATCATTACTTCCCTGAAAATGAACGACAGCTTCGCCAAGATAATTCCCTTTCACTCCCGCTTCATTCATTGCATCCTGACTTTTATGATCCGTCCATTTTATTTCTTTTTGCTTGGTGTCTGTATTTTCAACTTCATACCAATCTT
>DAONDV010000035.1:0-3223 GCA_035402745.1 Minisyncoccota bacterium
AAGTGCATCAAAATCAACGTGGTCTACTCTATCTAACAGCTATTATTCAGAATTAGTTGCAGCAGGTTGGACTATTACTTATACAGCATAATATGGCAGCAAAAAAAAATAACGGAATTATCACGGTCAGAAAAGGAGTTGAATACATACACTCTGAAATTGACAAGGATAAACTTTTAGAGATAAAAGAAAATGATTTAGAATTATATAAAATTTTAACTAAAAACAAATAAAAATATGGCTTGTACAAATTTACTAACAGCCGACATAATAAACGACTGTTCCAAACCGCCCGTTAAAGGGCTTAGACCAAAAGCGTGGATTTTTAACCGGTCAGAGATTGCATCTTTGACTAAAACAACAAATGCGATATCTGCTATTACGAGAGTGAGTGGAAAGACATCATTTACGGCGGAAGGATTTAGCGATTTTATGAATGCGGGTTACGAAGCAGTTGTGGCTGACGGACTTCCGACTACTTTTACGCACACTTTCTCAATAAAAACATGGGCAGCAACAGCAGCCGAAAAAGCGAATCTTGACAAAGTAGATGACATTGTTGTTATCGTCCAAAAAAACGGATTACAAGAAGAAGGATGTTTTTTGGCGTATGGAGTAACAAATGGACTTTGGAAAAAATCACAGGCAAAAAAAGCTAACGACAATAACGGAACAACAGACATTGAATTTAGCACAGTTGCAGGACAGGGCGAGGAATATTCTGAATACGTATTTTGGAATACAAATTTTGCAACTACATTAGCCGCTTTAGTCGCTACAGAAACAGTTTAATGTAGTCAAAATGACTATCGAAGAAGTTTTGAAGAACCCCGATGCCGAAATTCTACGGGTCGGGGTTTTTATTAGAATAGTGGTAAAAGAATGGATGAAATTAACTGGAGGTCAGCCATCCGCTTGTGATTGTCAGTTAAAAAACTACTTACGTGTTGTTCGTAATCATTTTGATAAAAAAAACGATGATATGAACGATAAATTCTACTATAATGGGTGTTATTACAGCAAAAAAGATATTACAGAGGAAGAAAAGGGCTTTTTAGCAGGTCAAAATTTCGATATTTTTAAGAATTTTGCTATAAAATATGGCTGGAATATTGACAATTTCATGCAAAAATGAACAAAATAATATAAAATGAAGCTACATATAAATGAGATAATACGTAGAAATGTTGTAAAATACGATAAAACAACAGGTATTTTTAATAACGGGGCGGATAATTGCTACCCTCAACGGGTTGAGCGAATAATAAACAATAGTGTAACGGCTAAAGCAGCAGCAAATAAGGCAAAAACATTCATAATTGGCAACGGATTCAAAGATAAATCATTAAACGATGTAGTTATTTTTGAAGATATTAATGGTAAAATTACACTTTATGACCTCTTAAGACAAACGGCTCACTCTATTTCGAGACAAAATGCAGCTTCCTTGAATGTACAATATAATGCCCTCTATAAAAAATGTGGAGTAAAGCCAATGCCGTATCGGAATTGTAGATTTGGTAAGAAAGACAGTGAAAATTATAGCGGATTTATTCATTATTACTACAACTGGGATAAAAAACCCGAATTGAAATTTAATATTAACGATGTTGAGAAGATTAACATATATAATCCAGATGAGCGTGTCGTAGAAAGTCAATTTAAAAGAGGGTATAAAGGTCAAATAGCGATGTTACTACTTGACGATGAGTATATATATCCTCTATCTCAGATAGACCCTTCAATCGAAGATGCAGACACGGAATCGCAAATAAAATCATTTAAAAACAGTGAATTGAGGAAAGGGTTCTTTGCAAAATACATTCTTTATCACACAGCTTTTAATAATCAGGCTGAGCAAGACGAGTTTAAACGTACTTTAAAGAGATTTGAAAGCGGAGAGTTTGACAGCTCAATTTTGATGGCAGAAGCTCAATTTACAGAAGATGGGGATTTGATGAAAGGTGGCAATTTTCAAATACAAAAATTAGAGCAAAATATTAATGACAAGTTGTTTGAAACATACGAAAAAACAACATCAAATAATATCAGAAAATCATTTTGGAATATTCCGAGTATTTTGATAGAGCAACAAGAAGCGGCAATGTTTGGACAAAGCGGTGAGGCGATGAAAGCTGCATTCTCTATTTACAACAGCGAATTAAAAAATGTAAGAAAATCAATCTCACAATGGTATCAGGAAATTTTTAGTAATTTTGCGGATGGTCTTTTTGACAATAAAGATTTTGAAATTGAAGAATTAACATATACACAGGAAAATGGCACTATGGACAATAGCGGAGCAGCAAGCAATCAAACCGCTTGATAAAAATAATACTAATAAATTCGGTCAACTTCAACTTGAGGTTGAAGCAAACGACATTCAAAAATATTTAGGCTTTGAATTTTATCAAGAGGTAAAAAGAAATCTTTCATCATATTCGCTTTTGCTTGAAGGTGGAAATTATGAAAAAGGTGGTAAAACATATACTTTTTCAGGATTAAAAACAGTATGTTGTTTTTTGCTATATGCGAGATATGTGAGAAGCTCATATATCAATGACACATTCAGCGGATTGGTAGAACATACAGGAGATGGCTTTCAAAGAATTTCAAAGGACGAAATAAAAAATCAGGAGGATAGATATTTGGAAATTGCTGGTACTTTGTGGGATGAATGTGTCGACTATCTTCAAACTATTAACGTACCATATTTCGATAAAAAAACAGGTAGAACATTTAAAATTGATTATTTATGAGCGAAAGTATAAAATATGACCCGTTTTCAGATATTGATGTAACATTAAAATTTAATTCAGGAACAGATATTTCAATCACTGGATTTGATTCTTTTGATGAAATAAAAGGCGTTGTTTGGACATCTAATTTTCCAAAAAATGATTTAACATTGAATATTTCCGCCTCTGAAATTAATTTTACGATAACAAATGAGATGACAGCACAGATGTACGGTGATGTTTTTGTTAATATGATTTATAAAAGAGGAGAAAAGCAATACAGTATGACATTCCTTCTAAATATTTTTATAACAAAAAAGACATGGCAGAGCAAATTATAGAGCAAATATCATTTGACAAATTTTCCGTTACTGTTTATGTAGGGGATATCGCTACGGCTATGTTGTTGAATACGAAGGTAGATAAAATAGACGGGAAAGGTTTATCGTCAAATGATTTTACAGACGAAGAAAAGCAAGAAATAT
>DAONDV010000036.1:0-3114 GCA_035402745.1 Minisyncoccota bacterium
TTATTGAATATATTGGTGCTAACAAGGAAGAAATTCCATTCATTGGAGAACTCATCAAAGTAAAAGAAGAAGAAATGAATTGGGAATCTTCCATCGAAAAAGTGCTTCACAATTTTGCTCTGCGATTGATTGTTCCTCCGAAATATTACTCAAAAGTAAACGAATATGTAAACAGCAATAATTTGAGAGGTAGAATTCGGTATGATAAGTATGAAGAAAACTATCTCAAAAATTTTCAGAACAAAAACATAAGCGATAAATCTATAATAAATAAAATTGAAATTAAGCCCAAAACGCAATATTATGAATGGATTGAAGATTATTTACAGAATCAATTTGATTTTGTTTGCGTAGATAATCTTACCGAATTTGAGCCTTATTCGGAAATGGCAATAACCCAAAGCGGACTAATTAAATTTAAAAAAGGGAAGCACGAAAAGGATGACCGTCCACATATCACGAAAAAAGAAAACTTTGTTCTGGGCTGGGATAACAAAGAAAAAATTGCGGCTCTAAAGAATGAATTAGTCAATCTGCAAAATCAGCAAACTGTTAATAGGAAAGCTATTACAAGTAAAAATAGCGAAATAAAAAATTTAGGAATATACAGGGATGAATGTCATAATCTGTTTTCAAAATTTGATAAATACGATGATATAAACTGGCAAATCAATGCTCAAGATATTCTTGAAAAAGAAAAACAGAAAACTGATTTAGAAAAAACCAACGACCGAGTAAAAAAATTACAAGAACAACTGAATAATGTCCAAATAAATTTAAAACAAGTTTCGGATGTAGATATTTTCAATAAAAGTCAAGAGATTTTTAGAAAGGGAAAGGATATTGAAATTATTGAAGGAGAAATAGAGGGAAATGAAAAGACAATCCAGATTACGGGTATTGCAGACATTGTTGAGTTTGAAAATGCCAATTCTGAACTTTTAAATATAGAATTTCACAATATCAAGACAACACAATCCGATTTTCTAAAGGATTTATCAAGAAGAGAAACTGAACTAAAAAATCTAAAACAACAAAGCGAAAGAGAAGTAATAATTAAAATAAACACCTTTAAACAACCATCAGAAGAAATTCTAAATAAATTTAAGGATTGGCGTTCTGATGTGAATTCATTGCCCGATTCTACCAATTTAGATTTAATCAGCGAATATCAAAGATTTTTAGAAAGATTAGAAAAAGACAATCTTCCAAAATTTGAAAAGAAATTCAACGATTATTTGCAGGAAACCATTACCAACAAAGTGGGTGATTTCAGAATGTTTTTCGAAAACTGGTCAGATTCAATCAAAGAGAACATCAAGCATTTGAACGATTCTCTGAAGGAAATTGATTTTAAAAGCAAGCCTCAAACGTACATCCAACTTGTAGCACCCAATAAAATAAGTGATGAAGTGAAAGAGTTTAGAAAGCTTTTAGAAGAAGCCGTTCCTAATGTTTATCAAATGGAAAAAACAATTGAAGGAAGAGAGTACCATTTCAATAATCACATTCACCCATTTATAAAAAAATTAGATAAAGAAGAATGGCGTAAAAAAGTAATGGACGTTCGCTCTTGGTTCACTTATAAAGCGGAAGAGTTTTACAAAGAAAATAATCAGAAGTTTAAAACGTATGAAGCAATGGGTCAACTTTCTGGTGGTGAAAAAGCTCAACTCACATACACAATTTTAGGCTCAGCCATCGCTTATCAGTTTGGCTTAACAAATAATAATCAAGGATTAGAGCCAAAATCATTCCGTTTTATAGCAATTGATGAAGCGTTTAAGGCACAAGACGAAGATAAAGCCCGCTATCTGATAACGCTTTGCAAGCAACTTCATTTGCAATTATTGGTTGTTACACCGAGCGATAATATTCACATTGTAGAAAACGACATTTCATTTGTCCATTTTGTTGAACGCAAAGAAGAAAGACATTCGTGGTTGTATGATATGCCTATCGAACAATTCAAAATAGAAAAAGCAAATTATCTGAATCAATGATTACACCCAAAGAAATAAAAGACAAAGCCGAAAGAAAATACATTTCGTTTCTTCGATCTTTGGTCGAGAATAAGTCTTTTGAAAAGCTTATAATTCGTGGTGACAAGTCATACACCAAGTCATCGTTACCCGAATTTGAGAAAGAAATTCAACAAATCGTCAGCCAATCTAAAGAAAAAAAGGGGTTTGGTTACACATTGGAATTTCAACAAGTAAAAACAAAGTCTTTAGGAATACAAGATTTACCAATCTCAATTTTCTTTGATAATGAAACAGATTTTCTGAAATTTTTGAGCAAGGAAAAAGAAGCTGAATTATTCAAAACAAGTGTTGATAATATCATCAAGGCATTTCCCGAATTAAAAGATTGGATAATAAAAAATCCCATTAAAGTTGTTAATAACCAGACTGAATGGGAAAGTATTTTAAAAGTTTGTCGATACTTTAAACAAAACCCCAAGCCGAATTTGTACATAAGGGAACTACCTTTAAAAGTCCACACCAAATTTATTGAACGTAATCAGAGTGTAATCAAAGAATTGCTTAACATTCTGGTTTCGGAGCACATGAATGGCGAAGAAAAGGAATTTGAAAAAAGATTTAACTTGAAATTTGCCGAACCTCAAATCCGGTTTAAAATTCTTGACAAAACAATAGCAGAAAAATTCTTCTCAGGGGTTGACGATGTTGCTGTTCCTATAAGCCAATTCGAAACACTGGATTTGCCAATTAAAAAAGTATTGGTCGTAGAAAACAAAACTACGCTTTATACAACGTTGACACTACCCAAGATGAATGGCTCTATTGCAATATTTGGAAGCGGATATAGTGTTTACAATCTCAAAAATGTTCATTGGTTTGCCAATCTTGAATTGCTTTATTGGGGCGACATAGATGTTCAAGGTTTTGAAATTTTATCTCAATTCAGAAGTTATTTTATGCAAACAAAAAGTATATTAATGGATTTTGTAACTTTTGAGAAATTCTTCGAAAATGATGCAGGAACCCCAACGAATATTTGTATACCACTTAATTTGACTGCCAGTGAACAAAAAATATATGAAATTTTGAAAACAAATAATTGGCGATTAGAACAGGAAAAAATTCCATT
>DAONDV010000037.1:0-3014 GCA_035402745.1 Minisyncoccota bacterium
CCTCCAAACCGATCCCTTAGGTTACCAGGACAGTATGAACCTGTACCAGGGGATGAATATGAATCCTGTGAATTTTGTGGATCCAAAAGGAGAGGATGTTGAGATTGATGGTGAAGTGAGCGAAAAACAGCAAGAAGCTATCTTTAGAAGTTTAATCCTTTTCTGTAGAACACCCTCTGGCTATAGAATTTTTAACACTTTAAATAGGGATACTCGGATTTTTAAAATAACAGATCTTGCTGAAGAAGAAGGAGGAAGGTATATAATCGATGGGGTTAATGAAGACTTAAAAGATTTTAATAGTGCAATCGTTGTCGTCGGTTTAAAGGCAATCAAAGGCGTAGATAGAAGATGTGGCCAGCCGATATTTCCTAAATATATTGATTATGCAATAAAAAGTAATACATCTTTAAGTAATTTTGAAAGATTTAAAGGGTTTAAAAGTGATGATTATTCTGTAGCAGAAGTGATTGGACACGAGTTTGCTCATGCTAAAGAATCCTTGATTAATCCAGAGCATAGTGTGAAAAGGCATTTGTCTTTGACGAGATTTAATCAAATCTTAAAAATGAATAATTTTAGTTATGATTTAGCAAAATTGAAAAACAAGAAGGCAGTGATAGAGTACGAGTTATTTCTCGATTCTGTAATGAAAGAAGAGGTAGAGGTGTCATATCCTTTAGAGAAAGTAATCCATGATGAGCTATTAGATGTTGTTTTAGATAAAGATTTTGTTAAAAAGGCGGTAAAGGCATATAGGAGTCTAAAAAACGAAGTGTTTAAAAATGGCGAATTTATTCGTATACTGAAAATCATAAATTAAAATGATAAAGAATATATTTGTTTTGCTAAATCTAATTTTTTTGATTGTTTCATCATCGTTATTGCTTGCCGACAAGAAATGTAGTTCAGGTACCGTAGATAGTATTATAAAAAAGTATAAGATAGTTAGAATAAACTCACTGGTATTTCCTCTAGAGCAAACTGAATATGTTTTTAATAATCTTGTATATGATTTAGTGAAGCTGGACACAAACTTAATAAATCAGATTCAAAAAGAGTTATTGGCTATTTTTAAGAGCAATAAAGGAATTTTGATAAAAATATCTAAATATCTTGTCGCTGATAATATGTGTAAGATAAAATTTATAGAAATTAGTTCTTACCAGACAAAAGGGATAGGCACATCTGCTGATATAGTTTTAAGTGTAGATGAAAAAAATAAAAAAGTTGTTAGATATGGGAGATATGATTTTGAAAAAACTAAATTGAGATTTAATATGATCAGAGAAAGAGATATAGAAAACTATAATAAAGGACTTAAAAAAAACAAAGTAAAAATTCAATCAATTAATGATGCTTTAAACTTATGCTTGGTGTTTGTTAATATTGCATATGCTCAAATATCATCGGAAATTGTTTTTGATTCTAATATTGTTGATAAAAAAATAAAAGAGAAAATTCTATTTAAAATTAGAAGACCAGAATATGTAGAGTATCCAAATAAATATTTTATTAACTTTTATTGTGTTTCTGAATCGGGTTTTTTAATATCATTTTGGAACTTTGAAGTCTTTAAAAATGGTGAAATTAATCTTAAATATGCTAAGTGCTTGTATTGAAGTTTGATAACGTACAGGTAGTTTCAAGAATCTTTCGCACATTGATTGAGGGAGAGTCCTTAGCTTCAATTTTGCATTTTTAAAGAGTTGGGGAGGAAATGATCGGTAACACCGTGGAGTACCTCTACGAGAGCGGCTCAAACCGTGTCTCTGAGAAGATCGAAACCGAAAAGGGCCCCTCTGGCTCTGGTAGTGTCAAGAATCTTTCGCACATTTATTGAGGGGTGGCCCTTTGCTTGAGAAAGGGACGGGGAAAAGTGAATCCCGCTCTGCGGGTTCCAATTAGGCGTGGCACGCCCATAGGGCTTTGCAGACTTCTGGCTTTTTCCCATCCTTCCCCGATTGGCTCGCCGGTTCATGCGGTGGTTAAGGCCTCCATTTCATCACATTCACATAGTCTTTGCATGTTCATGTACAAGCGCGTTCCCCAACGAGTGCCTGAAATATGGCGTAAGCGGGCCGCTACGAGCATCAGTGCCGACTCGCCATCGGGAAAACTGCCGACAACCCTGGTCCGCCGCCGGATTTCCTTCATGATCCGCTCCAGCGGGATGTTGGTGCACCGGTTCCGCCTTGTTCAGGAAACGGCGCTGAAGTCCCTTAAATTCGTGGTCGCGCATTGACCTTGGCGAGATATCTCCATGGCGACGATAACCTCATGCCGCCGATCCTGGAAGCAGTCAAGACCTACACTACCCTGCAGGAGGTCTGTGGCCAGATGCGCGCCGTGTTCGGCGAGTACAAGGAAAAGATCGTAATTTAAGGATCATAGAGGAAGGCTTATTTTTTAAAAGATTCCAGTTGTGTCGTCAGGCTCCCACCACCGCTCATCAAATGGTTGCTTTTTTCTGTTATGACCGCCTTAATTAAACCTATACCTGGGGCATACCAGACTAAGTATTCAGCGTGGATCTTTGCTTTTCCCAGAATACCGTGGTTTTGAATAGAATCTCCAACACCTCTGATTTTCAAGCAATTTTCAAAAGTCCCGGCTGGAACGGTTACGGTCTCTTTATTACTTTCAACTTTAAATAACACTTTAATCGGAATATTCGTTGTCAGCGCTTGGGTCTTTCCCTTCTCTTCGTATGTCGATCCGATTTCAATTGGGAAGTGCAGCAAATAATCCGGCTTCGTAATAACAGGTTCTGGTGAATTGAATGTCTGTTGGGCTATCGAATAAATCCCGGATTGATCTTCGACATAGAAGTTGAATAGAATAATCCCATTCACGGTAACCTTTTGTGGAGTGACGGTTTTTCCGTTCATCTCCCGCTTTGGCATGTTTGTCACGGTCATTTTTAAGCTTCCTTCTTCTCCGATTATTGAAGAATTGTTGGAAACAAGATAGTTCCATTCAAGGTTTTCTTTCAAAGGATAATAGGAATTGTC
>DAONDV010000038.1:0-2904 GCA_035402745.1 Minisyncoccota bacterium
CTGCCACTGAAAGCAAATGCCTGTTACCTGCTGGTTTCTTTAAACAATTATTGTTACCTTTTCATATAAGTCGGGCAAACAATTTTGCCTCATTCTGAATTTTGTTCCGTGATTATGTCCAGTTCTGGCATCAAAGTCAACAAGAATACTACCTTTTTCTAGTGCTTTCAAAAATCCCTCAAAATTAAATTTCTGTAACATCATTACTTTTGAAAAGTAATAAAATTCCTTGCCATTTTCTTTTTTAGTTTCTGCTTGGACATAAAAACAATTCAAAAGTTTTGTTCCAGCTTTACTTGCTAAGTCATCAAAGCCCCAGTAAGGCTGTGGTTTCAATTCTTTCAGTCCGATATTTTTTTCAACTTTTTTCAACCAGTTTGCGTGTTTGTCTGATACATTTTTAGCATTGAATGAAATTAAAACCTTTCTTTTCTGTCAATTTTCACCATAAAACCTCAATCCTTCGCGGAGTTTTTATGAATAATTTGTCTAAATGACATTTCTTTAGAGGGATTCTTTTACTACTTGATCATACATCACCGTCATGAAACAAAAAAAACACTATATATACATATAAAAATTTATTGGTATTAATTTAGAGTTAAGCAATTCATCAACTTTAAGCTCTTGTGTAATTGCATTTGTATCACAAATTTAAAGCCCTCTGGAGTAAAATAAACGCTAGTGTTCGTTTTTGCCAATAAGCCCAAATCTATAACATAATTTGAATACATTTTTGCTCCGTGTTTTTTTGCTTTTTCCGTTTGCCAATCGTATATTTTACCTGAAAATACTGTAAAAAAATCTTCTAATTGTCTCAAAGGAACAGGATAAATAGTTTTCGATAGAGCAAATACACATTCTACGAGGGATGCAATTCCTAACACAACCGATGATTCAAAAGGGTTTTGCATAACATGTTCTTTAAGAATTTTTGCCTGATCTTCACTTAAAGTATCATCAAAATATTTATCTTTTAATTCTACGTATTTTTCACCTAATTTTGATAATGCAATGTAATTACCATTCTTTGCCCAATTAATTAAACCTAATTCATTGGAAAATTTAATCTTATTGTATAATGTTTTTGGCGAACCGCCAATAATAGTTTGTAATTCTTTTATTGAATTAATCTCCTTTAAATAGTATATAAACTTATTTATCAAATGAATGTTCCATATGCCAATATCAATGGGTTTCAATTCGGAAAAAGATATTATTGGTCGTAATTTTTCACTATAAAAAAAATTTAATATATCCTCTGGATTATATTCTTGGAGCAAAACTCCGTTTGACTCAATTTCGTTTTTATTAATACTATTAGTTTTCGGTAACATTAAAAACGGCTGAATATATCCATCTATTAACTTTCCTTGTTTTTGAAGCAGCCTTAAATCTTCTTTATAATCTAATACCTGCTGAATAAATTTCTTTTGAAAGTTTGCAACTTTAAGTTCAATAAGAAACAATTCATTTTGATATACATAAAGCATATCTAACCGTCCTGTAGGTAATGCAATTTGACGGCCTATTAATCTTGGTTCTTCGTCCAAGCCAAATGTTTTTTGCATTAAGATTGGAGAACTTATTAAAATATCTTCTATTTGCGCTTCTCTTATTTCCATAAATTATTTACTCATCTATTATGTTTGGATAAAATTCTGTTTCGCTACAGATTTTGAGATCAATAAAATATAATTGAATAATATCTCTTATTTCTCCGATCATGTCAATGTCCCAATTTATTTCTGCTTCAGTAGGATTCAATTCTTGTATCAGATTATTAATTGCATTATCGACAAAATCTTGTCTTTCAATTTGCTTCTTTGTAAGTATTTTCATGATGATTTTTTTAATAATTCATATTTTTATGCTGCTTTTTTACAGTATTTCATAAAATGTGTATTATTATTATAATTTAATTTCAATAACATAACTGTAATGTTTGTAAGAGCACTGCCAGAAAAAGGATCCAATACAATTTTTGCGTGTGTCGAAGAAATAATCCTGTCAATTAATGAAACTGGAAATGGGGCGGGATGCTGATTATTCATTTCTTGGGTAAACTCCCAAACATCACCATAGGCGTTAGCCTTTGGTGCAAGTTTAAACTTAGATTTTGGAATTAAATAGATTACTTCATATGTAGGTAAAAAATATCCGGGATTAAAATTTATTCCTCCTTTTCTTCGCCAAATAATTATTTGTCTAACAGGAAAGTCGCCGACAATATCTTGTCTGTCTTGCAATAATCCATCTTGAACGCGCCATTTGTGATTATAAAAAATTGCGCCATCGTCCTTAATAAGTCTGAACATTTCCCTTAAACAGTCTTTTTGCCACCTTGCATATTCTTCATGAGGCATATTGTCGTCATGATGAGAGTATCCATTTACCAAAGCAGCTCCAGCCCATTTACCACCACGGCCATCTTTCATTCCGTTTCCAGTGGAATTTTTTAAATTGTATGGTGGTGAAGTTACTACTAAATCCAAACATTTTTCTGGCATTTTACGCATTACGTCCAAGCAATCACCACAAATAATTTTATCTATATAATCTTTTTCAAAAGTCATGTTTAGTTTATTCTTTAAAGGTCAAAATTACAAAAAAATGGCAACAAATTATATAATAAAAGTCTATTATTTTTCAAACTTGCCCATAACGTTTGGCTCTCTGCAAATGCAGCAATATTCCCCTAAAGTTTTACCGTAGCAGCTATCCGTTTTTCTCTCCCAAACACGTTTAATGCCATCACATTAGGCTTTTAAGTTTATAGGGGATCGCACCTTTCGCCATCCTATAATTATAACTTAGTTGCCAATACCACAGTTCTTTTAAAGTGATTGACTTTCCCATCCAGTCCCAGCATTTCTACATAAACAATATAAATACCCACGTTGG
>DAONDV010000039.1:0-2748 GCA_035402745.1 Minisyncoccota bacterium
TCCGCCCTGATGGTATCCGATATAATAATTTTTAAATCGTCAATCGGAATTTGTGTTAAGATTAAATTTGTCATTGGAGTATTTTTTAATGTTTAC
This sequence comes from Minisyncoccota bacterium, assembly GCA_035402745.1. Classification (GTDB taxonomy): domain Bacteria; phylum Patescibacteriota; class Minisyncoccia; order UBA6257; family JAAZHW01; genus DAONDV01. The sequence goes on from DAONDV010000039.1 coordinate 97, forward strand.
CCCAAAGATTTGTTCAATCTTAATCTACATAGTTAATACAGTCAATCGACAGTAGAGAAAATTTTTTCTAATTCTTTACAAATATTACTTATTTCATTCTCTTTTTTTGAATCAATCCCCTCTTTAATTGTGTATCTTGACTGTCTTAAATTCAAACTGGTTTTATTGTTTCCGTTTATTGTAAAATGTTTTGATAATTCCGCTGTTGAAACGGTTTTAAATTTATGGGACAAAAACTTAACATTAATACAAAAACGAAGTTTATCAAACAATCTAATAAATACAATTTGTTCGTCAATCCAATTAATTTTAGGTGTTTCCGGTGTGAATGTTCCGTTAAAATGTGAAATAAAAACGTCCTGATCTATCTCATCAATAAAATTATAATCGTTTTGCAACAATGAATGAAGTTTTTTCAATGATTTTTTACTCTGTTTCCATAATGCCTTGACCTTTGTTTTGTTGTTGGTTCCCGGTTTTGTTTGTTGGGTGTCGGATGGGATGCTAATGTCAAAAATATATCCCATTAATTTTTTAATATCATAAATCTCAAAACCTCTTAATTTCGCATTTTCAACAAGTTTATTGTAATTAAAATTAAAGATAGAACAGTTATTCTGAATTAGCAATTCAATAGACAACAACAACAAAAGTCCAGTTAATAAAAAACCGTCATATTTTGCGGGTATTTTTATTGGTTTAGAATTTACATTTTCAGTACTAATCCCAAGTTTCGTTTTTATCTGTTCGTTTTGACGAGCAATAAAACCATCTATATCTTCAAATACATAGGGAGCTGCATTTTTCAAAACATCTTTATTTTTTTCATAAATAGAGGAATAACCAAGTAATGAAATTTGTCTTTTTATGTATGCCTCCCTGCCTTTATCGTCTTGAATTTGATAAATATTTGTTGTAAATTCATCTCTATAATTAGTATGTATTCCGTCCAAATAGAAATCGTCATCATAATTCCCGCGCATAAGTTCGCATAAAACATCCGTTGTGAATTTTTCTTTGTCTATAATTTTTTCAATTATTGAAAAAAGGTTGCAAACCTGATAAAAATATTTTGTTTCCATACTATACAACCTTTAAATGTGATTGACTAAAAAACGGATGTTTTAAGAGTTTGTTTGCGTTTTCCTCCGGTGTGATCTTAATATATTTCAGGAATGTTTTTTCCGTCCGGTGCCCTGTTATTTTCATTATTGACAGGGTTGGAATATCATTTAAAAACATATTGGTTGCGAACGACCTCCGGGCAGTATGCACACTAATAAGAGTGTGTTTTTTTACCGTTGTATCAAACCGCATACCGCCCCGGGTTTCGGTTATAATAACATTGTCGTTAATTTCCGATTTGTCCCCAATGGTTTTGAGGTATTCGTTAAATTTTTGGTTGCTGATGACATGGGGGAGTGTGTATTCATATTTTTTGAAAATTTCCCGTACCGTCCAATGTAACGGGATGACAACCGGTTCCCCTGTTTTCTCTGTCGTTATTGTGATGGTATTTTCTGAAAAATGTTCCTTGCGGAGCTGTCGTAAATCTGAAAACCTCAACCCAGTATAACAACCAATTATGAATATATCCCGGACGGTTTCCAGTTTCCTGTCGTTGCTGAAATCTTTGTTATAAATCTTTAAGAGTTCTGTTTCGTCTAAATAAATTGTTTGCGTTTCCTCATCAATTTTTTTGAAGTCCCTTTTTTGATATTCTTTATTTTCAGTCAATCCCCTGTCGTTTGCTATTTTCATAAATACTTTGATATTCTTAATGTGTCCCCCAATGGTATTGACCGCCCTGTTTTTATCATTTAGGTATTTTTTAAACTTGTTGTAAAACTCCATTGTAATATCTGAAAATTTCAATTTCAATTTTTTCTTTGTTTCGTATGCTGTCAGGGTGTTCAATGTGGTGCCATAACTCAAAAGTGTGCGGGGTTTTATTCGTGTTCCGTTTTCGGTTGTACGTTCGCCTGTCGTACTTTCTGCAATTATTATTCTTATGAATTCTACAAACCCGGTCTTATTGCTGATGGGTTTGACCGCCTTGTTTTCCTTTTCGAGTAATTCATTCACCTTGTCGCGGAGCACCTCCGGGGTTAACTCATCACCTTGACCGTCATTAATCATTTTCCGGTAAACATTCAGTATTGCATTTGAAATATCATTCAACCGTTGGTTAAACTCCGGGTATGTGGAGTATTCGGATGTTTCCCTGACACGGTGGTTTTTTTTATCCCAAAATTTCGTTGGGACTGTTTCCCCTGTGGAATACTTCAACTGTTTGAATTCTTTGTTGCCGTTTTCGTTGGTTTCGTAATAATTATACGACAACCGCGCAAATATGGACGATTCACTCTTTGCGCTGTCTTTAAGATAAAATTTGACCTTTGCCATTGTTTGAATTTTTGGTTAATGTGATTTGAACGGTACAAATATAATCATTTTTTATCGGGGTACAATAGGGGGTACAAATTTATTTAACTTTACTTACTGTTATTTAATCATTCTTTATTTGTGCATTTTTGAAAGTCCCGTTATTTGCGGTGTATGGAGTTAGATATAATAAAATAATATAATAAGGTTGTTAGTCCCGCCCGGGGTACAAATATTTTTAAGGAATCCTTTGTTACTGTAGAGTTT
>DAONDV010000040.1:0-2720 GCA_035402745.1 Minisyncoccota bacterium
GCGATACCAATACCGATTTCTGTAAAATTATAATTTATAATGTTGGCGCGATGACTCGGGGATTCCATCCAGGCATTCACTATATCTTTGGAATCAACAAAGTTAACGGCTAAATTTTCTCCGGCATAATAAAAAGAGTATCCGGCTTTATTGAACCAATGCCATGGGGTAAATCCTTCCGGGCTAGTGTGGGCAAAATATCCTTTGGCTGCCATGTCGTTGGCTTTTAGTTGAGCTGCTTCGTTTAGAACTTGATTGACAGTCAGCGCGCCCAAGTCTTCTTTAGAGCGATTGGCATTTGTTTCATCAATAATTGTATCGGAAATAATCAATCCGAGCAGATTGGTTCTGGGAAGAATATAAATTTGTGTTAAAAATAATACCTCAAAGAAAACAATGCAAATGGCAATATAGGCCACGATATGTGATCTCAAAAAATAAGGCTGATGATTATTGTCTTCGCAGGGGATAAAGTATTTTTTAAACCATTTCATCATATTTATATTATACCATTTTATTACGGAAAAATCAAGAATGGTAGTTCTACAAAAGAATTATAGAATATTCCGAAATAAAAACAAAGCCGGCCGCTCAATGAGCGGCCGGCTTTTCGAAACAATTTATGGAATTATTGGTTGTGTTAAGTTTAAGCTTGGGCAAGATGTCATATTGATCCACCATTTAGTAGTTTTGAAAACATTGCCAGTTCCTTTTTTCTCCGCTAATAATCCTAAATTAATCCACGGCTGTAATATCTTATCGGAATATTTTTCTTGAAAAGCAGTTACTGCTGCTTTGGTTAATACTCCATAATAACCGGTTATTGGTAATTTGGCATTAATTTGTTCATTTAAAAATTGTTGTAAAATTTTTACTTGTTCGGAATTGTTATTATTGCCAAACCATAAATAGTTAGTGATTAATTCTCCACAGCTGGCGGTTTCGCCTAAGACTTCAGGAGTGGGAGTGGGGGTAATGTTCGGTGTTGGTGTAGGAGTTGGTGTGGGAGTTGAGGAATATCCTGATTGGCATAAGTTTCCACAACCGCCAACAAAAGGAGCTACAATGACATTTACTGTTCTAGTAGCAGTGGATGTATTATTGGATGTATCGGTCGCGGTATAAGTTATGGTATATGTGCCAATGGCGTTGTAATCTACTAAGCCATTGCTGGTTACACTTACTGATCCGTCAAGAATATCAACGGCGGTTGCTCCGGCGTCATTGTAAATTATCCCTTGTGGTATATCTATTGGATTGGTACCGAGAACGGTAATAACCGGTTTGATTTTATCGTTCACGCGGACTGCTATTGTTTCCGTTTGTTCATTTCCATTTGTATCTTTAATACTCATCGGTACGGAGGGATTGATATAAAGATATAAGGATCTAGCAGTGGTAAAACTGTCGGCGAAAACTAAAGTGACAGTGCCATTGCTATCAGTTGCGCTAGTTGGAGTGATGTAGCTTCCGTCATTATCTATTTTGACACCGAAATCCAGCCTGCTTAAGGCGCTATCATTAAGATCTTCGCTGAAGAACGCTGATATGGTTTTGCCATCAATGAGGTCTGCGGAGTTAAGCGTCGGAGGGGTAGTGTCTGACGGTGGCGTTGGTGTAGGTGTTGGGTTCATTGTTGCTTTTGTTGACTGAGAAAATAAAATAGGCGCGAGCAAAGAAACAAAAATAAATGTTTTCATTGCTAATGCGATTGGCTTACTCGCTGTGGAGTTTTCCATTTTTTTGTTTTTAATTTTTTATTAGAAATTGATTTTTTAATTAATTTCTAATTTAAAATTAAAATTTTAACGAAAATAAAAACCGACTTCTTAATGATCGGTTACGCTATCGGCTTCTCGCGATCCAAGCGTCCAAATACAGATCACGATTCATCGCCTTCATTTGAATAAAATTATAATGTATAAATACCTTAATTAATTCGATGTTACTCTTTATCTATTTTATGTCAAGCGTGAATATTTAGTGGGTAATTCTTTAATAAAACCGGCTAATTGGAGATCTTAACTTGGTTTTGAAACAAAAAAGGACTGCGTACACAGTCCTCGGATTTATTTTTTATTTCGTCTTTTAATTTTTATTATTATAAGTATCAGTATTATTACTCCTAATGTCCAAATCCAATTTTTAACTAGAAAAATCAGTCCGTCTATTCCAGTATTAAAGATAGAATTTATTTTGTTGTTGCTTGCTGTTTTTAAATTCGCCGTTGATTCGGTGGAGGCGCCGAGAACAGTGCCTTTTTCTTTTTGCGCAACATTGTGAGTATTATTGGAATTATCAATATTTTGGGTAGTATTTATTGGTTTTTTAAGGTTTTCCAGCTTGGTTATAATAGTCTCTTCGGCTTTATTGGTTATGGGACTAGTGACTTCGTTTACTTTTGTTATTACATTGGTAACGGTATTTATAATGGTATTTTTTATGACCTCTTGAGTGATTTTTTGGGTAATGCTTACATTTGCTTTAGCGCTTTCGGATGAAACTAAAGTTTTATTAGAGGGTAGGGAAGTGGTTATTTTTACTTGTATATTGTGCGATCCGGGATTTGCCATCCAATTGGTGGCTACACTAATCAAGCCCCCGTCTTTAGAAGTAAAGGGGCTGTTGGATATTTCTTGGTCGTCAATATAAAAAGTGGCTATTCCGGTAAAATCTAAGCCAGAATTATTTTGTATTCCAGCATATATTTTGATACTGTC
>DAONDV010000041.1:0-2606 GCA_035402745.1 Minisyncoccota bacterium
CCGTTTTTCCATCTGGGATTACTAGCGCCGATAGAATATAAATTATTGGTATTTGGTAAAATATCGGAATCAAAAGTAATAGCCGCCGCGCGATTGACGGTGGAAATCAAATTCTTTGAAAAAGCCATTTTAGGATCACTGGAATTATAAGAAAGAACTATATTAATGGCCACACCCCCCTTCGCTCCGGTCATATCAATTTTAGTAAAGGTCAAAGCATCAACTTTAACTTTATTGGAAGTCACGGCTACCGGCGCTGCCGAACCATCTTGCAAATACAAAACTCCGTCGGTAACGGAAAAAGTTGTATTGGCATAACTTGAATTTTTCAAAACTAAAGTACTACTTGCGGCGCTATCAATCGCAATAGAACTTCTTACTTTTTCATCCAAAATACTAAGCACATAACGCAAATTTTCATCCACTTCATTAGCTGCCTGTTGATTGGAATTAACACTTAAAGTATTCCATAAAATTCCGGTCAAACTTACGGCCACAACGCTAAAAATACCAATGTAAATTAAAGTTTCAATTAATGTGAATCCGTTTCGTTTCATCATAAAAACTAAATTTGCTAATAGTAAGCGACTATTTTAATTTATGCGCTTTCGTTTTTTACTATATTTGTATTATATAATATTTTTTTGTAAAGAAAAAGCCCGCGTTGCAACATTGTGCCAACGCGGGCTGATTTTAATACCTCACTTCTACTCGGAGTTGCCCGTTTTCCTCTCGCACCGTAAATACATAGCTGTATTTATAGTACGAGGAGAAATTGACAACATCAGACCAAGAACGATTTCTCCCAAGATCTATGATGGAAATACTCATTCTCGTTTGAGAAGAATAAGATCCACCCCCGACCCAGAAACCATAGGTCCTTATTCCTGCAGGAGGAATTATTCCCTTCTTCAGCCCCCCATCAACCAACAAAGACAAATTGAAATTTGTATTATTGATGATGGTGATCTTGGAAACATTCAACGGAAGGTTAGTAGAAACGTTCACGAAACCCGAGCATCCCGCCAACCAAAGCATTCCGAACATCAAGATAAAAATCCTTTTCATTCTTCCTCCTTGATTTTATGCGCGCGCAGATTTATTTTCATTTTTTCACACAAGCAGAGACAAGATCTTTCATCTCTCCGAAGCAGAGTTCTTTTGAGAAAAAATCTTGAAATATGTCCTGAGCAAATTGCTTAATAAAACGATTTTCGGAAAAAAATACGATTTCCTCTTCAGAATAAATTTTTTGCATTCTTAACAAAGTAGCTACCACCATTCTCTGATCTTCATAGAGAACAACATCACCATCTTTGAATAATTCCGCCAAAGAATTCACTCTTTTTTCCCAAACAGCATCACAATCAATGACTTCCCACTCTCTTTTTTCTATTTTCTCCTTAAGAATCGGAAAAAGGTGATTGCTCTGACAATTTCTGACAAAAGACTTCTTAGTTATTTCTACGTTCAACACAAAGGGATCTTCAAGATCAATCTTAGATCTCCGTTGCATATTCCCAAAAATAACCCTGGGTACAAAAAATTTATTTGAAAAACGAAACAAATCATGAAAATGACGCAACAGATAAGATTCGTCCAAGATAAATAGATATCCCACTAATACCTCCTGTAACTCACTAAAACATCTAGTGTCAAGCGAGTTTATATCATATTTTAAAGATCTATTTTAATAACTTTATTATATACTAATTTAATACAAAAGTCAATCCCAATAAAAAAGCCATATTTATTAAATATAGCTTTTTCCATAAAATTAAATCAGGCCAATTTTTCTATTACCTCTTTTAAATCATCGGGTAAATCAGCCTCCAGCCTCATAATCGCGCCGCCTTTGGAAGGCATTTCCAAACCGAACGCGTGTAAAAACATTCTATGCAATCCTTCCGGTGAATGTAATTTTTGTGAACCATAAACCCTATCGCCCACCACCGAATGTCCAATACTGGCCAAATGCACCCTGATTTGATTAGTACGTCCCGTTTTAGGATAAACTTCTAAGAGAGCAAATTTTCTCCCATCGTCTAAAGAATAATTTTTTATTACTTTGTATTCGGTCTGCGCTTCTTTGACGTCGCGAATTTTCTTGGCCGAAGTAGTGCGTTTAATGCTGGACGACTTAATACCAATCGGTTTATCAATTATTCCTGATCTCTCGGAAAAATTACCAAAAACCAAAGTCGAATAATTTTTTTTTATTTTTTTCTCTTGAAAAAGATTTTTTAAGTAAAAAAATGCTTCATTGTTTTTAGCAATAAGCATAATACCAGAAGTATCGCGGTCTAAACGATGAACAATTCCCGGACGTAAAATTTCTTGCTCGGTATTGGTAGAAGAATCACCTACTCCAATAATCTCCGGATGTTTTTCCGAAATCCAATCAACCAATGTTTTTTCTTCACCACTACTATTAGTAGGATGGACTAACAAACCAGCCGGTTTGTTAATGGCTATAAAGTCTTCATTCTCAAAAATGATTTCTACTTTTTGTAATAAATCCATCGTGCGCGGTACAAGACTCGAACTTGTAAACTTTATTATTTCTTGAATAAGACAAAAGGTGCGCGGTACAAGACTCGAACTTG
>DAONDV010000042.1:0-2525 GCA_035402745.1 Minisyncoccota bacterium
GCGGGCAGGGAAAAATTAACTTTAGTTGGTATTGTTACGCACTATTACGACAAAATTAAAGTGGCAATTTTCAAGGTAAAAAATCCAATTCAAATCGGACAAAAATTAAGATTTACCAACACAGAGGGAATTATCTTTGAACAACCGATTGTCTCTATGCAGATCAATCATGAAAGTGTTAAAAAAGCCAAAAAAGGAGCCATTATCGGCATGAAAGTAAAAAAACAAGTCCATGAAAATAATAACGTCTATTTAATCAAATGAACTGGCAAATCATCATACAATTGATTGTCGCCGCCTTTTTAGGGGCCATTGTCGGGCTCGAAAGAGAACTGGCTAAAAGAGAAGCAGGACTAAAAACATATTCACTAGTAAGCCTCGGATCCGCTCTGTTTATCGTTATCTCATTACTCGCCTTTCAACCACCTTATGGATCATTTGACCCCAGCCGTATACTCTCGCAAATAATCGTTGGAGTTGGCTTTATCGGAGCCGGAGTAATTATGATTCAAAAAACTTATGTTTCCGGCATTACCACTGCAGCCGGTTTATGGGTAACGGCCGGTATTGGAGCTGCTGTTGGTTTTAAACTCTATGACGTTGCTGTAGCCGCGACTATTATTGCATTAATCGTTTTGATTATAATGGGAAAATTCGAAAAGAAATTCATTAGCAAGGAAAATTAGTAAAAATGACAATTGGAGAAAAATTTAAAAATTATTTTGCCTCAACATCTATTTTGGCAGGAACGATTTTAGGGGTAGGTCTTTTCGGCTTACCTTATGTTTTTTCAACATCCGGTTTTTCCATCGGTATGTTATTCTTAATATTCTGCTGTTTTCTTGCTACTATCACTCACCTTATTTTTGGAGAAGCTTTATTAAGAACATCGGGAGAACACCGCGCTCCGGGATTAGCCAAAATATACTTGGGTCGGAAAGGATATTACATCAGCATTATCGCCTCTTTTGTAAGTCTAACCGGGGTCTTATTGGCTTATTTAATTTTGGGTGGGCAATTTATCCAAAATTTTGCTCAAATTTTTGGAGGCAATTTAGATATCAACTTAGCCACAATTATTTTCTGGATAATCGGGACTATAGGGATGATGATGGGTATTCGTTTTATTGGCGCCAGTGAAATATTGGGAGTGGCTTTAATTATAGTATTGGTTTTTATCTATTTCTTCTTAGGTTTACCAAAATTAAATATACAAAGCTTTGCCGGCTTTAACACCAATAACTTCTTTTTGCCTTATGGAGTTTTGCTTTTTGCTCTATCTGGAGCCTCGGCAGTACCGGAAATTTTCAACTATTTTAAAAAGAAAGGAATCTCCAAAGAACAAATTAATTTTAAAGCGCCGATTATTTGGGGCAGCGTTATTCCTGCTGTTCTCTATCTGCTTTTTACTATTGGAGCTTTCGGATTATTTCCAAATCAAATCATTCCCGTTGATTTAGCAAGCAGCTTAATTAATAGCAACCCATTACTGGCCATAGCTACCACTATTTTAGGATTAGTGTTGATTCTTACTTCGTATTTTATTTTAGGATTAGGATTCAAAAATATTTTATTCTTCGACTTAAAATTTAGAAAAGTATTAAGTTGGATTATACCTATCGCATTGCCCATTATTTTATTCTTCGTACAAAACAAAGACTTTCTCAATATTATCGGATTCCTGGGCGCCGCCGTTTTGGCTATTGAAACCGTTATTACCTTTATTATTCATTATTTAAGCCAAAAAATGGGCAATAAAACGCCTGCTTATCAAATCAAATTCCCAATGGCGATAAGAGTCATTCTTATCATCCTACTCCTCATTGGAGCAGGACTGGAGATTGCAAAGTTTTTATAGTAAAATATAGGTAAAGAAATAAAGTGTTTTTATTTTTTATAATTTTTATTTCTCAACACAAATAATCTATGCCAGATATTCAAAGCAGACCACCTTCTTTTATAAAAATTCGCACTATGCAAAGCGATATCGAGGAAATGCGCTCTTCTGGAGGGCATATTTCTGGCACCAAAATATTGGGAAAAAGATTGGAAGAAGTAGAGAAAGAACGACCAGAAGAATCAATGCCAATAGAAGAAAAACAAGAAATTACCCCCGAAGCAACCAACGAAGCCAATGAAGAAAAAGGGGAGATAATCGGAAGTCCAAAAAAAAGCAAAAAAACATTGCCTATAATTATTGCGATAATAGCTGTTTTAATTTTAGGCGGGGCAGGTTATTATTTCTTAATTGCACCTAAAGATAACAAGCAGGTCGTCAGCACTCCGACGCCAACTCCTAAGCCCCAATTCTCTTCCATATTGAAAAATTTTGCAGGAGAAACGGAATTAGTGATATATCAAGGTAACACCAGTAATTTAGAACAAATCATTGGACAAGCCTTCCAGAAAAGCATTACGCCGAACACAACAAAAGAAATTGCTTTAATGCAAAATGAATATAATTCCTATCCTGCCCAATCCTTCTTGAAATCAATCTATAATAATTTTAACGGCGTTAATTCTTC
>DAONDV010000043.1:0-2507 GCA_035402745.1 Minisyncoccota bacterium
TAGCTGCGGGACTTGGATTCGAACCAAGATACCAGCTTTCAGAGAGCTGTGTCCTACCATTAGACGATCCCGCAAGATATTTTATATATTCATATTTTAACCTTTTTTAATTTTTTCGCAACCATCCCCCATCATACGGATAACTTACTATCGTAAGTTATCCGTATGAGACAGAAAAATAAAATTAAAAAAAATAATAGCAGCGATGATTAAAATCATCGCTGCTATTTTATCATCATTTAATTTTATAATCTGAATCTTTAGATTCTCTTAGCATCAAACCTTCAAATGTTTTCTCATAGCAATCAAACTGGAAAAAATACCAATACCGCCACTAATGAGAATCTGTCCTCCCAACAAAACAAAAATATGAGACCAGAAATAAGAAACCAATCCAAATTCTGGGACTAAAATCTTCAAATATGGCCCGAGAATATAAACCAAAGGAATAAATAATATTGTAGTAATGAGAGAAGCGATCAATCCGTGAATGATACCTTCTACTATATATGGACCACGAATTAAAGAATTGGAAGCACCTACCAAACGCATAATCTCAATAGATTCGCGATTGGAAAAGATTGCCAAGCGAATAGTATTGAAAGCAATCAAAAATGCGATTAAAGCTAAAACAACAGCCAAGATAATACCACCCATTCGCAAAGTATTTACAATCTTGGATAACCTCTCAATCACTACTTGATTTTCACTAAAATTAATTTTATCAATCAAACCGGCCGGAGCTTCACTTTCCAAGAAAGATGAAATATCGGCATAATACTTTGGATCTTTGGCTCTAACATTAATAGAGGCAGAAAGTGGATTATCTCCCAATTCATCCAACGACTGAATTACAGCTGGATCATCTTTATGTTTTTCTTTAAAAGATTCCAAAGCTTGATCGCGAGAAATATATTCAACAGCCCTCACCTCCTCCAATTCCTCCAAGGAACTCTTTAAGGCGAGAATCTGACCTTCATCGGCAGAAGTTTTAAAATAGACACTAACATCGATTTTTTCTTGCAAAGAACTAATTGTAGTATTGGCAGCCGAACCAAAAATAATCAAACTGGAAAAGACGGTTAAAGCTAAAATCATTACTACAATAGTAGCGCTGGATAATAATCCATTCCTCCAAAAATTTTGAATTCCGTATTTAATTACGCGTGAAAGTAAAATTACCATATCTTTTAACTAAGGATATATCGTCCTTCTTCTTCATCTCTAATAATACGACCGGATTCCATACTAATTACTCTTTTTTCCAAAGAATCCACTGTTTGTTTATTATGCGTGGCCAAAAGTACCGTAGTGCCCATTTCATTAATCTTTAATAATAATCTGATAATTTCATTGGAATTTATGGGATCCAAATTTCCAGTCGGCTCATCAGCAATCAATAAATCCGGCTGATTAATCATAGCGCGCGCAATCGCCACCCTTTGCTTTTCTCCACCAGATAATTCGTGAGGAAAATTAACACCCTTCTCTTTTAATCCCACCAAGTCCAACATTTGAGGAACAAATTCTTCAATTTCCTTCGGAGAGCAGCCAGCTGTTTCCATAGCAAAAGCTACATTCTCAAAACTATTTTTATTCGGCAAAAGTTTAAAATCCTGAAAAACAATACCGATCTTACGACGCAAATTCGGCATGTCTTTCGACTCCAAACGATTCACCTCCTCTTTATCAAAAAATATTCTACCTTTAGTAGGCTTGTCTTCTCCGATTAATAATTTGATGAGCGTTGATTTCCCCGCTCCCGATCTTCCCACGATAGTGACGAATTCTCCCGGAACTATTTTAAAAGTAATATTATCTAAAGCAACGGTATTTGAATTATAAGTCTTAGTAACGTTTTGAAAGAATATCATAAGTATTGTTATTATAACAAAAAATAAAAATCAAAGAAAGGGTTAATCCTTAATAGAAAGACCAGCTTCAATAAAATCGTCAATATCACCCTCCCAAATGGATTCTATCTGTGTTTTTTCCACATTAGTTCGCAAGTCCTTTACCAATTTATAAGGATGTAAAACATAATTTCTAATTTGATTTCCCCAAGAAGGCTCAATACGTTTTTTCAAAAATTCTTTTTCTTCGGCTTTTTGTTTTTGAAAATAATTAAAAATTTTGGCCTTCAATAAATGCATAGCCTTTTCACGATTTTGCGCCTGTGAACGCTCGCTTTGACAACTAACCGCCACGCCAGTTGGAAGATGAACTATTCTCACAGCAGTTTCACGCTTATTAACATTCTGCCCACCCGCTCCGGATGATCTAGAAAATTCAATTTTCAAATCTTTATCATCCAATTGTATTTCATTCATTTCCACTTCTTCTACTTCCGGGACCACTTCCACTAAAGCAAAAGAAGTATGACGTAATTTTTTAGCATCAAATGGAGAAACCCTAACCAAACGATGCACTCCCGATTCATTCTTTAAATATCCAAAAGCATACGGCACATCCACCTCTAAAGAAATGCTTCTCAATCCTCTCTCGCC
>DAONDV010000044.1:0-2494 GCA_035402745.1 Minisyncoccota bacterium
GTTCCTTCTGTTTTTTCCTCAGGCTTTAAACCGACCATTTGTGATTTGATTCCTGACAACTGATTGTTAACAACTGTTAACTGATTTCTGTAATTAGATATTTCAGCTTTTAGTCGTTCCAATTCAGCTTTTAAAGCTTCTGAATTATCAGGACTTGTAGGCAATTCATCAGGATTTACTGTTTCTGAAGGTTTAATTTCTTTTACAACTCCTTTTTCAAAAATTAAAGTTGTTCCGTCCGCCATTAAAACTTCTCCTTCGGGAACCGTGCCATCTTGATTTTTACCCACATCCCCAACTTCGGGCATTGAGCCTTCCGGAACATCTGGAAATTCAATTTGATTCCCCTTGCTATCTGTTAACATGATAGCCACAAATTTGGTTCGTCTATTAAACATCGCCAAAAATTTTGAAAGCATATTTTCGTTGCTTTCATCAATCATTTTTTTTACTTCTTCGTCTTTCATTTTATTGTTATTATTGTTAAAAAAAGCTACTGCCTGAAATTTGCAAATAGTCGCTATATTTAGAGCAGTTATTTGCTCTTCTGTTAAAGGTACATTTTCACCCATTAATCCCTTTATCACATCCAAATCTGCCCCTGTCTGTTTTTGAATGAATTTTGCAATTGTCATTTCAGTTTTTTGCAATTCTTCAGCCATGATTGATAAAGCATTTGAGGTCGTTTCTGAGCCTGAAAGAACAAGCGAAATTGGGTCTAAAAAAGGGTTATGAATTAAAAAAACACCCTTAGATAAATCGAAAAATCTTTTTTGGCGTTCAAGAGATAAAAATATGCTTGCGGAAATAGAGGCTACATCTCCCGTATTCATAACAGATATAAACCTGTCTGAATGTTCAGAAATAAAATATGCAATTTTCTCTCCGTCATTAACATCTCCCCCTACACTGTCTATGGATAATCTTATTTGCTCGCTTCCGCAATTTGCATAATCCGTTAAAAAACGGTTATATGTATAATCCGTGCCAATTATCCCATTTATATGTATATTCGCCATCTTTGTATTTTTTATCAAAAAACGTTATTTTAATTTGTGTATTAAATAATAATGATTATTTTTGTTAAACTTTTAACATTAATTTTTGGATGCAACAAGAAACGTTCACGTTAAGCGAATACGCACGAATAATCTCTAAATGCTCTATCTCAACTGTTCGGAATAGAATTAAAGAAAATAATTTGCCATCGAATCATCTCGTAGAGAAACGAGGCGTTCAATGGCTTATTACTATCACTCCTATTTCAGAAAAATGCGAGATGTGTGATAGATACTTTAATGCGTCTGTCGAATTTAATGAAAAAAGACACAAGGGTGATAATGAATTTAACTGTCAATTAGCTGTTAAAATTTGCGTAAAATATAAAATAGGAGTAACCAAGTTTTTTAAGATGCACGGATTATAAACTATTTGACACTTTCGCTGTATTTTTACGACTTATCGCATCTGTCACATCATCTATTACCAGCACCGTTTGTGTTTGTTTAGTCGTTTCTAATGCACCACTAACTCCCGTCTGCACCGCTGTCGTTGTATCCGCCGTTGTTGTCCTTTGAGCTATTGAACCTGCTACGGATGAAGATACAGAAGATGAAGATGAAGATGAAGAAGTATCTGCAACACTAGATGTGCCACTATCGCTCACTTTCCAAATTTCTGCAATGTTTTTTAATCCTGTTGCTGCTGTTAATCCGACCATTGTTGCTCCAACAACAGGAGCTATAAATGAAGGCAAATCCATAGCACTCTTCCAAGCAGCCATCGAACCTTGATATGTTTGTATCGCCACCTGTGCCGATGCTGCGGCCTTTCCAGCTTTTGTGTTCTTTCCTAAAAGTTCTGCTAATTGACCAGTTGCCGTATTGGCAAGAGACAATTCCGCCGATGTTGTTTTCTTTTTTAACAATAGCTTTTTTTGGTCATACGCTGCTGTTAAAGCTGCTGTATCTGCACCAACTTTTTTAGCCGCCTGCATTTTTTGTTGATATTCATTATCTAATGCTACTCGCTGTGCATCGAACGAATCTTTAGCTAATAACGCATCAAGCTCCTGTTGTGCTTGTATTTCCAATTCTGCTTTTTTTGCAGCCGTGTCATTTTTTATCTTTAATTTTTCATCTTCATATGTTTTCGTTATTTCTGTTGTATCTCCACCAAGCTTTTTAGCGGCTTCAATTTCAGCGTTATATATTTCGTCTAATTTTGCATATCGCTGTTGAGCGGATAAGTCTTTTTCTTCTTGTTCTTTTTTTATCTTATCCTTTAAATCAGCCAACACAGCGGCTGTACCGTCTGTCGCTATTTTTAACAAACTTGCATTGTATTTATTTTCAGCCTGTAATTTTGATAAATCAGCCTCTTCTGTCGTTAGCTTATTATTCTTTATTTTTTGTTCAATAATCGCCAGCTCTTGTTTATATATTTCTTTAGCAGAATCAACAGTTATCGTCTTGTTTTTTTCTTCATAAATCTG
>DAONDV010000045.1:0-2466 GCA_035402745.1 Minisyncoccota bacterium
ATTGGTATAAGAAAGATGTAACTAAAAAGAATAATAGTTTAAACAATGAAAAAACCAACTCCAAGTGAAAAAGCAGAAGAGATTTTTCAAAACTTTTGTAAGATGTTTAATATAAAAAAATAATGAAAAATGAACTTAGAAGAAGATTTTGACGATTTTATTCCAAGTAAAATTCATGTTTGTAATTGTGAACAATGCAGACTCACTAAGAATAAAAGAAAAAATAGAAATCTTAAAAAGAGAACGTTACTTGGCTTTGTGCAGTAGGGGATTTTGGAAACAAAAATTTCAACCCTACCACCGAAGCTAAATAGTAGCAGTAACGCTTAATTAACCACGTCAGCCCCTATTGCACAAAACCAATGTTGTGCGTATGTGGCGGTTAATTTAGGATGAACTTTAATTGGAAATGATAACAGAAACAAAAAGAAAAAAAGCGATGGAGTTAAACAAAATATATAAAGGTGATTGCAGGGATTTGATAAAAAACCTTGATGACCAAAGCATTGATTTGTGCTTAACAGATTTTCCTTATGGAGTTGGTTATGAGTATAAAAGTTGGGAAGATAGCCAAGATAATTTAAAACAATTGGTTACTGACATAATGCCTGAACTACAAAGAGTTTGTAAAAGAATTGCTATTACTTGCGGTGTAATAAACCAATGGCATTATCCAAGACCAACGTGGGTTTTAAACTGGTATTGTAAAGCAGGTGCAGGAAGTAGCCAATGGGGGTTTACAACTTGGCAACCAATTTTGGTTTATGGGCAAGACCCATATTTAACAAACGGATTAGGTAGAAGGGCAGATACTATTGAAAAAATAGAAATATCTGAAAAGAACGGGCATCCTTGCCCTAAGCCAATAAATGCTTGGAGAAAGATATTAGACAGGGTAAGCGTAAAAGAAACAGACATAGTTCTTGACCCCTTTATGGGAAGTGGAACAACAGCTATCGCTTGTATGGAAGCTAAAAGACAATTGATTGGTTTTGAAATGGAACAGGAATATATTGACATCGCTCAAAAAAGAATTGATTTGTTTAATTCACATCCTAAATTGTTTTAAAATGTGCGGTGGGCTTTTTTCTTTTTGTTTCCTACACGAAACTGTCGTTGGAAACGGTATGGTAGCCATTACGCACAACACACTACTTACGTTTTTGTTAGTGATTATAATCTTTTTAAAAACAAATAATGAAATACTACATTGGAATAAACGGACAGTATCCTATAATTCTCACAAAACTAACACAAGAAAGAGAGTTTGTATTTGTCGAATTTATTAAGCAAAAACAAGGAATGAAAAGGATTGATGTTGTCGGTATTGAGAACGGTAAAAAAGTTGAACACATAATAATCAAAAAAGCAAAGTGAAATGAAAGAAATAAAGTTTAGAATTTGGAACGGAACAGAAATGATTTATGACATTGTGGCTGGAAAGTTTGGAACTTTTTATGTAAATCCAGAAAATGGAGATGGATTAAATCCGGAAGATTCTGCATCGTTGTCTGTTAATACAACAAAGTATCCTGACGATATTCCATTAATGCAGTACACGGGATTAATAGATAAAAATAAAAAATGCATTTACGATGGTGATATACTAATAACAGAAACAGGAAAAACAATGATTGTAAAATGGAATGAAAAATTTGCAAGTTGGTGTTTGTATCGAGACGGGTGGGCGTTTTATCATTGGTTTGGAGAAAGTTGCGAACCTAAAGATTGTGAAGTTATAGGAAATAAATATCAAAATCAAGAACTTTTATCTGAAATTATTTAATAATGGAATACACAGTATTGACAGTAAAACAACCCTTTGCCTCATTAATAGTTGAGGGAATTAAGGATACTGAAAACAGGACTTGGAAATTGCCAGAAAAATATAAAGGACAAAGGGTACTCATTCATGCTTCAAAAGCATGGAATAGAGAAAACGCTGAACTTTGCATAAACAATAAAATTGTAAACAACGCTCTTACCGAGCTTGGAATAATTCACAATTATAAAGTACCTGACATTGGTTATAGAGGTTATACATTTAGTGGATTAGATACTGGTTCAATTATCGGATCAGTTGAAATAGTTGATTGTGTTGTAAATTACGTTAGTGTTTGGGCTGAAAAGTATATAAAATGTCCTTTCCCCACATGCGAACATTGTGATGAACTAAAACACAAATGTGTTTATTACAATTCGAGAAAAGTTTATAACTGGGTGCTTGCAAATCCAATCCTTTTTAAAGAACCGATAATGAACGTTAAAGGAAAACTTGGCCTTTGGAAGTTTGAAACCGATAAAATATTAAAGTAATTAAATTTTTCAACAAGCTATAAATAGAAAACTAATAACCAACAATGAAAAACAAACTAATAATCGGAATTGACCCTGATACTTCAAAATCAGGTTATTGTGAAATAATGTTAAATGGAACTGATATACAACTTCAACATGGGGCTTATT
>DAONDV010000046.1:0-2358 GCA_035402745.1 Minisyncoccota bacterium
GAGAAATACAAAACAACAGAAAATAGTACAACCGGGAACAAAGAATGGTAAATAAATAAAATGGTTAATATTGATCCGCCGGGGCGGATTACAACAGTGCACGCGTTGCGACCGCGCGCGTACGGGGGATTTAATGGTGCTTATAATTATTTTTCAACACAGCAATTTTTTTGGAATAATTACGGATTTATGGTTTTGCCGAACGGAACTCCAATTCTAAAATAACTTAATAATCTTATGAAACTAATTGACAAATTATATTTTGGAAATTATTTATACTTTAATCAATTTAATAGCGATTCTTTTTCATCATTTTATGCTGCAATTACGTTATATACTGCTATAGGACTTGCTTTTGGACCGAGTTTTATAATCATTTTTGGTTTCATAGATGATTTCGTTTTTAATTTTAATGATACTATTGAAAAAATTACTATTGGATTTTTTGTTCTTTCCTGGTATTTTTATTGTTGGTTTTATTTTTCCTATAAAAAGAAAGCAAAGGAAATTATTCGAAAATATGAGTTGTTAGAAAATGAAAATAAAACAAAACTTAGAAAAAAAACAGGTAAGTTTATTGTTTTGTGTTTTGTGTTAGCTTTTTTACAATCAGTAATTTTACTACCTATGTATACAAATTGGTCATTTAAAAAATTGGGTAAAAAAGCATGGTACGAACAAGTGAATTATTATGATGGTATCAAAAAATAGAACTTTATTTGTTTTGGTACTTCTATTAACCAGGATTTGTAATTTTGAGTCTTAATATAAAATAAAAAAAATGGAAACAAAAAATTACTTTTTTTCTATAGCTATAATCCTATTGTTTGCTGTTAATTCATATGCCATGCTCACTCGGATTTACAATTTGAGTGAGCGGGGTTTCCGAACGAACACTAAGTCTTAGAATTCATTAAAAACAAAAACATATCGTCACCTAAAATGAAAATCCCCCAATATTTTAAAAACATCGCCAGCCTTTCTGCTGAGTCTGAAAAGACCATCATTACAGCCTTTAAGCGTGAAGAATTATCCAAAGGGCATTTTTTATTTCAGCAGGAAGATATTTGCCGCCATATTTATTTCATAGAACAAGGTTTTGCCCGTACCTACAACATTTCCGACAGCGGGCGCGAGATCACCAACTGGTTTTTCCCCGAAAACTCCTTCCTGACAGCAATAAACAGTTTTTACAACAGTTCCCCGGCACGTGATTTTTGTATTCTTACCGAAGACTCGATAGTATATTCCATGGCGTATGCCGATTTTAAACGGATACTGGATGATCAGCCGGAGCTGGCAAGGTTTTGTTTTGCCGTTTTGTTTGAGCTCGCAAAACAGATGACCGAATACATCAACAGCAGCAAATTTCAGACGGCCGAAGATCGTTATCTGGAGCTTGTCAAAATGCACCCGACGATACTCCAGCGGGCTTCGCTGGGCCACATTGCCTCATTTCTCGGGATTACCCAGGAAACCCTCAGCAGGATAAGAGCAAAAAAATAAATTTTTCATTTTTTGATTTTCGTCAAAAACTAAGCTTGAGTTTTGGCAGAATTTTGCATCCCCAAAATGGATGCATGAATGTCTGAAAATCAAAATAAAAAGGCAACTGCCGAATCCGGCAACGATTCACATTATGTACTGATCGCGGATGAAACAGGTATTGCCGTAACTTTTGACCGGCTCAAAAAAACATTGGCCGAACACTCTTTTGGCTGTATCACATTGGTTTATGCCTTTCTAAATGATGTGCCCCATCCTTTATATAAGGCTGAATTGCAAAGCCTCGAAAAACGATTTTCAAACTCGTTGGAGGTGTTTATAATTTCTCATGAAGCAAAAGCTTCTGTCATGAAGGCTAAGATACAAAAATCAATAGAGGTGATCATAAACAGTAACATCAATACCGTCATGCAGTTTTATGCCGGCGGCAATGCCGAAATGGTCGAGCAGGTAAAGAAATTATTATGCTTCCTCGGGATCAAAGAAACACAAATAATAACAGAATATCTCAATTAATTTATAATGCCTTTTGAATGCCAAAATTAAAAAACATGAAAAAAAATAATTTAAAAATATGGGCGCTTCTTATGTTGTCGTGCCTGTTTTTATCGTCCTGCCAGAAAGACGGCGTAAAAGTTTTTAAAGGTGATTACACCTATAAGACATCCGGCAATATAACCGTCAGCATCGGAGGAATTCCCAATCCGGTGAAATTGCTGAACCAAACCGGGCAAATGGATATCATTGACATTGGCGAAGACGACAGGGTAATGGTAATAAAGACTTCATTGACCGGCAATGTTACCAGCGGTTACGCTACCATTGACGGCGATCAGATCACCTTCGACCCGG
>DAONDV010000047.1:0-2332 GCA_035402745.1 Minisyncoccota bacterium
TTTCCGCGGACAAAACATTTTTTAAACTATTTTCATCAGTACCGGTTACGAAAAAGACTTGATTACCAATTAGGCGTTGATATCGCGCCGCGCAATCAGTTTGAACCGATTCTAACGCATGACCAAGATGCGGGTCAGAATTAACATAAGGTATAGATGTTGTAATATAAATTTTTTTATTCATTTTTTTTAATAGGTTTTGAATTTTTATTTTTTAACTTATATAATATTTATATGATATTAACAATGCATTCTGTAGTAGGCGCCGCCATCGCTAATCAAATCTCCAACCCTTGGATTGCTTGGCTATCCGCCTTTATTTCTCATTTTGTTTTAGATTCTATTCCTCATAGGGAATACAGTTTGGAAAATGCTAAATACGGTTGGAAGAGTAAAAAATTCTGGATTTTAGCCGTAAAAATTTTAATAGACCTCCTAGCTGGTTTTGCTTTTATTATAATCTTTACTCAGGACCGAAGCAACTTGCCAAAAAATATTATCGCCGGGTTTGCTGGGTTAATTCCAGACGGCCTAACGGTTTTATATTACATTACTAAGAAAAAAGACATAAATCAATTCTTCTCTAACAAAGCTATCCAAAGGACTCCCCTTTTTAGCGGTTCTTTTTGGAAAACAATTAATAAGGGATTGGAAAAATTTTATTTCGGTTTTCATAAAAAATTTCATGTAATAAAAATGCCCCGACTTTTGTGGGGCATCGCCAATCAACTAATTATTTTTCTAACTGCTTTGTTAAGCTTTTATAAATAATTAATAAATATTATTCTACCGGCAAATACCTCACCTTTCTTTTATTCATTTCCAAAATTATCTCTTCAAAAAGTACCACCGTCGGCATGGACAAAACAACCCCCACAATTCCACCCAATTGAGCCCCAGCCAAAAGAGCAAGGATTACAATAACAGGATTGACTCCAACGGATCTCTTCATAATCAAGGGGGTAAGCACATTACTCTCTAATTGTTGAATTAAAACGAAAATCACAACTACCCAAATTGCCAATGACGGCGATTGTGAAAGGGCTATTAAAGCGCTGACCGCTCCAGCAAAAATAGGACCGGCAATAGGCACGATTTCAAAGATTGCAGCGATAATACCCAAAACCAAACTGTATTTTACACCTAAAATCAGCAAAGAAATAAAAACTAGTAATCCAACAAATAAACTCAAAAGCATTTGAATCCTAAACCAATGGCCGATGCGTAAACGTACACGATCCCAAAGACGGATCACGGTATTTTCCATACTTTGCGGCAAAACCGCGCGGAAAAAAGATTCAATGCCATCGCGTTTAATCAAAAGATAAAAAGAAATTAAGAGAACGCTCAAAACAGATGCTAATCCTCCGATCACTCCGAAAAGAATGGAGACTGCCATTGATCCGCCTTTCAAAAAAGAATTTCCATAATTCAAAATAATTTCATTGATATTGGAAGCAAACTCAGAGCCAATAAGATAATTGGCTATTTTTTCTGAATACCCCGGAACTAAATCAATAACACCTAAAGCATCCTGATAAATTACTGGAGCTACAAAAAATAAAATTAAAGCAATTGCTCCTAAACTTAAAATATAAATAATAATTGTTCCCAAAATTCTTCCCAATCCTTTTTTCTGGAACCAATCAATTGCCGGATCAAGAGCAGAAGAAAGAATAATAGAAAAAAACAAAACAACAAAAACTGAACGCAAATAGAAAAACGCCGCAATCAAGATTGCGATAAAAACTAAACGCCATATACTCTGCCAAGAAATTTCTCTAAATTCTCTCATAAGCTAATTATACAACTATAATATTTAAATTCCAAGATACAAATTATAATTCTTTGGTTATTGTTTCTTGGCTATTGATTATTAAATTATATACTTCCATCGTCTTACTTATAACGATCTTATCGCTAAATTGTTGCAATACCTTTTGCCTAGCAGCCGCCCCCAATTTTTGCCTCAAATCAGGGTTTTCCACTAATTTAATGATAGCTTCTGATAAATCCTGAGCTTTTTTAGCCTCAACCAAAAAACCATTAACGCCATCCTCTACTATTTCTCGTGCCCCAACATTATCAACCGCTACCAAAGGCTTCCCCATAGACCCCGCCTCCAATAAAACCTTAGGTATCCCCTCACGATAATAAGAAGGGAAAACAAAAATATCTGATAAAAATAAAATTTCCCTAATGTCTTTTCTATCTCCTAAATATTGGATTAGGCCGGAGCTCTCCCATTCGCTAATATTTTTGTGAGGGATGTGATCGGGGCTTTCTTTATCAATGGGCCCAACTAAAACAAATTTTGTTTTTGAATTTTTTA
>DAONDV010000048.1:0-2119 GCA_035402745.1 Minisyncoccota bacterium
TGATATCTTTCAGATACGTTTATAATGCTACTTGTCCTACTGTTACCGGTTCTACCTTGAGAGGTGTTCGTGGTAACTCTACTTCTGCCAAATACGTGTCATCCAATTGTGCAGCTAATAAATATTGCATTTGTTTTTATAGCGAAATTTAATAAATTATGCATAAGAAAAGCGCTAAAAAAATTATTTTTGTTTTAGCCATCATTTTATTGGTTTTAATAAATATTGCTAATTTTGTTCTTTGGAGATTGAATAGTAAAAAAAATAATATACAAACTAGTCCGTCTCCAACAGCTATTTCTCAAGAAATAAATAATTGTCAGGCGGACGTCAAAGAAGAAACATATAAAATAGAAAAATCTTCTTTGTCCGGTATTGTTGAGAGCGGCGATGAAGTTAAAGTTTTGTTAAATTATTATCAATGCAATGATATTAAGCGGGGAGACGTGGTTCTTTATAGGGCGGATTCAAAATCAGAGCCAATAATAAAAATTGTTAAAGGTATTTCCGGCGACAAGCTCGGCTTGCAGGGGGATGAAAAGATTTGGAACATTTTGATAAACGATAAAATACTTGCTACTTCTGAAGGAAAGCATTATGAAATAAGTAAGAAAGACGGAGAAGCGTTAATAACGCATTTACAGGAGTCTATGGGGAATATTCCGCCAGAAGAATATTTGCTTTTAGGTAATGTAGTAATGGAAAGCAACGAAGAAATTCCTTTTGGTTTAGTGAAAATTTCTGATATAATAGGAAAAGTCGTATATAAATAATAATATCAATATACAAATTTCGGTATATTGATATCGCTTGTCATAAATAATATGGATAATGAAATAAAAAAAGAAGTTGTTAGAAGAAGAACAACAAAAAAGCCGGTAAAGAAATCCAATCATTTGGTTCTATGGATTGTTCTAGGTATTCTAATAGTGGCAAGCGGAGTGGTTTTATTTTTAAATTTAAAAACATCCGGATATTTGGATAAATTTTTATCTAAGGACGAGGGTCTTTATCTGGTTTCTTTAAATTCCGGTAGTAATAATGTCTTCTATTACGGCCAAATCATTAAAGATAACAAGGAAATAATCGTTTTAAAGAATCCCGGATATCTTGACGTGCAAGCAGGAAAAGAAAAAGATGATCAACCGACAATCACTTTTCGTCAAACCAAGGATGACTCTCTCAAACCTCTCCCGATAATGACTATCTACAAGAACAATGTCGTCTTCGTTCAAGAGCTTGCATCGGATTCTCCGATCGTTGAGGCTTACGAAAATATTAAATAAAAAATAAGGTCTTAGTTAATTTAAAAAATATGAGTGAAAAAACAAATAAATTAGTTTTAAGTATAGTGGTTGCGTCAGCGGTTTTGCTAATCGTTTTAGCCGGCATTTGGTGTATGGTTAAAACCAAAAAGCCCGCCTTTCTTTATAATACTTTAATATCCGAATCCGCTCCGGTCTATTCCTTGGTTTTTGTGCAAACCGGTAGTACCGCTACCAGTTATTACGGCCAAATCATTAAAGATAACAAGGAAATAATCGTTTTAAAGAATCCCGGATATCTTGACGTGCAAGCAGGAAAAGAAAAAGATGATCAACCGACAATCACTTTTCGTCAAACCAAGGATGACTCTCTCAAACCTCTCCCGATAATGACTATCTACAAGAACAATGTCGTCTTCGTTCAAGAGCTTGCATCGGATTCTCCGATCGTTGAGGCTTATAAGAATGCTAAATAATTTATAAATATCAGGTCGCGCAAATTTAAATTTATTAAATAAAATAATGATTAAAAATAATTGGGTAAAAATTGCTTTGATTGTAGGGGCCGTTTTGATTGTTATCGTGGTTGGTTTTTTGGTTGTAACGAAATGGTTTCCGAATATATTTACTTGCGCGCCTTGTACTTCCGACGTTGCTTTAAGGCAATCCTTTTTGGATGAATTCCAGAATAAATTTCAACAAAAATATAATGATGGAGCTTTACCTCCTATGACAACGGGAACGATGTCCTCGATTAATTTGTGGGGGAAAATTGTTAAAGTAAATTCCGATTCTTTGATTTTGAGAATGGCCAATAGATATCAGGGGGGAAATTTTGCCGATTATGTTTTAAA
>DAONDV010000049.1:0-2094 GCA_035402745.1 Minisyncoccota bacterium
TTCTAAAATACGGAATTAGCAAGGCTTTGAGCTTATTGCGTATATCTACTCGTTAACTGCAAGGCTATGGCGCATCCTGTTTTGGAAAGTATTTCTCTATTACCTTTGACATTTCTTCAAAAAGTTCTTTAATAAAAGCCTGGTGAATCTTCGGGATTGCGTTCTTTCTGACAGTTTCGCGTGAGCCTGAAAGAAACCGGCTCACGACATTCCACTTGATTAAATCTTCTGGTTTCATCAGTCAACTCTATAAGCAATTGTTCTACCTGCTTTGTTATAGATACTTTCACCTATCTTAACATCACGAACAACGGTTTTGTAAATGTTATTATCTTTTTGCAATCCAGTGCGTTGAAGCTCCCAAAGATTTGAATTAAATTCTTCTCTTGCTTCCATTCCCTTTTCGGTGCGAATTACGAATACTTCTTCTAAAGATGTTCTTTCAATGTTGTCTGAAAATTTCATTGTAGTAAGTTTTAAAGGTTATTTTCTGTAAATATTGATAGTTCTCATTGCTAATCTTAACCTTTCAGTTAATTCCTGTGCTGAGTTAATAGCTGCATCTTTTTCAACATCAAAAAGAGTGATCATATCAGTTGATAAATCTTCAATCTCTTTTGTAATACCAAGTTTATTTTTGAAGTATTTTTCAATTTCTTTTCTGTAAGAATTATTATAAGCTCCAAACTGGCTGTCATTGATTTGTTTCTCAATTTTCTTACCGTCGTATTCAATTACTAAAGTTGTCATGATGTTGTAGTTTTAATTGTTATTTGATGAAGTAAAGATAACTCATTTGCGTGACGTATGCATGTGTTTTAGTAATTATTTTCACACAATTGTGTTATTTATTTTCATTCTTAATAACAAAGCCCAGCAGTTAACACGGCATAAAAAACATGGCCGGATAGCTGGTAGGCAATTTGAAAGTGGTCAAAGGCCACGTTTCTTATGCCCATCGTTAGCCGCAACCTAAAAGAGCCGCTGCTGTCTTTTGTGCAAATTGAAAGCGTTTACACCCGCTTGAAAATATTCTTTGTCTATTTCGCAAATATCTAAGTCGTAGCCTTCTATTTCACAAGCTATTGCTATTGTCATACTTCCTCCGTTTGTGTCAAGTATTTTAAATCCTCCTTGTGCATATCGCTTTAAAAGTTCTCTGTAAACTGGAATTGGTTTTTGGCAAGAATGAATCGCTTTTTGTTTTTTGTAATTAGGTTTTATATAAGTAAAACCTTCGACATTGCCATCAAGAGTATATCTAATAAAATCAGGCTTTGTTTTTATGCTTAACCAAATTAGTTCAAATTTTGCTTTATGTTTAAAAAAAGATTTTCCATTGTTTGTTTTATCCCAACAAAGCCAATTTTCAGTTATTGGTAATTCAAAATAATTACCTCCAAATATAATTTGTTCTTTACTTACTCTAAATAGTTCATCCCAATATTCTTTAGGGGGTCTATTATCCCATATATCTCTATCAATTCCATAAGGCGGATCAACTATTGCAAGGTCATAATATTTGTCAGGCTTCGACTTCATAAACTCAATGCAATCTACATTGAAAAAATTAATAGAAGGGCAGCGGCTAACACATGGTATAACCAATGGCGGCTGCGGTGGTGTGCTTATGTTTGTATTTTCGTTCATGCTTTTGTGTAGTTTGATAAATTTGTACTCGTAATCCGCCACTGGTCATACCATCAACGTTAGCAACCATGCTGGAGAAAGTACTCGCATTGTCTTTGTTCAGCTAAGAATTTTAATTGATCCTGACTTATTTTTATTGATTCGGTAGCAAATCTGGCGTACTGTTTCATCCCTGCTTTCGAGAACGAATAGACGTTTTTTTTCAACTGATTTATATCAGATAACGTAATCGAAATTATTTCGTCTATCAGTTTTATCATTGTCATTCAGTTTAAAATGCTGGTTCGTTTTCGTTTGAATTACTTACATTTTCATCATTCGTGAAGTATGTCGTGCTTTCATCGAAGAAAGGATAGGATACTGCAAGTCCATAATTCCTGCCTTTTGCGATATATACCTTTGCCCTATTCTCTGTTGAAAGCCCATTGTCGAAAGTTTCGCACC
>DAONDV010000050.1:0-2069 GCA_035402745.1 Minisyncoccota bacterium
AATTGATTATAATCCTGTTTCGTCAATAATCCGGGGTAGTTGGCTAATAAGATACAGAGGTAGTGATATCAATGTAAAATTCAGTTCCCCGCTTTTACTGCCTGCTCTTACTCTTGCATTAAAAGTTCCGATTGACGGATAATCCGCGTTGAATCGTATGCCTGTGGTTAGTTTTTTCTCAAACAAATATACGTGCATTGATTTCAAACTGCCGGTTCTCCCGGATTTAATTTCAATGGGGTAAATGGTATTATTTTTTTGAAATAAAAAATCCACTTCGGCATCAGCATTTTTTTCTTCCCTGAGCCAATAAAAAAGTTCGGGCTCTGCATAAGCCGGCTGAAGATGCAATAGTTCCTGGCCGGCAAATTGTTCGGCCATAATCCCTTCATGGATGTTCAATAATTTTAAGGGGTCAGTAAGCTGAATTCTGTTCATGCTATTGGATAAGCCAATATCCAGAAACAAGGTTTTATAAATTTCATCATTTTGATGCCTGCTTAATGGAATATTTGCAGCATTGCTATGCCGGACCCTGGTGATTATTTTACTAAGCTCAATCTTACGAATAGCTTCTTTTAATACCGCAGAACGGTTTTCCCTGTCCATGTTGACATATTTAATTTTTACACATGGATTCTGGCCTGTATATTTCAACACTGTGGTCAAATGTTGTTGCTGACCGCGTGTTCCGTATTTGGCAAAATCGTATCTGAACGAAGTAAGGATATTGCTGTGTAATTTTTCAATTTCAGTAAGTTTTTTTGTTTCAACGTATGTGTAAACTGCTTCGGGCATCCCACCGATAAAGAAATAATATCGCAGCAAATCGAGCATTCTTTTATGTACCGCCTCGCTAATCTGCTTTTGCATGGAAAAGTTTTTGATATAATCAAGCATTTTCACTTCTCCGAGCGCTTTCAAAAACTCGGGAAAACTCATGGGATACATATGGCAAAACTCAATTCTGCCAACGGGCATGGGAAGTTTTAATTCATTCAACGTGTGGTCAAGTAAGGAACCTGCGGCAATCAGATGAAGCTGCGGGAGCTTTTCATGGAAATACCTCAATTGTGTGATTGCTTCAGGGCAGTTCTGTATCTCATCAATAAACAACAGGGTTTTTCCGGGTTCGACATCAGTATTATAAATCACTGAAAGTTCATCCAGTATTGCCTGAGGATTTCTGTTTTTGAAAAGTTCTTTCAGTTCGGGATTTTCATCAAGGTTCAGCGTAATGTAATTGGCAAAATTTTTTTTTGCAAACTGTTCCACCGCATAAGTTTTACCAACCTGCCGTGCGCCCCTTAACAGCAAAGGTTTGCGGTTTTTATTGTTTTTCCATTCAATAAATAGTTGTATAATATCTCTTTCCATGATAATATATGGTTGTGTTTTGTCATTAATAATGCAAAAATACAACTATTTATTTTAAAATACAAAATTTTTTAGCAGGTGTTATTGTTTTCTCTGCGGCTCTGCGTGCCTTTTTTTTTCGCAAAGACGCGAAGACGCAAAGTTTTTTTCTTATTTCTCTGCGGCTCTGCGGCTCTGTGTGCCATTTTTTCTCGCAAAGACGCAAAAGGGCAGCAGATTAATGGTGCTATAAGTTATTGACTATTCTGGTAATCCCGTTTTTGATCAAAGCTTCATTGAAATTTATCAATAACCCAAGTTTTAGTTTGGTGATCTTTAGATAGGTTAGCAACTGTTTTTTATGCACGGGCGCTAACTGTTCAATTGATTTTATTTCAATGATTACTTTATTTTCGACAATCAGATCTGCCCTGAAACCAATATCCATTTTAATTTCTTTCCAGATGACAGGTATACTTTTTTGCCTGTCAACTTTCAACCCTTTATTTGTTAACTCATAATAAAGGATTTCTTCATATACAGATTCAAATAAACCTGCTCCCAGCTCTGAATGAATATGATAACAAGTATCAATAATTATTGCTGATATTTCATTTTCAGTCATAAAGTTATAAATTAAATTAGTACTTATTATTAATTAAATATTAAATGCAAATCTATTTATTTTATTATTGTGCAAATGTTGTTTTTTA
>DAONDV010000051.1:0-1984 GCA_035402745.1 Minisyncoccota bacterium
ATAAAAAATCTTGCCAAGAAAATTGGATTCGCTGAATCGGCAATATATCGACATTACGAAAATAAAATTCAAATATTATTAGCAATTCTCGATTTTTTCAAACAAAGCACAGAGCATTATTTTACGAATCAGTTGGATACAAATGAAAATGCACTCATTAAAATTGAAAGTTTGTTTCATAATCATTTCACAAAGTTTTCTAATTCACCTTCATTAGTTTCTGTAATTTTTTCAGAAGAGATTTTTCGCAACGAGGTTGAACTGACTGAAAAAGTCAAGGAAATAATGAATAAAAATACAACAAGTCTAAAGACTATTATTGAAACCGGACAAAGAAACGGAGAAATAAGGACTGATATTGAAGCCGCCCATTTGTCTGTAATGATTATGGGGTCTTTAAGAATGTTTGTGAAGCAATGGCACATGTCAAATTACAACTTCAATTTGATTGAAAAAGGTTCAGATTTTGTCAACTCCATAAAAATATTGGTTAAAAATTAAAAATTGGATATATGAAAATAAATATAGTAAAAGAAACACAAATTGTAGAAACTCCCCATAAATTGGATGTTCGCAAACTTTACGATAAAGCTTCGGCACAAGCTATGCACATTACCCTGCAACCGGGCGAAGCACTAAAACCACACATAACCCCTGTCGATGTATTCTTTTATATTTTGGAGGGGGCGCCTGAGGTATTAGTTGGTGATGAAAAGATTCAAGTACAAGCAGACAGTTTAGTGGAAAGCCCGAAAGATGTAGTACATTGTCTGTACAACAACTCAAACGCTGTTGCACGTATTTTGGTTGTTAAAGCACCAAGGCCATCGACACAAACTAAATTATTGTAAATTAAAGTAATTATGAAAGATAAAAAAAATTTAAACGTTGAGTTAGTGAATATTCACACGCCAAAATGGTTGTTATCATTTGTAATGGTGATGGTGATAAACTTTCAAGGACAAGCACAAACATGGTCGTTGAAACAATGTTTAGATACAGCCCAGATACATAATAAAAGTCTTCAAATAGGTAGAAATAAGATGGCAATTGGCAAACAAAAAGAAAAAGAAGCCACAGCAAACCTGTTTCCCAAAGTGAATGTAGTGGGCGATTACAAGTATTTCACCGATTTGCCCTATCAACTTATGTCTATGTCAACCTTCAACCCTACGGCACCAGAGGGACAATTCAGAGAAGCTCAGTTTGGTGTGCCTCACAATATGAGTGCTGCAATTCAGGTAGCATTGCCTTTGTATAATCCACAAATATATGGTGGTATCAGAACCACTAAAATTGCTGCCGAGATAACCGAATTACAATACAAAAAAACTGAGGAACAAGTTTTTTTCGAAATTTCAAACCTTTATTATAATATCCAGATTTTACAACATCAGTTGGCTTTTGTTGACAGCAACATCGTTAATACGGCTAAACTTCTTGAAAACTTGCAGCTTTTGCATCAACAGTTGATGATAAAAGGGACTGATGTTAAAAAAGTAGAGCTTCAACTAGAGCAATTAAAAACCCAAAAAGATATTATTGCGAACAATGCAGAACAGGTGTTGAACGCTCTGAAATTATCGATGGGAAAGCCTTCGACTTTAAACATACAAGTAGAAACTGATATTCAATTCAATATCAATGAATATACGAATACAACGACTGTTGATTTACAACTTATAAATTCGCAAAATAGTCTTCTCAATAGCGAATTGAAAACTTTGAAGAATTCGAGATTGCCAACAATTTCATTATATGGAAGCTACGGACAAACAGGTTTTGGCTATGATAAAAAGCCCAATGATTTTCTAAAATTCTTTCCGGCAAGTTTTGTGGGTATTCAACTCTCCTATCCACTTTTTAATGGCACAGTTACCTATCGAAAAATTAATCAGAAAAAGATAGAAATTCAAAATAGCCTGTTGCAAATAAGCTTAGTAACAGATCAAAATAATATGCTAATTGAGAATGCTAACCGTCG
>DAONDV010000052.1:0-1959 GCA_035402745.1 Minisyncoccota bacterium
AAAGATATCAGGAATGTTTGATGGAAAATTGAATAAATATCTTAAAGATGAATCCATATTAGATGATTTGTCATTTGCGTTAAAGATTGCTTTAAATTCGACCTATGGTTTAACGTCTGCAAGATTCGATAATATAATGAAGCACCCAAAAAATGTAAATAATATTGTTGCCCTTCGCGGCGCATTATTTATGCGAACTCTTCAAGATGAGGTTCAAAAGCAAGGGTTTATTGTTGCTCATATTAAGACAGACTCAATAAAGATTCCAAATGCTACAAAAGAAATAATTGACTTTTGTAAGATATTCGCAGAAAAATATGGGTATGTGTTTAAGCATGAAGCGACATATGAAAAAATGTGCTTAGTTAATGACGCGGTATATATCGCCAAGTATGGCTGGTCCGAAGATAATCGATTGATCGGGGCATGGTCTGCAACTGGCGCCCAATTTCAGCATCCATATGTATTTAAGAAGTTATTTGCAAAAGAACCGATAGCATTCGTAGATCTATGCGAAATCAAATCGGTGACTGGCGAGTCTTCTTTATATTTGGATTTGAATGAAGGGCTTGGCGAGAATGAACATCATTATCAATTTATTGGTAGAACCGGAGAGTTCTGTCCAATAAAAGAAGGCTTTGGGGGAGGCCTATTATATAGAGAAAAGGAAGGCAAGTATTTCGCTGCTACAGGGACGAAAGGATATCGTTGGCTAGAATCTGAAGTTATTCGTAATCTTCACACAGAGGATAAAATTAACTACAAATATTTTGATGAGCTAGTTGATGAAGCCATTCAAACCATAAATAAATTTGGTGATTTTGAGCAGTTTGCCGATTAATTATGAAAAAGAAATCTGGATTTGATATTGCTGAGGCCAATAGAGATAGATTATTGGCCTGGGCGAAAGAAGGAAAATCATATTTTTGGATGGATAAAACTATCGGTCTCGGCGAAAGAAACTTTTCTGCCGTTTCAAAGTGGTTCACTTATCAAGGTATATTTAAAAAGGAGATTAAAGATGGCAACACGAGTTGTAGACAATATTAATATTTCAAATGCTCGAATTGGTTTTAGAAACTTTTCGGGAAAGGAGGGGCAATTTAATCCAGCAGGCAATAGGAACTTTGCTATATTCTTGGATGATCCAAATGAAGCAAGAAAACTAGAGCAAGAAGGGTGGAATATCCGCTGGCTCAAGTCAAGAAATGAAGATGAAGAAGCTCAACCGATTCTTTCTGTCAGAGTTGCCTTTGGGGCATATCCACCAAAAATTGTTCTTGTTACTAGAAAAGGGCTCTCACAAATTGGTGAAGAAGAAGTCAGTATTCTAGATTGGGCAGATATTAAATCTGTAGATCTTACAGTTCGCCCATATAATTATGAAGTTCGTGGAAAAACTGGCGTGAAGGCATATTTAAAGACCATTTATGTTACTTTGCAAGAAGATCAATGGGAGTCAAAATATATTGATGCTCCAGATTCTGCTAAAGAGACTATTTGTGATCCAGGATATGAATATCGTGATGGTGCTTGCATGAGAATAGTAGATTAGATAAATGCTAAATCTCTATGACCATCAAAAGCGAGCCATAGAGAAATTAAAGCCCGGGTCGGTTCTTGTTGGGGGAGTCGGCTCGGGCAAAACATTGACTGCTCTCGTATATTTCTTTGAAAAGATTTGTGGAGGTAAAACCCCGCAAATAGACAGCAATGTATATTCTCCAAGGCGGATAGAAAAAGATTTGTATGTAATAACAACTGCCAAAAAAAGAGATAGTTTTGATTGGGAAAAAGAAGCTGCGAACCTTCCACTAGAGATAACAGAAGTAGATAGCTGGAATAACATAACAAAGTATGTTGGGATTAAAGATGCGTTCTTTATATTTGATGAGCAACGACTGGTCGGCAATGGCGTATGGGTAAAATCATTTTTAAAAATTGTTAAGAATAACCAAT
>DAONDV010000053.1:0-1926 GCA_035402745.1 Minisyncoccota bacterium
TTAGTGCCTGAACGGAAACTCCATAATTTTATTAAAATTCCGGTTTGATATTTTAAAAATAATTATTTTTGAGATACAAATGTCCCATAAATTTTTTTCATACAGGGCATATCTCCTAAAATGCCATATTTTAGGCTGTTTTGGTGGTTTTTAAAAATACCTTTCCCATTAGAATGCTTTTTTTCATTCTTGTTAATGGGATTTGCTTGTTCTAAGCAGCCTGTCTGAAGGGGGATTTTTTTTCAGCTTGTTTGGACATCACTGTAAGCCCCAAGAGATGTAGATTGTAGGATAAGACTCCTAATGCTGTGTATTTCATAAACCCTTTCTTCCCTTTGTCGGGGCAACGGCCCAGGCCGTGGTGTTCAAGACTGTTTATATTTGATTCAACCGCAGAATGCTTATTCCTGAGCTTTTTAAAAACTTTTGATCTTTCTTCTTCCTGTTCTGCTTTGTTCTTTTTCCCTTTCTTGGGCATGATCACATTTGGAAAGTACATTTGTAATAACTGCTTGTTTTCCGGTCGCCAGAACCCTTTATCAAAACTTATACTATTGATAGATTTTTCTCCAAACAGCAGATGCAAACTGTCCGATAGAGGAATCGCAAGATCTACGTCCTGTTGGTGATCTATGACCTTGTGATATACAATAAAATTAAACTGATCAGAAGCAATCAACACATTGTGTCCTAATTCTACTTTGTTATTTGACTTTCCTTTCTTTTTCCATTCGGTATGTGTTTCAAAAATTGAATACAATTTTTCGCTTTGTGGTATCACTTCTCCCTTTATAAGCCTGCGTTCTACTAAATTTATATGTTTACACAACATGTCATGATAATAGTCTAATGATAATAATTGTGCTAACCCTATCTGGCTGTTTACCAGTTTATAAAATAACTCTTTGCTTTGGCTTATTTTTCCATCCAATTCATTGGCTAATCGCAGATATTCTGTTGCTTGTTTTTTAACTTGCTGCTCTTTATTTTTTCCGCCCGATTGGCAGGCTTTGGATAGTATCCGGCATTGCTTTTTTAAATCCTTATACCAAAACTTAAATTTTCTCCAGCCCTTTAAAGGATAGTCTTTCCGCAGGCCGCTTATTATGTCCAAACATTTGCGGGCAGAATCCCACAAAAGGCTTATATCCGATGGAAAATGGACATTGGCCTCCAAAACATAGGTATCTGCTTTAATGGATAATTTTTCGTCTTTTTTTTTTAATAACAAATGGCCTGCTTTTACTACTATTTCATTGATTTGTTCTATTGTAGATTCATTCAACAAACTTATATTATCACGTATGGTTGTAAAGGCAAATTGTTTTCCTGTTCCAAATTCAGGTTCTACTCCCATTATCTTTCTTATTAGCGTGTGATGATTCGATAAATCAAGGAGCCTGTCGTAATTTATATCCAAGCCCATACGGACGACTCCTAGTACCAGTATATGCCACAAATCCATTCCTGTCCTGCCTGTTTTCTTTTTACCCTTTAATATGGCTTCTTCCATAATCTTAAATACTTCCTGGTTTAATTCGGGTGTGACAAAAATATATTGCAACGCCTGTAATATTGGTGGAAGTTCGTCTCTCTTGTTTTCTTTTATTTTTACCTCACTGATTGGAATAAGGTCAATGGAATATTGCTGCTCAAATTTTTTTCTCATTTTGTTGCGAATGTTTTTGTTGATTTTTTTCTCTCCTGAAAATTAACGAATGTTTTGTGTCCGTTTTCACTCTTTTTCGCTCCAGACAAGCATTACATCATCAAAGGTAGAAAAAAACATTATCACATTCGCAACATTTTATTCCAACTTATCAACATTATATTGTTGATATTCAGCCGTTTATACAGTTTCAGTTCAGACACTATTTATTTTTGCGTGTTGCCTGATCGGTGTTGAGCGCTTGTGTGCCCAGCCCG
>DAONDV010000054.1:0-1920 GCA_035402745.1 Minisyncoccota bacterium
TATTGAAAAGTTACATTGCAAATCTAAAAGCACATTAGCATATTAGCACATTAACGAGGGCCTTCGCCCTAATGCGCACAAAACCGCAAGCGGTTTTCTGGAGTTTGGATTTAACTAGATAAATAACAAGCATTTTTTTTAATTTTTTTTAATTAATTGTATTTATATTAAATTTTTATGTATTTTTGCGACTAGTTATATAACTAGATTAAATATTTTCAATTATGGGCTTTCCAACAAAAATTCAGTTAATTAAAAGAGCTGCGAGTGAGCAGTGGTACATTAATTTTCCATCAGCAGTTGCACAAGCAATGGAATTTGAAAAAGGGGAAACTGTCGAGTGGATTATAGAAGATAAAAAGAAAATGGTTTTACAACGTTCAGAATCAAAAACAGATTCTGAAAAAAAAAACAAACGACAACAACCTGATTGAAGAAGTTGAATATATGATTAATGAATTGCGCCCTGCCTTTAAAACCCAGCAATCATGGGAAAAAGCTAGGGAATTGATTTATGGTTTAATAAATTGTCATGGTAGAAGAACCATAACGGGCGCCTTATCAGGATGTGGAAAACAGTTTAATGATTGGAGTTCATTTTATAATTTATTCAGTAAAATGAAAATTGACAATGAAAGGGTCATGCAGATCATTCAAAACAATGTGTTAAAGGAAGTAAATAATCAAAAATATATTTACGCCCACATGGATGATACTACAATTAAAAAAACAGGTAAGCATATACCTGGAACGTCATGGATGCGAGATCCATTGGGCCCAAAATTTCGCACAAACTTCATTTGGGGACAAAGATTTATTCAGATTTCCTTAGCCTTAACAGAAAAAGGTGGAGAATGTGAGTCTAGAGCTATTCCAATTGATTTTTTTCATTCTCCATCTGCGATAAGGCCTAAAAAAGGAGCATCAAAAGAAGAGATTGACCAATATAAGGAAGATAAGAAAAATGCAAAGCTAAGCCTGCAAGGGAGCAAAAGGATTGCACATTTAAGGGCAAACTTAGATAAAGATGGTGCTTATGATAAAAAACTAATTATAAGTGTAGATGGAAGTTATACAAATAAAGAAGTAATAAAAAATCTTCCTGAACGTACAATATTGATTGGAAGAATAAGAAAAGACACTAAATTATATCTTATTCCCGAATCAAATACTCCTTTAGGACGTAGACGTTCGTATGGTGAACAACTGCCTACTCCAGAAGAGATAAGACAATCTGATAACTATCATTGGATTGAAGTAAAAGCTTGGGCTGCTGGAGAATTAAGGACCTTTAATGTGAAAATTGTCAGAGAAGTAAGATGGAGATCAGCAGGAGAACAAAAAAATCTCACACTAATGATTATTCGTCCATTAGGGTACAGATTAACCAAAAATGGAGTTGTTAATTATAGACAACCTGCGTACTTAATTTGTACTGATACAGATTTAGATATCCAGACAATGTTGCAAGCCTATGTATGGAGATGGGAAATTGAAGTTAATTTCCGTGAAGAAAAAACTTTACTAGGTTGCGGTCAAGCCCAAGTTAGAAATCCAAATTCAATTACCTCTGTTCCATCGTTAATAGTAGCAATTTATGCCTTACTACATCTGGGAAATTATCGAACCGTAAAAGTAAAAAACATAAATAATCTTCCAAGAGCAAAATGGTACAAACAAAAAGAAGAATCTAGAACTACAACCGGAGATTTGTTAAATAATGTCAGAGCTCAGATGTATGCAAAATCAATAAATACGAATTTCTCGGACTTCGTTGATGAAAACTTTTATACACGAAGCCTGAGAAATGAGTTAATCCCTTATATATCAGCCTCTTTTTTTATAAGAAACTAGCCAAACTCCAGAAAACCGCAAGCGGTTTTGTTTAGGAAAGAAATCATTTAAAATAGTTATTGAAAG
>DAONDV010000055.1:0-1864 GCA_035402745.1 Minisyncoccota bacterium
TATATAATCCGGAAAAAACCGAGAAAAAGGGCATTAAAATTTTAGAAGAAGAACAATAATATGGCAGATTTATCAAAGTTTTTACCATTTTTGAATAAAGGAGAAGAGGAGCCGAAGATTCCTCAGGCTTATAAATTTGGACCGCAAACTGTGCGTGATCTTTTGATTCCTCCGGCTTTAGAGGTGGAATCTAATTATGTGAGAATTGGAGATTTGTATGTGAAGTCCATGTTTATTATTGCTTATCCGCGTTATTTGGTGACTGGTTGGTTTTCACCAATTATTAATTTAGATCAAACGGTTGATATTTCCATTTTTGTTCATCCTGTGGATACTGTTTTAGCCTTAAAGAGATTGCGTAAGAAAACAGCGCAGGTAGAGGCGCAACTTTCCGAAAAAATGGAGAAGGGGACTGTTCGTGATCCCGCTTTGGATATGGCTTATCAAAATTTGGAAGATTTGCGCGATTCTTTAATGCAGGCTACGGAAAAACTTTTTGAAGTGGGCGTTTATATGACTATTTATGCTGATAATAAAGAAGAGCTTGATGTGGTGGAGCAGAAAATTATTAGTTTTTTGGAGGGAAGAATGATTTATGTAAAACCGGCTTTATTCCAACAAGCAGAAGGTTTGGAATCCAGTTTTCCTTTGGGCCTAGATAAATTAGAAGTGCATACGGTTTTGAATTCTTCGCCCGTCTCCAGTATGTTTCCTTTTGTATCTGTCGATTTAAGTTCGGATAAAGGAATTTTGTATGGAATAAATCGTCATAATAATAGTTTGATTATTTTTGATAGGTTTTCTTTGGAAAATGGGAATATGGTAATCTTTGCCAAATCCGGCAGCGGCAAGTCATATTTTACTAAATTGGAAATATTGCGTTCTTTGATGATGGGCGATGATGTGATAGTTATTGATCCGGAAAATGAATATAAGTTTTTGTGTGAGACCGTTGGCGGTTCTTACGTTAATATCGGTTTAACGTCCAAACATCATATTAATCCTTTTGATTTGCCTCCACTCTTGCCAGACGAATCTCCTGCGGAGGGATTGAAATCCAACGTTTTAAATATTACTGGTTTAATGAGAATTATGCTTGGCGATTTAACTCCGGAAGAAATAGGTCTGTTGGATCGCGCCATTTCTGAAACTTATGCTTCACGCGACATTACTCCAGAGAGCGACTTCTCAAAAATTTCGGCTCCTTTAATGGAAGATTTGCAAACGGTTTTAGAGAGTATGGAGGGAGGGTTGCCGTTATCAGAGAAGCTTTATAAGTTTACTAAAGGAAGTTTTTCCGGGTTTTTAAATCAGCCGACGAATATTGATGTAGATAATCGTTTGGTAGTCTTTGGTATTCGAGATTTGGAAGATGAGCTTCGTCCGGTAGCAATGTTTATTATTTTGAATTTTATTTGGAATTTGATTCGTTCGCAGCAAAAGAGAAGAATTTTAATTATTGATGAGGCTTGGTGGATGATGAAATTTGAGACGGGAGCTAGTTTCTTATTTGGTTTGGTAAAGAGATGCAGAAAATATTTTTTGGGAGTTACGACCATTACTCAAGATGTGGACGATTTTATTAAATCTCCACAAGGAAAACCAATTATTACCAATTCGGCAATGCAAATGCTTTTGAAACAATCCCCGGCTTCTATTGATAATGTAGCGCAAACGTTTAATCTTACGGACGCGGAGAAGCAATTGTTATTGGAAGCTGATGTGGGAGAGGGGATCTTCTTTGCGGGCTTGAAACACGCGGCAATTAAAGTTATTGCTTCTTATACTGAAGATCAAATCGTTACTACTAATCCAGCGCAATTATTGGAAATCGCTAAGGCTAAAGAAGAGTTTGATAAAAGCT
>DAONDV010000056.1:0-1830 GCA_035402745.1 Minisyncoccota bacterium
ATAACGCATGCGTTTGAGGTCGCCGTCGAGGTCGTCGAAATTCAGGACAAGTTTTTCATCGGAATTCAGATTGATTATTGGCGAAGTAAGCACAAAACCCTCGCGGTAAAACAAAACGGTTTTGATGTTGGGTTTATACACATAATCTTCGGCACGCAGATAGTTATCGCTAAAATAATCAGGATTGTTTTGTTTAATAGAATCCTTAGCCTGGCGATTCTTCTTTTGAGCCCAGGAAGGCAAACTGATAAGCATCAGGCAGGCCGCCAATCCAAGCGTTTTGAAAGAAAATATCTTTTTCATCGGTAATAATAATATTTACAAATATACTTAATTCCGATGACTCGATTTTTATAAATAATCGCGACACTATTGTTTCAACCTGATTAATTTTAAAATGTACGTCTCTACAGAATAATACAAAAATGTTACACAGAGAACCACGGAGTGCTGCACAGAGAACCACGGAGTTAAATTTAATTACTTTCTCTGTGGTCCTCTGTGAACCCTCTGTGTAACTCTGTGAAATAAAAAAAGCCACAGAGAGCAAACCCACAGATTTTTTAACAAAGTGCCACAGAGTAGTTTTTTTATATTGTTCCGGTTAATCTGGCTTTTATTCACAATAATACTACTCAAATATTTTTGCTTATTTTTGGGTTGACTTCTTCTGAATGAAGCTAAAAATCTTATGAATCACATTTTACAAATTTGTCAATAATGATTCCGCAGTTCCCGGCATTTAAGAATTTTGAGCTCTATGACAAAGAGGAGATCGAAAAATACACTTCGGCCTTTCCGCCTTATGCCGAATACCAGTTTACGACCATGTGCTGCTGGGAAATCCACCAACCGTTTCAACTCTCCATAATAAATGAGAATCTGCTTATCAAACAGACCAACTGTTTAACGGGTGAGTATTTCTTTTCCCTTGTCGGGACAAACTCTTTGCCACAAACTTTTAATGAAATCTCCGTTTTTTTTCATCAGCATCATCTTCCTTTAATATTAAGGTGTGTGCCGGAAGAAATTATTAAAAACCTTGATGGAATACCGGTCAAAATTACCGAAGACAGAGATAATTTCGATTACATTTACAGGGTATCAGACTTTTATCACGCACAAGGAAATAAATATAAGGTGTACCGGCAAAAATCCTCACGTTTTATTGAAAATAATCCCGGCATCATCACAAGGCAAACAGACCTGACCGATAATAAAATAAAAAATCAGATCATCACCCTTTTTGACACATGGACAAACAACAAAGAGGCCGGTCATAAAGAGTGTGAACCCTCTTGCGAACTTAAAGCATTAAACAAATTATTATCATCAGCAAAAGATTTCAAAGGCCTTGTTGCATTAGGAGTCTTTGACAAAGAAGAAATGATCGCATTTTCCATTAACGATATTAATGACAAAAAATACATGACTGGTCTTTTCTGGAAAGCAAACACAAACTACAAGGGTATTTACCAGTTTTTGATGAATGAAATCGTAAAATTTTCTCAATGCAGGGGAATAGAATTTCTCAACTGGGAGTCTGACCTGGGGATTGAGTCACTCAGACGGTCAAAAACAGATTTACATCCGGCGTTTTTTTTAAAAAAACATACTGTTGAATTTTTAGAAATCTGATTTTTTATTACATCAAAATCAATTGTAATAGAGCATACAGCGGTTAGGAATATTCTACTTATTCTCCGTGAGGAGATAAACGTGGCATTAACGTA
This sequence comes from Minisyncoccota bacterium, assembly GCA_035402745.1. Classification (GTDB taxonomy): domain Bacteria; phylum Patescibacteriota; class Minisyncoccia; order UBA6257; family JAAZHW01; genus DAONDV01. The sequence continues at coordinate 1,734 of DAONDV010000056.1, forward strand.
TATGTCCTACGGACAAATCATTTCTTCTTACTTTTTTCTATTGATATTATTTACCTACGGCAAATAATAATTATTTTTACCCTATGAAATGGTTTAG
>DAONDV010000057.1:0-1819 GCA_035402745.1 Minisyncoccota bacterium
AAAAAACGACAATTCCGATTTGACAGGACAAAAACAATCAAGAAACCGAACCAATTTTTTATTAAATTTGTGGACAAAGTAATTTCAAAATGGAGATTAAGACTGATATATATTTAGGGGACAGCAAAGAGAAATTAAGACTTGTACGAGACAATACCGTTGACTTAATTGTTACTTCACCTCCTTATGCTGACCAGCGCAAGGACACATACGGTGGTATTTCTCACGACAAGTACGTTGAATGGTTTTTGCCAATTTCCAAACAACTTCTAAGAGTACTTAAGCCAACAGGAACTTTCGTTCTCAATATAAAAGAAAAGGTTGTTGATGGAGAACGCAGTACTTATGTTATGGAACTTATTATTGCAATGCGCAAACAGGGTTGGTTGTGGACTGAGGAATTTATTTGGCATAAAAAGAATTCTTATCCTGGTAAGTGGCCCAATCGTTTTCGTGACTCTTGGGAAAGGCTATTACAATTTAACAAAGACCGCAAATTTAATATGTATCAGGAAGAAGTAATGGTTCCTATGGGCGATTGGGCAAAAACCAGACTTAAGAATCTTTCTAACACAGACAAAATTCGCGATAATTCTAAAGTTGGTAGCGGTTTCGGTAAAAACATTTCCAACTGGCTTGACAGGGATAAAGCCTATCCTACTAATGTGCTTCATTTGGCCACAGAATGTAACAATAAAAATCATAGTGCTGCATTTCCAGAAGAACTTCCTGAGTGGTTTATAAAACTCTTTACAAAAGAGCGTGACACCGTACTTGATCCATTTATGGGTTCTGGGACAACTTTGATTGTTGCTAATAGAATGAAAAGACATTCAATCGGTATTGACACTGTCCCCGAATATTGTGAAATGGTGAAGAATCAACTTAAACCTGTTGAATTATATTTATTAGAATCAAAAATAAATTATGAAAAAACTAAATCTTCAAGACGTATCTCAATACGTTGAACAACATATTGGGACATTTCACCAAAAGCGCATTCAAAGCCTTGACACTTTAAAACTCTCTCAAATTCTTAAACGGAAAAACCCATATCTGTTCAAAGCAAAATATGTATTGACAGCAGAAAAAATAATTAGTGGAATTGTTGACGCTCATATTTCATCAAGCGAAGAAGGAATTTTTGGTGATTGGCTTGAAGGTCTTGCAATATTTATCAATGGGAAAGTCTATAACGGAAGAAAATCGACAACCAAAGGTATTGATCTTGAATTTGACAATAAAGGAATCAGAAATATCGTAAATATTAAATCTGGTCCTAATTGGGGCAATAGTTCACAGATTGCCAAAATGGTTTCTGACTTTAAAACTGCTAAAAAAACCTTAAGAACAAGTAATTCTCAACTTAACATTGTCGCAGTAAATGGTTGTTGTTATGGCAGAGATAATCAGCCTGACAAGGGCGACTATTACAAATATTGTGGACAAAGCTTTTGGGAGTTTATTTCTGGCAATGCAAATCTTTACACAGACATAATTGAACCGCTCGGACACAAGGCAAAAGAAAAAAATGATGAATTTCTAAAATCATATGCCCAAATGATAAACAAATTCACATTAGAATTTTCAATCGAATTCTGTAAAAAAAGTGGAGAAATTGACTGGGAAAAATTGGTTCGGTATAACTCTTCGACACTTACCACAAAGACAATTAAATAAATCGCCCGAAACGATAACACGGGCTTTCTGCAAGCGGGGCAGCGGGTTTTAGGATAGTGCAGTTCTTTTATTTATCTTTGGTAAATTTGGACAGGAAACGGTTTCGATATACCCCGCCAGCAGAAAGCCCGGGAACGTT
>DAONDV010000058.1:0-1748 GCA_035402745.1 Minisyncoccota bacterium
TCAGTAATATTATTGTAGGGGAATTTGTTGATTTTATCAAGGATTTGCGGTAAAATAATGAAATGAATAGGAATACGGATAAAGACGTAACCATATTCGCCGAAACAAATTTTCGCAATGAGCGAGTGAAGTTCGGCATTAAAATAGACGATCGCCGTAAGCATACTTATGCCATTGGTAAAACTGGTATGGGTAAAACTGTCATGTTGGAAAACATGGCTATTGATGACATTAGAAATGGCAGGGGTTTGGCTTTTATTGACCCGCACGGTGAATCGGCGGATAGATTGCTTCATTTTGTTCCTAAAGAAAGAATGAATGATGTAATTTATTTTCGTCCTTTTGACGCGGAATTTCCTATTGCATTTAATCCTTTAGAATCAGTTTCCGATGAACATCATCATTTGGTGGCATCCGGCATCTTGGAAATCTTTAAAAAGATTTGGCCCGATGTTTGGAGCGCCAGAATGGAATATATTTTAAATAATTGTTTGATGGCTTTGTTAGAAACTCCAGGTTCTACGCTTTTGGAAATCATGAGATTACTAACCGATAAAGATTTTAGAGATAAAATTGTGAATAATCTTAGAGATCCGGTCGTAAAGAATTTTTGGACTAATGAATTTGCTAGATATCATGATAAATTCCAAGTAGAAGCCATTGCGCCTATTCAAAATAAAGTTGGTCAATTTTTGACTAATCCTGTTATCAGAAATATTATTGGGCAGAAAAAATCATCTTTTGATTGTAGAGAGGTAATGGATCAAGGTAAGATTTTGATCGTTAATATTTCTAAGGGTTTGATGGGAGAATCTAATTCCGCTCTTTTGGGCGCTATGTTAGTGGCTAAATTAAAACAAGCAGCCATGAGTAGGGCTGATATGCCAGCGGAGGATCGCAGAGATTTCTTCTTATATGTAGATGAGTTTCAAAATTTCGCTACTGAATCATTTGCCGATATTTTATCAGAAGCTAGAAAATACAGATTGTGTTTGATTATTTCTCATCAGTATATTGAGCAATTACCTGAACAGGTAAAAGCAGCTATTTTTGGTAACGTTGGAACATTTATAGTTTTTAGGGTTGGCGCTAATGACGCAGAGTGGCTAGAAAAAGAGTTTGAGCCCGAGTTTTTGGCTAATGATTTAGTTAATCTTGGGAAATATAATATTTATTTAAAGTTAATGATTGACGGTGTTGCTTCTAGAGCTTTTTCTGCTGGTACTTTACCACCTTATCCTATACCCGAGGGAGATGTAGCTGACGAGATTGTTAAAATAGGAAGAGAAAAACATGCCAGTCCTAAAGCAGAAGTAGAAAAAATGATTATAGCCGAATGGATGGAAAACCAAGAAGAAGAGAATAGTAATGGGAAAAAAGAATTTGGTGACAAAAAGGGAGGCGACGCGCGAGGTGGAGGAGAGATGAGGCTTAAATCCAAAGTCAGCAAGAAGATGTACTCAGATTATTGCTGGGTTTGTGGCGCGGAAACGGAAATCCCGTTTCAGCCAGATGGTAAAAGACCAGTTTTTTGTAAGAATTGCTATCAAGGCGTGCAGGCCGGAGAAATTATTCCACCTACTAAACCAAAAAAACTGGAAACTTTAATAATTAAAAAGGCATCCACCGGTAAGGATGGAAATGAACAAAAAAAGATTAGGCCAGATAAAAAATCAGCAGCTAATCTTGATGAGTTGAAAAAATCTTTGCAAGATTCTTTGAGAAAGTTGCAAGAGAAACCAAAAGAA
>DAONDV010000059.1:0-1630 GCA_035402745.1 Minisyncoccota bacterium
GAAGTTATCAATCAAATTGAGCCGAAAATTGTAATACCTATGTATTACAAAATCCCTGGATTGAAACGCAAGGCCGATCCTTTGGAAAAGTTTTTAAAAGAGATGGGATCAAGCGCTAAACCGGAAGAAAAACTTTTAATTAAAAAGAAAGATCTTACTTTTGAAGATATCAAGACTATTCCTTTGATGCCACTATGAAAAAAATTTTTAACAAGATAAAAAATTTTTTTGAAGTATTGAGACAAAAGCCCGAAAGCGAGAGGCAAAAATGGCTTTGGGTGTTTATTGCTGTGAGTCTCTTGATTGTTGTTGTTTTTTGGCTTTTTATCTTGAAAAAAGACATGCAAGTTATTGATTCTACTCCCAGCCCTACGCCTACTCCGACAGCGATGTCTAGCGGCAATAATAGTGGGTTTATCTATACTTTTAAGATTGGATGGGAAAAAACTTCAACTTTTGTGGTAGAGAAATGTAAGGCGATTGGCGAAGCGATTGGAAATTTTTTAGCTAGCATATTTTCTTATTCATTTCAGGGTTGGAAAAAAGCATTGCATTATTTTAGTAATGCTAATAATTATTTAGAAAGAGAGTTTTCCGCATATTTTAAAGCTCTCGGTTTGCTTATCTCCGGCGAGTTATAAAAATAAATTTATTTGATTATGGGAAAAGAAAAAGATGATATTTTCCGCAATTCAGCGGACAAAATTGAAAAAAGGGAAATCAGTGAGGAATTACAAGAATCCTATTTAGATTACGCGATGAGCGTAATTGTTTCTCGCGCTTTGCCTGATGTCCGCGATGGATTAAAACCAGTGCATCGCAGAATTTTGTATTCCATGTTTGAGTCTGGTTTTACTCATGGCAATAAATTTCATAAATCCGCTAATGTAGTTGGTGAAGTGCTCGGTAAATATCATCCACACGGAGATGCTTCTGTTTATGATGCTTTAGCTAGAATGGCGCAAGATTTTTCTTTGCGTTATCCCATGGTTGAAGGTCAGGGTAACTGGGGCTCTATTGATGGCGACGGCCCTGCAGCTATGCGTTATACAGAGGCGCGCTTGTCTTTGATTGCTGAAGAATTATTAAAGGATTTAGATAAAGACACTATTGATTTTCAAGAAAATTATGATGGCACCAAGAAAGAGCCGAAAGTTTTGCCAGCTAAGATTCCATATTTGTTGATTAATGGTACTTCCGGTATTGCCGTAGGTATGGCCACTAATATTCCTCCTCATAACTTGAGCGAGGTTTGCGATGCTACTAATCATCTTATTGAACATCCTGATGCCACTACTACTGATTTATTGGGCTTTGTTAAGGGCCCTGATTTCCCAACTGGTGGCATTATTTACAACAAAAAGGCGATAGGCGAGGCTTATTCTACTGGGCGTGGATCTATCACTGTACGAGCTGCCACGGAAATTCAAGAAAGAAAATCCGGTCAATTTGATATTATTGTTTCCGAAATTCCGTATATGGTAAATAAATCAGAATTATTGGAGAAAATCGCGGAATTAGTTCAGGACAAGAAAATTGACGGTATTAAAGATATTCGCGATGAATCCGATAAAGATGGATTGCGCGTGGTAATTCAATTAAAGAGTGATAGCCAACCTCAGAAAGTTTT
>DAONDV010000060.1:0-1629 GCA_035402745.1 Minisyncoccota bacterium
TAGCAATTCCCGCCATCGGAAGTTGTGCCAAAATAGAAATTGAAAAAGAGCAGATTCAGAAAGCAATGTAACAAGCCTCAAACCATTGCTCCTATTACTGAATTTCCCGTTGTTAGCAACAGTCACTGTTACTGACAATGGCGAAGCCGTAATAAAACCGAATGTAAAGTATTGAGAAAAACAGTAAAAACTCCAAAAAAAAATATTTTTTCTAACATTATTCCCAAATCTCATGTCAATACTTCAAATTTCAAAGGTTTTTCTCCAAAATGAATGGAGAATTGGTATAAAAACAAACTATAATCAAGATATAATTTTAAAAATCAAACAATTACCTGATGTGCGGTGGAGTAATTCGATGAAGTTATGGCATATTCCTTATAACTATTTATGTTATAAAAAAATTAAGTCAGAATTTTGGAATGAAGAAATTATTATCATTGAAACTCTTGAAAACACAGATAAGAACAATCAAGTATTAGATAATATTACAAAAATTAATGAAAATAAAGGTGAGATACAATTCTGTCAAAATCTGGAAAATACTGATTCTAAAAATGTTGACATCAGAATTTGCGAAAAACAAATAGTAATTAAATTACCCAAAAATGATATTGACATCCAATTTTTAAGAACATTTCAGTATTCAAAATGGGACAAAATTGAATTTGTTTGGATTATTCCAAGTTGGGGCAAAAATATTGAGCTAATAAAAAAATATTTTAAAAATAGAATTAATACTATTGAAACTATTTCTAATGCAACTTCACCCATCCAAATTGAATTAAAAAGTGAAAAAGATCTTGAGAATTTACCCCAATTAGATTTTACCACTGATGAAGAAGTTAAGAGGTTTAAACTTTGGATGGAGCACAAACGGTATAGTAGTTCAACAATATCCACATACATTAAAGCGATAAGTACATTTTTAAGATTTGTGATGCCCAAAAAATCTAAAGAGATCAACAATGATGATATGATTTTGTTTGTACATCAGTATATGATTTCCAAAGGGCTAAGTTTATCATATCAAAATCAGGCAGTAAATGCGGCAAGATTATTTTTTAAAACGATCAAAGGGTCTCAAATTATAACGGAGCAGATTGAGCGACCTAGGCGAGAGCACAAACTTCCCAATGTTTTAAGTAAGGAAGAGGTTTTTCAAATTCTTAATGTTTGCAATAATCAGAAACACAAAACGATGTTAAGTTTAATATATGCATGTGGATTAAGGCGAAGTGAGTTATTAAATTTAAAACCTGAGCACATCAATTCACAGCGACATTTATTAATCATCATTAATGCTAAAGGAAAAAAAGACAGAGTGATTCCCATTTCTGACAAAGTGATAGAAATGTTAAGAGCCTATTACAAAGAATACAAGCCCCGAACATGGTTATTTGAAGGTGCTGAAAGAGGAAATCAATACTCAGAAGAAAGTTTAAGTCAGGTTTTGAAGCAAGCAGTAACAAAAGCCAAGATTAAGAAGCCGGCAACATTACATTGGTTAAGACATAGTTATGCAACGCATTTATTAGAGGCCGGGACGGATTTAAGATATATTCAGGAGTTATTAGGGCATAAAAGCAGTAAGACTACAGAGATATATACCCATGTAACAGAAAAAAG
>DAONDV010000061.1:0-1577 GCA_035402745.1 Minisyncoccota bacterium
CAAAGTTAGCATTAAATATTCAATTACACACAACCGAATAAAAATTACACAGGATTTAAGTGTTTTGCGGTGAATAAAAGAGTCTAAGCCCGATTTTTTTATTTTTAAGGTTTCTAATTAAAAATAATAGAGTATGAAAACATCAGGTTTAGACGTGCACAAAGATAGTATATTTTGTGCAATTTACGACGGAAAAAGTTATTCCATCGTGAAAGAATTTTCTACTACGACATTGTCGATTCGTTCTTTAGGACAATACTTAAAATCGGAGGACGTGAAAAATGTAGCAATGGAAAGCACTTCAACGTATTGGGTTCCGATATGGGACATTTTGTATGAAATGGGATTTGATTTAAAATTGATCAATCCACTTCACATCAAGCAAATGCCTGGAAGGAAGAGCGATGCCAAAGATGCACAATGGATAGCCGAGTTACTGTATAAGAACATGTTGCGTGGCAGTCTGGTGCCACCACCATTAGTACAGGAACTTCGTACCTACACTCGAGAATATCGCAATTTAGTGAATCAGAGCACAAAGGTTTTGACCAAAATGGACAGAATTTTAGTAATGAGTGGTATCCGTTTGAGCAGTTGTATCAGCAACATTGATTCCAAAAGTTTTATACAGGTTGTTGAAGCGTTAATACGTGGAGAGACAGATCCGGAAAAGCTTGTTAAGTTAGTCTATGGCAATTGCGAAAACAAGAAATCGGGAAAATTATGTGAATGTTTGACTGGCAATATGAAAGCTTATCACCAGATCAAATTGATGACCTGTAAACAACAGTTCGATTTGTTTGAAAAGCAAATATCATTATACCTCAGCGAAATGCAAAAGTTGTGTGATGAACATTTCTGTGAAGAAATTAATAATCTGACAACGCTACCGGGTTTGAGCAAAATATCAGCAATGATTATTATAGCCGAAACAGGAGGAGACATGAGTGTCTTTGAAAATAGCGGGAAATTTACTGGATGGACGGGACTGCGTCCGAGAAACGATGAAAGCGCCGGCAAATTTAAAAGTACCGCTACAACTAAAGGCAACAAACACCTGCGTGCGATTATCGTTCAGGTTGGCTGGGCAGCTACACGAACAAAAGAAAGTTATTTTATGGACAAGTTCCAAAAATTAGCAATGAGAAAATCAAGAAAAAAAGCATTAATTGCCATTGGAAGAAAAATGTTAGTAATCATTTGGCATATTTTGAGCGAAAAGACGCAGTACAATCCCAATCTAATACGTATTTATGATCCTGTGAAAGTGGAACATAAAATCAAATATCACGAGCGAGAAATAGAACGGGCAAAAAAACTAATTTATTGAAAATAATTATTTTAGCGTAAAGGTCGTGTTCTTTTTTGGTGGCAATTTGTTTGAATGTTCAAACAAAAACCCCGTTTACAAAGTGACCAATGTTACTTGTCCGAATGGGCATAAGCACACAAACATGAGTTAATGCTTTTTTTAAATAATAGAAAAGCCAAACTCGCAGGGGAAAATCGCAATCCAAAGGCGATACAATAATAGGATATCTTTTATAGCGTTCTTTGAAAGAATTTATAGGGGAAAA
>DAONDV010000062.1:0-1558 GCA_035402745.1 Minisyncoccota bacterium
GTCATCGCGCCAACATTATAAATTATAATTTTACAGAAATCGGTATTGGTATCGCTAAGGGACAATACAAAGGAGCGGAAGCAGTCTTTGTGGTGCAAATGTTCGGTAGGCCAAGATCTGAAGAAATAGCCACAAAAACACATACCACACCAGCTGTCATTAAACCAACACCAACTATAACACCCTTACCAACCATTAAACCAATCATAACGCCCGAAACGGAACCGGAAACATTCGTAGCGGTTAAAGGCGTGGAAAACGAAAAACTACAAGCAGAAATGGCGCCAGATATAGTTGATATTTCCCAACGCGCTATGGTTTTAGAGAAATTAATGGGACAACCCAAATGGGCTATTAATTATATCGAATTAACTTTTGGATGCCTCATTTTAATCGCCTTAATTCTTACTATCTTTATCAAAATCAGGATTCAACATCCGCGACTGATTGCTAATGGCGCAATACTTTTAACCATAATAGCCATTACTATTATTGTTAATCAATTCCTTTCTTTATACGAAGCGCAAATCCTCTAATTCCAATAAAGAAACAATTTATAATATCATTCGTTATATTAAAGGAACGCATTAGCATTCATTTATCAAAAATATGTTTATTCTAAAAAATCGCATTATGAATAAGGTTTCTATCCCAACTTACTTGGGTAGCTTTAATTCCACTCATATGGAAAGCGCAGAACTTCATTCAACCGCGATTCTTTTAGATTTTCGTAAAAATTAATTTATAAACTATTGTATTTTAGAAAAATCTCGGTTGAATGAAAAAACCGAGATTTTTTATTCAACAAAAACTAACGGATATGTCCTCTCAGTAAAACTTTGGGAGGCAAGCCCATCCATTGCGTAAAGCTATGGAGGGCAAGGAGAAAAAATATGAAAAAAGAAAAAATCATTTTCCTAAAAGGAAAAAAATTAATTCTCAGGCCGTTAAACAAAGAAACTGACCTGGAAAAATGTTTAATTTGGACTAATGATCCAGAAGTAACAAATTTTCTATCATTATTCTACCCCATTGATAAAATAACCGAAGAAGAATGGTTTGATAAACTTTCTAAAGATAAAAACAACATTATTTTAGCTATTGAAACTTTGGAAGGAAAGTTTATTGGCACCATGGGGCTACATAGTATTAATTGGGTAAATGGCACTGCCACTACTGGCGCTCTAATCGGAGAGAAAAAATATTGGGGCAAAGGATATGGCACTGAAGCTAAAATGTTACTTTTAAACTATGCCTTTAATCATTTAAATCTTCGCAAAATTAAATCGGAAGTGATTGATTATAACAAAAGAAGTCTCAATTATAGCTTACATTGTGGTTATGAAATTGAGGGTAGAAAAAAAGAGGAAATCTATAAGAATGGTCAATACTGGGATTTGATCCAACTAGGATTATTCAAAGATAAATGGCTTAAGATATGGAAAAAATACCAAAAAACAGGTTCAGTAAAATAAACAAAAAAGCTGGCGACTCGGCGCCAGCTTTTTGATTGTTTTTTATTTACAAAAATAGTAAAATATAAGTGACAAGAAAAAAG
>DAONDV010000063.1:0-1502 GCA_035402745.1 Minisyncoccota bacterium
AGAAAAGGTTGGCATGTAGTGTTAGCTTATATTGTTGGTTTCTTCGTGTTATTGTTTATTATGGGTTGGGAACCTGCAGATAATAAAAACCATAAACAACCGGCTCTTACCTGCCCGGTTAAAGAATGTAAAGCAAGGGATGAAGCCAAATTGCTGGAATTGCAAAAATCAGGTGTCATCGATAGTTTACTTGTTAAATAATTCCAAAAAAAGAAAAAGAGGTTGTCTCGAAAGTTATAATTCAGGAGTATTTAAACTTTGTGTACCTTTGTGTGTACTTTGTGTTCCTTTGTGGTTCAATTTCTTACTTTTACACGAAATCAGCCGCGGCGGACTCAAAGGGATGCACAAAGGCGCACAAAGGACTTTTGAGACAGTCTCTTTTTTAAAAGATCATCAATGAACGAGCGAAGATTTAATCTGTTCAATTGCCAGCCATTTTATATTTTGGTCGTTTTATTAATTTTTAGCGCTTATATCCATCGAAATGAAAAAAATCACCAAATAGGCGGTTATAATAAGATGATTACGGCATCCCTCACCAATGAAATAGAATCTCCGGGGGATCAAAATACTGGGCATCATGATGCTCGTCACTCACAATTTTCTGATATAAATCCTTTTGCTAATTTTCCGGGAAAAGAAAGCATAAAAGATATCCGTCTGAATAATTTTGAACTGATCAACTTTAACCAGACCGATAAAAACATAATAAAAACCTTATTTCGCTACCCTGAAATCCACGAATCCAAGGTGTTTTGGTTCTTATACCATCCACTAATTTATCCGTTTACAGAAATTGCTGTATTTCTAGTACTCCGGGTCTGAAAATATACTACAAAGTCATTTAAAAAACATTTTTCTGAGCATCAGTTTGCTCGGTCTGTTCTGTATATATTGGTTATGCAGGACAGTAATATTTTCAGTATTCATTTAAAAATCAAATTTATGAAACTCAATAAATCATTTTTTCGGTCGGGAATTGTTGCAATTATTACCTTGTTCCTGTTTTTGATTCCATCTGTTTCTATAGCTGCCGATGGCAGCTCTGATGGAATTTCTATTGGCAGCATTCCCGTTGAATTTTTCTTATTTGCCTTGGTACTCGTGGGTGTTGCCTTATTTCATAGACAAACATTCTGGGTTGCCGTCATTGGTTTGACCGTGATCCTTTCCTTTAAATTATTTTTTGATCCCGGTTTCCACTTTTTTGAACATTTTTTTGGTACAAATTCTTTTGCCGATCAGCTTTTTGGGAAAGATGCTGCTGGTGAATGGATGCGTGAGGGCGAATGGGGAACCTTAGTAAACCTGTTAGGCTTACTGTTAGGATTTGCTGTGCTTGCAAAAGTTTTTGAAGAATCAGGTGTTCCGGATATCGTTCCGAAATATTTGCCTAAAGGCTGGATGGGGCCGTTTATACTTCTTGTTTTTGTTTGTTTTATCTCATCTTTTCTGGATAATATTGCAGCTGCATTGATTGGCGGAACCATTGCACTGGT
>DAONDV010000064.1:0-1469 GCA_035402745.1 Minisyncoccota bacterium
AAGATTGGGATCGGCCTTGCCAATAGTTTTACTTTGCAATAAAATCCATTCCTTAGTATATGACTCATTGGTTATCATGGTATCGTAATATTTAGAGACAGTACTTTTGTGATATATTCCAGCATTTCTTTTTCCCGTGCCCTGCGCCTTGCATAATTTATAAGAACAGATGTGCTTATTGCATAAGCGCTAAAAGCTTTACGAAAAATGTTTTTAAGTTCAGAGCCCTGAAAGGAATTGAATAAATCCTTATCACAAAATAAATCAACAAGTATTTTTTCGAGTTTGGGGATTTTTAACTTTGTTACAGGATGAACCGGAGATTTTGTGATGAGTGCAGTTATAATATAGGTTTCTTTCGCATCACCAAGATAATGAATTAACTCTTTTTTATCTGGTTTGAAGTACAAGTTTTTCAAACCAGTTCCTTTGAGATATTCGAAAGCACTTTCAATAAAATCTTTTTCAACTGCAATAATAACAAGATGACGAAATGCCTGCAAATTGGTAAATTCACTAAGCCAAGCAGTAGACCATATTGTGAAATTCAACTTGTTATAATGCTTTTCAAGTTTTTTATTAATGGATATTATTGAATTATCAACAGAAGGAACCCATTGCGGCTTGTTTTGCAGAGAATATATACCTTGCCCAGTTGCAGTAATAATACCTTTATTTTTTAAATCATAAACCCTCCAGCGAAGTGTAGTGTCTTTCAGTTCTGGATCTTTAGCAAGATAAAATGCACGAATATCATTAATAGTAAAACTTGCTTTTTTACTAAAATGTGCTATAAAGCTGCTAATATCTTTATTATCTGACATTGCTATTAAAAAATTATGACAGCAAAGATAACCAACTTTAGACAGAAAAGCAATAAAAGTGTCAATTGTTTGCGAACCAACTTTTGACATAAATGCTTTATTAGTGTCTATTGTTGGAACTGTAAATTTATGTATACAAATACACCTTTCTAGCTGATTTTTTTAGGCTTTACTTGAGCTATTATTTTGATCAATACTTTTTTCTTTTTTAGTAGCATCTCCCTTTACCTCCCCCGAAAACTGACCAATGGCCTCTTTAAGCTTTTCTGTCAAAGCTTCTCTGTTAACAGGGTCCAATGATTTGAACACTTTATTGATCTCTTTTTGTACCGGATCCTGATCATTTCCGGGATCAAATTTGCGATACATCAGAAACATCCCAACCACGGTAATGATACTGGGCAAAAAGGGCATCAGTTTGTCCATTACCGAGCGTTCCTCCTTTTTATCGGTTTGTGCCAGACCTTTCTCTAATTGCCCACGCAGATAACTGATTTCTTCTTTCATTGCAGCGATCTGTTCATTTTTTGCTGAGAGTTCTTTCTTTGCCAGGTCCTGGGATATTCTTGCTTCGACAACCCCATCAATGGATTGGTTTTGGTTCCTGAGTTTTTGATCAAGAAACTCTGCTTTTTCATCAAAGAA
>DAONDV010000065.1:0-1465 GCA_035402745.1 Minisyncoccota bacterium
CACTTCCGTCAACAGATTATGAATATAAACATTCTGTTAAATCGAAAGTTCAGAAGAATTATCACATTTGTTTAGGCGAAGATTTTCATTACTACAGTGTGCCATATCAACATGTTGGAAATGAGGTAAAAGTAGTTTATGACACCCAAGAAGTTTGTATCTATCTTGGGTATACACAAATAGCCGTTCACAAGAGGGATTATCACCAAAATGGATATTCAACATTCAGAGAACATATGCCAGAACGGCACCAGCGCTATCAAGAACAACAAGGATGGGATAGCGATTACTTTCTGGCTGTGATGTCTAAAATTGGCAATAATGCCACTCAGGTTGCTCAAAAGATCCTCTCTTCTCGTCAATATGTACAGCACAGCTATAAAGCTTGTTGTGGATTAATCAGTTTATCCAAACGATATGGTAATGAACGATTTGAGAATGCTTGTAAAAGAACTTTAACAGGCCCCAAAGTAACTTATGGTATCATTGAAAACATCCTTCAGAAGAATCTTGATTTACAAACTACTATTCCAATAGAACAAGAATATATCCCTATTCACGAAAATGTAAGAGGAAAATCCTTTTATGCTTAAAATTATCAACCATTTAAATCATTAAAAATGAACAATCAAACTACTTTAGACCGGTTTAAAGAACTTAAATTAGAAGGAATGGCAAATGCTTATGAAGCCATTTTAAAAACTCCAATCCAGGAACAATCCAATTATCAGATTATTGTAAATCGTTTGCTGGAAGCAGAACATTTACATCGTCAACAAAAAAGAACAGAGATGTACTTGAAGTTAAGCAACATCCGTTATAATGCTGTTATTGAGCAAGTAGAGTGTAATCCATCCCGTAATCTTGCACCGGATCAATTAGCTTCCATATCGGACTGCTCTTTTATCCAAAGAGCAGAAAATGTTCTCATTACAGGTGCTACAGGTTGCGGAAAAAGTTATCTTGCATGCGCTATTGGACGAGAAGCTTGTTCAAAAGGATATAAAGTCTATTACTTTGGTATGAGTCGTTTTATGGAAAAAATAGCCATAACAAAAGTGGAAGGAACTTATATCAAAATGATCAACAGTATATCCAAAGCAGATCTTTTTATTTTAGATGATTTTGGATTAAATCCGCTAGATACAATAACACGACTAGCTATTTTACAGATACTTGAAGATAGATACGGAATTAAATCAACTATGATAATCTCTCAATTACCCACACAAAGTTGGTATGATTACATTGCAGAACCAACGCTAGCAGATGCCATTATGGATAGACTCTTTTCCAGTGCTCATCGATTTGATTTAAAAGGGGAATCTTTAAGAAAAAAAACTATCAAAATTTAATATATTTTTGTACCGATTTCTATACGCTCTTTGAATGTTTTTTTCACGCGAAAATTTTTAAAAATTACACGCTAAATTTTTATTCTTTTTCACGCAAAACAAGTGGCTCA
>DAONDV010000066.1:0-1435 GCA_035402745.1 Minisyncoccota bacterium
AACCTTGAGAAAGACATAGTACTCTTTGATAACCAATAAAAAAAATCTAATACTAAAGCTTTTCGAAAAATATTTTATCTTTGTGGCATTATGAGGCAGTAATAACACCATATTGTAATCTTTATTCTCAATCAATTCTGATTGGGATTTTTTGCTATACATTTATAGTTAAACAATTATATATGCTGCTCTGAGAGTAACATATAAATTTAATTGCTTCATAAGATGAAATCAAATAAAAATTCAACGCTAATATTTATTATTGTTGTAGTCGTAATTGACACAGCAGGTTTTGGTTTAATATTTCCAGTACTTCCACAACTTTTAAACAATTTACTTCATTCTGATATAAGTACGGCAGCTAAATATGGAGGCTGGCTCTCGTTTGCTTATGCCGTTATGCAATTTGTGTTTGCACCAATTCTCGGCAATTTAAGTGACCGATATGGAAGACGACCAGTGCTTTTAAGTTCGTTGTTTGGCTTCAGTATTGACTGTGTTTTTCTTGCTTTTGCACCCAATATTCTGTGGCTCTTTGTTGGGAGGACAATCGCAGGAATAACGGGTGCAAGTTATTCTGTAGCATCTGCCTGTGTTGCAGATATAAGTACAGACGATAATAGGACTAAAAACTTTGGGGTTGTAAACGCAGCATTCGGTCTAGGATTTATTATTGGCCCAATAATTGGAGGAACATTAGGTCAGTTCGGAACGCATACTCCCTTTATAGTTGCAGCCATACTTAGTTTTATCAATTTCACCTTTGGCTATTTCTTTTTTCCCGAATCGCTAGACATTGATACACGTAGAACATATGAGTGGAAAAGGGCTAACCCTTTCGGTTCTCTAAAGTATTTAGGTGAATTCCCATTGATAAATACACTGGTGCTTTCAATGATTTTTGTATCAATAGCAAACCACAGCATGGAAAGCGTTTGGGCTTATTTTACAATTGAAAAATTTAAATGGGATACTTCGCTTATTGGTTATTCATTAGCCGTGATAGGTTTGTTATCAATTATTGTTCAGCTATGGTTAGTCGGCATTTTGGCAAAGAAACTTGGCGACAGACGAATGGCAGTATTTGGCCTCATGCTTATGATGACAGGATTTTTCCTTTTTGCTTTTACAGAGTGGCAATGGTTGCTTTTAGTAGCATTGTTAGTATATATTGTAGGAGGAGTCCAGGGAACAGCTATTCAGAGTATTACGTCTTCTACAATACCAGATAATGAACAAGGAGAATTGCAAGGTAGTCTTGGAAGTTTAATGGGTTTAACAACACTCATTGCCCCACCACTAATGACAAGTAGCTTCTCATATTTTACGGGTAAGAATTCTGCAATTTATTTTCCAGGTATTTCTTTTTTAATTGCAGCCTTACTTACACTGATTAGTTTAATTTTGTTGATTAAAAGTTTCAAAAAACACAAAA
>DAONDV010000067.1:0-1435 GCA_035402745.1 Minisyncoccota bacterium
TTGAAAGTTGGATTAGCGCCGATGGCTGATAGTTGATGGCTGGCTGTTATGGTAGCCATATTGTGTTACGACAACTCTGGAAATAATGCTATGGCTATTTTTACGGGAGTATTTCACAAAGTGTGTAAGTCTAAAAAGTTATTCTGAAAAATTTTGACCTCATTAAAAAGGTCTAAAAATTTTTCGGAAATAACTTTTTTAGTAACTTTATACACTCAATTATGAAAAAAGAAGAATTATTAAACAGCGATTTTTTTAAGCAATTTAGTTCCGGCCAGGAGTTAAATGATTTTTTGAGTCAAATTCAAAAAAGGGGATTAGAGCAGTTATTGGAAGGTGAGTTAGATGCCCATTTAGGCTATGATAAACACCAGATATCTGAAGGCAATAACTACCGTAATGGGCATTCGGTCAAAAGGGTTAAGACTTCACTGGGGGAAGACCAAATAAGCATTCCCCGGGATCGTGATTCTTCATTTAATCCGATGATAATACCTAAACGGAAAAGTATTGTTGAGGGAATTGAAAACGTTATCATATCACTTTATGCAAAAGGGATGTCAACTAGTGATATCGAAGAACAGATAAGAGAAGTTTACAATTTTGAGGTTTCCACCTCAACAATCTCAAGAATTACAGACAGAGTTAGTAATGATATTGTTGCCTGGCAAAACAGACCTTTAGAACCTGTATATCTAATAGTCTGGATGGATGGAATTGTTTTTAAAGTTAGAGAAAACTCTAAGGTTGTCAACAAAACTATTTATATTGCAGTGGGTTTGCGAAGAGATGGACTTAAAGAAGTGCTGGGTTTATGGCTTGGGAGAAATGAATCCTCTTCTTTTTGGATGTCAGTTCTTACAGATATAAAAGCAAGAGGAGTTGAAGATATTTTAATTACGGTTACTGATAATTTGAATGGATTTACGGATACCATTAATGCAGTTTTTCCAAATTCTACAACCCAGATATGTGTTGTTCACCAAATCCGCAATGCATCAAAATACGTTGTGTGGAAGGACAAACAAGAATTTGCAAAAGACATGAAAGACATCTATAGCGCTCCCACAAAAACGGGTGCAAGAGCTGCCTTAAATGACTTTTCAGCAAAATGGTCAGGCAAGTATTCTTATGCCGTTAAAAGCTGGGAAAATAACTGGGAAAACTTAACTGCTTTTTTTGAGTTCCCGGTTGAAATCAGAAAAATTATTTACACCACTAATTTAATTGAAAATTTAAATGGAAAAATCAGAAAATATACCAAAAATAAGCTCTCTTTCCCTACAGATGATGCTGTTTTAAAATCAACTTATCTGGCTGTTAGAGAAGCTACAAAAAAATGGAGTAAACCAATAGGAAATTGGGGTATTATTCTTAGTCAATTTTTGATTATTTTTGAATCGAGATTAAAATGTTAAAATATGCAGCTTTTTAG
>DAONDV010000068.1:0-1360 GCA_035402745.1 Minisyncoccota bacterium
CAATACTCCGTTAAAAAGTCAGATAAATGTTTAATTTTCTGCAAAATAAGTAAAAATAAATTTGGTTAAGCCATTGGAAGTTAGTATTTTAGATGATTATTCCACTAATTATCTAAACATGACTTCCAAGGTTAACCAAAATATCAAACAACTTATTATCAAAGTATTACAAAGCAAAACATTTTCAAACCTAAACAAAGCCCGAAAAGATTTTATACTCAGTGTTCTTTGGCATATTTTAAGCATCAAAGGTAAAATTAATTTTACACAATTAGGTCGTTATAGTAACTATTGTGAGCAAACCCACAGAATTCATTTCGAACAGGAATTTGATTTTTTATCCTTTAACAAAATACTGTGCGAACAGATAACTGACAAAGAGCGCATTCTTGCTTTTGACCCAAGTTACATTCCAAAATCAGGAAAGGAAACTTACGGAAGAGGGCGGTTTTGGTCGGGCTCAGCAAAAGCTGCAAAATGGGGTTTGGACATTTGCGGTTTTGCCGTTATTGATGTTAAAAATAATACAGCATTCCACCTTAAGGCCTGGCAAACTCCAGGGATTGATAATCCGGATGCGGAGCAGTTTAACTTGCTTTCGCATTATGCATCAATTATTTCAAAAAATGCAAAGACATTTAAAGAGATATCTGACTATATGGTAGCTGATGCATATTTCTCAAAAAAAGGCATTGTTGATACGGTTTTAGAAGCAAAGTTGCATTTCATTAGCCGACTTAGAGACGACAGCGTGTTGATGTACAAGTATTACGGAGAGCCAACCGGTAAAAGAGGAAGACCCAGAAAGGTTGACGGAAGAATAAATGTTGATGACCCTGACACAAACTACTTTGATAAACAGATTTGTAACGAAGACATGACAATATATTCTGCGGTGGTACACTCTAAAGCTTTCAATCGGGACATTAAACTGTCCATTGCTGTCTTTTTTAAAGATGGAAAAGAAGTAGCTCGCAAACTCTATTTTTCAACTGATCTGGAACAAGATGGAACGCAAATTGTACGATACTACCAATCCCGCTTTCAGATTGAGTTTTTGTATCGCGATGCCAAACAGCATACCGGACTTAATGATTGTCAAGCAAGGAGTAAAAATAAACTCGATTTTCATTTTAACGCTTCACTAACTGCTGTAAATTTGGCTAAGTATGACTGGTTATCAAATAAACGAACACCCTTCTCAATGACGAATTATAAAACTTTATTTAACAACACTTTGATGCTTAAACGATTTATTTGCAGGTTTGCAATCAACCCGAACTCTGCTAAAAATCAAAAAATCATCAAAGATCTATTGGAATGGGGTAGTATTGCTGCTTAAAAATTAACGGAGTATTGT
>DAONDV010000069.1:0-1351 GCA_035402745.1 Minisyncoccota bacterium
TTGGAAAGGGGATTTTTTATTCTTATCGACGGAAGATATTATTCTAGATTGCGGGGAAGAAGAAAATAATTTGCTAAAGATGTAATTTAATGAAAACCAATGGGGTGCGTACTATTGGAAAAAAATAGATTTTTAAAGAAATTCCATCTCTTTATTTATTTGCAAAGTAAGAGAAATGAAGGTGGATAGAGAAAAAGGCCATTTTTAATATAAAAATGGCCTTTTCATGTACGCAAAGACAAGCTCGCGATTATTCCAATATGATGTCGTGACGAACAACAAAGAAATCTAACAGGGGTATTTCAGGACTCACTGGCATATCGTTAATATAAAGGGTGTACCTGATCCAGGTAACCTGCCCACCGCTTGACATAACACTCCGCCTGATATCATTAAACTCAAAATATCCTGATCCATCGGTATTGGTCACATAGTCATGGGTTCCGTAACCGTAAGCATGCGGCTTTAGCGTTATAACAACATTGTTGGTTCCCATGTTGAGGAATGTTGGTTTTCGCAGATATCCATAAATCTTTCCCATTGGACAAAAGTTAGTGGTTTCAACATTTGAAGGAGCAGAGAACCCAATCGTATTGTAGGCCTTGACCCGGTATTGAACCCAATAGTGGCAGGGGACGGAATTTTTTGAATCAATATATTCTACTGCGTTTGGTCCAAGCGTCGCGATCTCTACCCAAACTTCTCCTCCTGTGTAGGGAAGCAAATTTCTTTCGATAGTAAAGCCAGTTTCATCGAGAGCATTATCGTTCCACTTTAGAGCAACAGAACGGCCATGATCAACCAGTTCTAGTGTCAAGCCGGAAGGTGCGATCGGGATTGTTTCACTCGCGTTGTCTTTAACAAGAGCAGGCGCCTTTTTCGAAAGAACAGGAGCAGCGCTTACGAGCGTTGTGTGTCCCCAAAAAAGGGATAAAATAATCAGAAAAATAATTCTTTTTCTCATTTTTTTTCTCCTTTTTACTATATGTCTTTACCTGTTTAGATTTATGAAGCTATCTGCAAGAAAACTTGCTGGACGTATTTATAGATTCTAGCTTTTCATCACCTCTTTTTAGATCCAGCATTATGTTGTGAAACATAAAAAGAAAGCGAAATGTATGACTTTCATTCTCAAACAAGGCAGGCCTTGGCTGAGAGAAAGGCATTATCCTAAGCCATTAAGGCATTTGTTCATGTATATCAATTTGTCCAGGGAATTCCTTTAGCCAGCGTAAGTATAGCTTATTTTACATCAGAAAAGAATGGGTTCTGGTTTTTCTCCAGAAAAGCGCTTTTTTGGAAAGGGGATTTTTTATTCTTATCGACGGAAGATATTATTCTAGATTGCGGG
>DAONDV010000070.1:0-1335 GCA_035402745.1 Minisyncoccota bacterium
ACGTTTTTATTTTTATGGGTTGTGCAATAGGCTGCTTTAAAATTGCCTTGAGTCAGCCGCAGCGTACTTTTTTAAATCCCTGCAATCTTCCTTTCGCAGCCACACACCTACTTTTCTTGCCGACCCACTTGCTGATAATAAACTGTTGATAAATAATTTGAAATCTTTTTGCTTTAATAAATGATTTTGTATTACCTTTGACAATATTAGTCAACACATAAAATGTCAACAGTAGGATTGCAATTACGGGAATTGAGAGAAAAGGCTGGTTTTTCGTTGCGGAAAGCTGCAGTAGCTATAGATATTGACGTAGCTATATTGAGCAAGATGGAACGTGGCGAACGGAAATTCTCAAAAGAGTTGGTTTTAAAATTAGCGGAACTCTATAAAACTAATTCAGATAGATTGGTTATTGATTATTTAAGTGAAAAAGTTCTTTACGAGCTCGAAGATGAAGAATTTGGACTTGAAGCATTAAAGGTTGCTGAAAAACAATTAAAATATAAAAAACAGAACGAACAATGAATAGTTTAATAAAACCTGAGTACGAAACATTGATTTTTCAATTCAGAGGCTTCAAAGTGATGATTGACTCTGATTTGGCCATGTTGTATGATGTGCCAACAAAAAGGCTGAAAGAGCAGGTTAAACGTAATATTGAACGGTTCCCGGAAGATTTTATGTTTGAACTCACTAAAAATGAGAAAGAAGAACTGGTCGCAAATTGCGACCGGTTGGCAAGTTTGAAACATTCTTCTGTAAATCCATTGGCTTTTACCGAACAAGGAGTTGCCATGCTTTCTTCGGTATTGCGTTCCGAAAAAGCGATTAAAATGAACATTGAAATTATGCGCGCTTTTGCCCATTACAGATCCTTGCTAAGAGAAAATGAAGAGTTGAAAAAGGAAATTATGAAACTCGATGCTAAACTCAACCATGCTTTCAAGTTTCTACTCGACAAACTCGATGCTTTGCACCAAAAAACCAACGTAGCAAGAACACCTATTGGATATAAAATTGATAAAAACAAATAACCCCTGCCAACAATCCAATTCAAAGGAAAAAACATAATATGGAACCACCATTTAGGAGTTCCGTTTCATTCATCAGATGAAGTGCCCGAATTGCATTACAATCCTGAAAAAGCAAACGGAAATATGATTATTAAGGGCGACAATCTTATTGCCTTAAAGGCACTTTGCCACAGTTTTCAGGGAAAGTGAAGTGTATTTACATTGACCCTCCTTATATGCTGGAAACGAAGCCTGGATGTATAATAATTTAACGTAATTTTCAATATACTTTCTGCTTTTACACTTTTTAATCCGAAGTTCC
>DAONDV010000071.1:0-1330 GCA_035402745.1 Minisyncoccota bacterium
TTGGCGTAAACCTGGGTTGTTTTTATCGAAGTATGTCCCATCAGTTTGGAAACATATTCAATCCTCATGCCCTTACGAAGTGCACGGGTAGCCCATGTGTGGCGGCTTGTATGGAAGTGCATATTGTGATTGAATTCTAAATCATCTGCGATGTCCTTCAAATCGGAATTGGTATATGATGTCAAAGATGAAATACATTGAAAAAGATATTTGGGGTCTGAATAATCCCTGTCGTTCTTTAGAAAAGGAAAAACAAAATCAGAGGGCTTTATATCTTCAGTTTTATAAATGTTGAGAATCTCCTGGGCCTTCTTCGGAAGTTTGATGGAAACGACAGAATTTGTCTTTTGAGTAGAAAGCAAAAGATGATCATCGTTGATGTTCTCCCATTTAAGCTGAAAAATATCAGAAATACGGAGCCCACCGGCATAAGCAGCAAAAACATAAATATTCCGGTGGTGGTATTTCATGGAACCGGCTTTAAGCTTCATATCTTCGACTTTTTTTAGTTCTTCTTCAGTAAGAAACGCTTTTTCAGTATTTTCCCATTTTAATTTGTACCGGAGAAAAGGATTTTTTTCAAAAGGAAAAGTATCATCCTGAACGGCAGCATTGATAATGCGCCGGATGACCTTTAAATTTGAATGGATGGTGTTGGTTTTATTGTGCAGTTTTGTTTGCAGGTACTCTTCATATTGTTTTAAGAATTCAACGGTAATGTCATCAAAGGAGAAGGCCTGATCATCAATATATGTTTTGAGCTTTGAAATGACAGCATTGGCCTTGTCATAAGTGCCCATCTTTCCCGAACGTAATAGATTTGCCACGTATTTTTCAGCATAAGGTATAAAGCTTTCCGGGGTTCTGCCCAGGATGGCCTGCTTGATCTTTTTTGACGGGACAAATTTTGAGGTGGTTTCCATGACCAGGGCAATGCCTTCGGCATCGGAGATCTTCTTTGCAATGAAATTATTCATCCGCTGGGAATTTGGATGCGACTTCCTTACTCTACCGGTCTTTTCATTCCATTGGTGAGGGGGTAGGGTAATCCCCAGAGAGATGAATTTTGCCTTACGATCTTTAATAATACGCAAATAAAGAGGAAATTCTCCGTTTTTATTTGCTTTATTCTTCTTTAGTATTATCTTTGTTGTTGCCATTGATATTGAGTTTTAACAAAGATACAAAATAAAATAATAGGTACAACAAATGGTACAACAATTCTCATATTTTCTTACATTTCTTTGCATAGTGCTGCGAAATGATAAAATGTAATTAATTGAAAAATAGGTATTAAGATAAAAACCGATGAAAAATAGAGCATATTACT
>DAONDV010000072.1:0-1327 GCA_035402745.1 Minisyncoccota bacterium
CTTAATTTTGCGGTATGTTTATACGAAAAAAGAAAAATAGATCTGGAACAACAAGTGTTGTTGTTGTTAATAAATCACATAGTAGATTCAAAGAATTAATTACCATTGGTGTGAGTGATGATGAAGTTCAAATTGAGCAATATATCAATCAAGCTCGCCAATGGATTGAAATTCAAAATGGGACTCCAGATATTTTTAAACAAAAAGCAAGAGAAGAGGAAGAAAAACAAGTTACAGAGCATTTGTTGTCTAATATTGAAAACGTGCTTATCAATGGCACACAACTAATTTTAGATAAAGTATTTAAAATCACGGGATTTGATGCCATTGAGGATGATATTTTACGTCAATTAGTGATTGCTCGGTTAGGACAACCTATGAGCAAATCAGCTACAGTGGAGTATCTAAAATCATATTTTGATGAAGATATTCAGTTATATAAGATTTATCGTTATTTAGATAAACTTTATAATACACAGCAAGAACAGATCCAACAAATAAGCGTAGAACATACGCGTAAGATTTTAGGTGGCAAAATTGGTCTAATGTTTTATGATGTGACTACACTTTATTTTGAATCCGATTATAGTGATGAATTAAGAGAAAATGGTTTTTCAAAAGATGGCAAACACAGTCAACCACAGGTTGTACTGGGATTGTTAGTTAGTAAAGATGGTTATCCGCTTTCATATTCATTATTTAATGGCTCTCAATACGAGGGGAGAACAATGTTGCCGATTGTTGAAGATTTTGTTCAAAGATTTCATTTAGATGATTTTGTGGTAGTTGCCGATTCCGGGTTAATGAGTAAATCAAATATATCTCTATTGCAATCTGGTGGATACAAATATATTGTAGGAGCAAGAATAAAAAATGAGACAGAAGTAGTTAAAAGGAATATTTTGTCTTTACCAAAGCATGATAATGAATTTCATGAGCTTAAAAAAGATGATTCCAGATTAATCGTAAGCTATTCTTCAGTAAGAGCAAGAAAAGACAAATACAACAGAGATAAAGGTGTAAAACGACTTCAAAAAGCATATAAAACGGGTAATATCACTAAAGAGAACATCAACAAACGAGGATACAATAAGTTTTTGGAGATATCAGATAATGTAAAAGTAATTATCAATCAAGAAAAAATAAAAGAAGATGAAAAATGGGATGGGTTAAAAGGATACATTACGAATACGTCGCTTTCAGCTAAAGATGTTTATGAACAATATAACGGATTATGGGTTGTTGAAAAAGCGTTCAGAATAACAAAAGGAACTCTTGAAATACGACCTATGTTCCACTTTACACCACGAAGAATTGAAGCACATGT
>DAONDV010000073.1:0-1293 GCA_035402745.1 Minisyncoccota bacterium
GTGCGGAGGCGGAAG
Source organism: Minisyncoccota bacterium (assembly GCA_035402745.1). Classification (GTDB taxonomy): domain Bacteria; phylum Patescibacteriota; class Minisyncoccia; order UBA6257; family JAAZHW01; genus DAONDV01. The sequence goes on from DAONDV010000073.1 coordinate 16, forward strand.
GATTCGAACCTTCGGACCAGTTGCCCGGTCAACAACTTAGCAGGTTGCTGCTTTCAGCCACTCAGCCACGCCTCCATTTTATTTTTTATTTATTAATGTATTTTTTAATAAATATTTTACTCTTTCACGTCCTTTTCCTGATTTTAAAAATAGCTCTTCTTTTCTTGCATCCGTCTTATTGATAAAAGTTTCTAAGTATATCAATTGCCAAGGTCTAAATGCTTTAGTAGATTGAACTTCTCCGGCATTATGTTCCTTTAATCTATTTTTAATATCAGCAGTGGAGCCTTTGTATATTTTATTGCTTTTGTCGCTATATAAAATATAAACGTAATACATATTTATGACCACTTCCGCCCAGGGCGGACCAGCCTTGGGCTGGCAGCCACGCCTCCATTTGTGAATTACTTTTATCTTATCATAAGAAGTGATTTTTGCCAATATTTCTGATAAAATTAAGAGATGTTGGAATATGAAACAAGAGCTATTGTTTTAGCGAAAAAAACAGTGGGGGAAACAGATGGAAGGATTGCGCTTTATACCGAAGAATTGGGGAAAGTTGATGCCATCGCCAAGGGATTGAAAAAAATTATCGCTAAATTATCTCATCATTTGGAACCATTGAATTTGATTCAATGTTCTATTGTTTCTGCCAATAATAAGCATTTGACTAGCGCTTTAACCATTAATAGTTTTTTGAATATTAGAAAAAATGAAGCGGCTCTTTTTGTGGCTTTGAAAAATGTGGAAATTTTGAATCAGGCATTTTCTATGCCAGAACCTGATAAAATTTTGTGGAAAAAATTAAATGGATTTTTGGAAAATTTAGATAGTTTGTCTTTAAGAGGCGATGTTAATGCGATTAAGGCCTTGGGCATTTATTTTCTTTTTTGTTTGGCTGATATTTTAGGTGTGATGCCCGAAATAATAGAAGAATTGCCCAATTTTCGTGATTTAAAAGCTGAAGACGTTCATATTTTTAAAGAATTAATGCAAAAAAGAAACGGTTTCGCTTCTTTGGATTTGGCGGTTTTTTCAAAAATGGATTATAATAGAATAGAACAAGAAATTAAAAAATTAATTATTTATAATATTTAAAAGTAGTAAATTTTCAAATTTTAATGATCAATAACCAATCAAATCAATACCTAAAACATTTTAGGGTTTAACGAATTGAGATTTCATTGGATATTCTGGTTTGGTCATTCTAATTTTTATAAATTGTGGCTTTAAAAGATATAGAAAAACAATTATATGGAATGTCGGATGATGATCAAG
>DAONDV010000074.1:0-1291 GCA_035402745.1 Minisyncoccota bacterium
TTGATTTTATCGTTTTTATTTGGACTCAAACTCGCGGATCATGGTTGGGATTTTTCGCCGGCTTGATAATTTTCGCGGGCTTGGCGCTTTTCTTTCTTCCTAAAAAAATAAAAATTGCTTCCGCCACTTTCTTATTTTTAATAGCGATTGGCGGTACTTTGTTTTTTACTTTTAAAACTCAAATTAAAGACAGTGTTGTTGCTCAAAAAATTCCTATTGTTAATCGTTTAGCCTCTATTTCTTTGCAAGATTCCAGTTCTAGGGCTCGTTGGTTTACTTGGCAATGGAGTTTAAAATGGTTCCAAAACAAGCCCATCTTCGGCGTTGGTCAGGATATGTTCTATTCGGTTTTTGATAATAATTATTCTGCCGATAATAATAATTTAATGTCCGAACGTTTTGATAGGGCGCATAATAAATATATAGATTTGTTGGTAATGAATGGTGTTGTCGGTTTGGGCGCTTATTTGCTTTTATTGGGTGCGTTGTTTTGGGAGATATTCAAAAAAATAAAAAAATCCGAAAATATGTTCTCTCGCGCAGCTTGGATGTCCATTGTTTCTTTGCTCGTTTCTTATATGATTCATAATTTTTTTGTTTTTGATACGCCGGCTAATTCTTTGGTCTTTTATTTTTTAATCGGATGTCTTTTGGTTTTATTGAATCCATCCAAAGAGGGTGGCGAAATAAAAGAAACTAGAAAAAATATTATTCCCGAGAAAGTTTTTGGTTTGTCCGTGATTTTGACGATTTCTTTGGGTAGTATTTTCTACTTCGCCATTTGTAAACCATATCAAGTTGCCAGTCTTGTGGCCAAGGCCGCTAATGCCAGTTCTACCAATATTAGCGAGTCTTTTGGTTATTATCAGAAAGCTTTAGATAAGAATTCTTTTATTTATAACGAAGTAATAGGTTTGTGGTCCGATAATGTTGTGAAGTCTATAGTTTATTCTCGCGTGAAGCAGAATTTGTATTCCCCCGATTCTTTGAAAAAAACCGTCAATGATTTATTATCTGCAATGGATAAGGCCGAGGAACAAGAGCCGATAATTGATTTTTATGTTTATCGCTCCGGTATTTATACTCAAATGTCTTGGTTCAATGGTTTTACCGCTGCGGAAGCAAAATCTTATGAGGATGAAGCGGAAAAATGGTATGAAAAAATAGCAGAGAAATGGCCGCTGCGCACCGATTTTCTTATTACTCGCGCTGAAGATCAAATATACAAAGAAAATTATGAAGAAGCTTCGCGATGGCTGGATTTGATTTTATCCAGAACGCCGAATTATAA
>DAONDV010000075.1:0-1261 GCA_035402745.1 Minisyncoccota bacterium
ACTTTATCATAAGTAGCATCATAAACCATTTGACGAAGTTCATCGTCATTATTTTCATGATTGTATTCTCTTTTTGGATTTGCTTTTTCAACTTTCGCAGCCAAATCGATTTGAGCTTGACATTGTATTTTGATTGCTTCATGAGCAAAAACCAAAGCATCCACCATGTCAGCTTCTGAGATCTCTTTCATTTCACCTTCCACCATCATGATGTTATCCATGGTAGCAGCAACGATCATGTCGATGTCTGAGTTTTCTAAATCTTCAACGGTTGGGTTGATCACAAATTCACCGTTTACTCTTCCCACTCTTGCTTCAGAAACGGGTCCTTCAAATGGGATATTAGAAACAGCAAGTGCTGAAGATGCTGCTAAGCAAGCTAATGCATCAGGAAAGTTATTTTTATCACCTGAAATCAAATAAAGTAATACTTGAGTTTCAGCGTGGAAGTTACTTGGAAATAAAGGTCTTAAAGCACGGTCAACCAAACGTGAAATTAAAATTTCATATTCAGAAGGACGAGCCTCTCTTTTAAAGAATCCGCCGGGGAATCTACCCACTGCGGCATATTTTTCTTGATATTCCACTTGAAGTGGCATAAAATCTGTATTTTCTACAGCATCTTTTTTGGCGCAAACGCTAGCCAAAATCATGGTGTCACCCATTCTTACAACAACTGAACCATCAGCTTGTTTAGCTAATTTTCCGGTTTCAATGGAAATTTCGCGTCCGTCTCCAAGATTAAATGTATGTGTAATTCCGATCATTTTCTTAATTTTAAAATTGTTTTCTTTTTTTTTACGTGCATCTGGAAGGGATACCCCCTTTATAATGAAAAAAAAGGCAATTACTAACGAATTGCCTTTCTTAGAGACTGCTGTAAAGCTGTTATTTTCTTAAGCCTAACTTTTTGATAAGCTCTCTGTAACGTTCGATATCTTGTTGTTTCAAATATTCCAATAATTTTTTTCGTTTACCTACTAGAGCAATCAATGATCTCTTAGTTGATAAATCTTTTTTGTTTTGTTTTAAATGTTCAGTAAGGTGTTTGATTCTTACTGTAAATAGGGCCACTTGGCTTTCTGGTGAACCGGTATCAACTGCAGATTTGCCATATTCTTTAAAGATCTCTTGTCTAACTTCTGGTGTTAAATACATAATAATTGTCTCTTTTTTAATATTTTCCTTAATTTTTTTCGAGGTGCAAAAATACAAATTTTTTTAATACAAAAGAATTATTTTTTTTATATTTTAAAAGAAC
>DAONDV010000076.1:0-1247 GCA_035402745.1 Minisyncoccota bacterium
GCAAATTCTGAAGGCGGTATTTTATACATCGGTGTAAATGATAAAGGCGAAGCCATTGGCGTTAATGACGCAGAAAAGCTACTTGAAACACTTCCCAATATTATTAAAAATAAAATTGGAATTATCCCTTCTGTGTTTGTAGAAAGTATTGATAAAAAACAAATTGTAAAAATAATTGTTCAATCATCTTCGGTGTCAATTTCATATAACGGGAAATATTACATGCGAAGTGGTAGTGTTGTATTAGAGTTACATGGAAGGGCGCTTAGCGACTTTCTTCTTAAAAAAAGCGGAATAACATGGGACGCATTAGAGATTAATGCAAAATGGAACTTCGAACCCGACGCTGTAACCTTTGAACTCTTTAAAAAGCTATCATATGATAGATTGCCCTTTGCAAAAAACGAAAATGATATACATGTTCTTATTAAAAAGTTGAATTTAATAACTCCTTCATTATTGCCAAGCAACGCAGCTATTTTACTATTTGATAAAAATCCTCAACGTTTTTTTCCACAAGCTGTAATAAAGATAGGGCGCTTTATTAATGATTCTGAAATTGTTTCTTCTGATATTGTTGAAGGTAATTTATTTCAACAAGCCGAAAACACAATGGCGATTTTAAAAACAAAGTACCTTTTAAGCCCAATAACTTATGAGGGTATGCACCGGCGCGAAAAATTGCAATACCCTTACGAAGCATTACGCGAAGCCATTTTTAACGCACTTATACATCGCGATTACAATACGACTTCAGCGATACTAATAAAAATTTATAACAATAGTTTAAGCATTGCAAACGAAGGTAAATTGCCACCCGAAATTACTATTGACGACTTAAAACGTGAGCATTTATCAAAGCCACGAAATAAATTATTGGCAGATGTGTTTTATAAAGCTGGTTTTATTGAAAGCTGGGGAAGGGGAACGCTTAATATTATTAAAGAATGTAAGGATGCTCTTCTGCCTGAACCAAACTTTTATGAAGACCATGGAGTTGTAAAAATTGTTTTTGAATTGAATGTAATCCCAAATACTTTTGGGAATGGGGAATTAAATGGCGGATTAAACGGCGGATTAAATGGCGGATTAAATGGCGGATTAAATGCTGGGTTAAATGCTGGGCAGAGAAAGGTGTTTTTATGTGTTAAATTAAATAAAGGAATAAAAGCTAAAGATATTTCAATTGAATTAAATATGCCAATTAATACAGTTGAGAAACACATGAAGGTCTTAATAAACAAAAA
>DAONDV010000077.1:0-1228 GCA_035402745.1 Minisyncoccota bacterium
GGGCTGCCAACTGGGATTGCGTGGCGATTCCTGAAGAAAACTCAAATATTAAAGCCATTTTCGGTGTTCCACTAGCTATTTCTTCGTAAGTAGGGATTCCGTCAAAAACTAATTCAAATAAATCTCTCTGGACCCGCATATTATCAGGCCTTAATAGGATTTCTGCAGGGTGTTCCATTATTTTTTTTGCTTCTTGCATAAAATTCTTAATATCATCTTCTGTAACTTGAATTCGCAGATTCTCTTTTTGAGCCTCTTTGATTTTTATTTCTAGTTTTTCCACGTCAATTTCTAATTTTTCTTTGATTACAGAACTTCTTGTTGTAACGATAGCATCTATTTTAGCTGCCTGCTCAATTTTTAAATCGTCTATATTTTGATGTATAACATTTGAAGTAGTAATGATTTCTTTTTCTCGCTCCTTGTATTTATTTAGAAATGTAGCCTCTAAACTATTAAGGAGTTCTGGGCGGAAATGAACATTTTTTATAAATGTTTCAATAGTATTTTCGAATTTAATTTTACTAACACCAAAATATTTATGCTTTCGTATACAATGATATGTTGGAAACTTTTTACCAGATTTTCCTCGTGGTGAACTCCCCCGGAACGGTTTGTTACAAATAGGGCAATGAATGAATTTATATGGGAAGAATGGATTATTTTTATTTCTTTTTTCGTTGGCAATATTTGGATCACAGTAAATCATTTCTACCGTTCCATCCGCATATTCCTTTATAGAAACCTTGCCTTTATTAGCATTATTAAATGTCTCAATGTCTACTAATCCATCATAAGCCGCCTTAAGAGCTTTATGATTTGTCCATTTTTCACACATAATACCAGCATATATTGGATTTTGAATGATGCGTTGAAGTTGTTTGAGAGATAGTGGGACACCGCCTATTTTTCCAATAATTTTTCCTTTCTTATCACGTTTGTTGTGTATGGCAGAACGATATCCCATAGCATTAACTCTTTTGACAATTTCTGCATCACTTAAACCTTGCACACGTAAATTAAACATAGCAATATAGAATTTTGCACGATCTGGGTCGGGGATTTGTATTGGTTTTTTCTTTCCAGCAGAATCATGAATACTTTCATTTATAAAACCATCTGTGGCACGACGACACCTATATCCTTGTTGTGTTAATTTTATTTCTTCCCCAATCATTCGAGTAAGAATTGTACTGGCTTCATCTTTTGCGATTATAGCTAGGAGCAT
>DAONDV010000078.1:0-1227 GCA_035402745.1 Minisyncoccota bacterium
TCCCCCCTTTTTAACCCCCCTTTTTATTATTATCATTGTTTTTTAGCTTTTAAAATATAGATTTTATCGGTTTTTTAATTTTTATATGTATTTGTATTTCAATTAATTATAAGTTGTTTAGACTAATTATAAATTATGTTATTTGTTGTAACGTGTTGATTGTCAACACTAAAAAACTTGTAAATACTTGTTATTTAGACTGTTAACCCTTGTTTATTTCAACTAATTGTTGTAATTTTATGTTATAATTAATTCATTTATAAACATTTAAAAATTTTTAGGAGATTAAAAAATGAGTAAACAAGACGAAAAAACAAACACAAAGACGGCAACAACAACAGCCGAAAAGACAGAAACAACAAAGGCGGCGGAAACACCAAAGCCCGCAGAACTGCCGAAAATTGAAGACGTCAGAAAATTGTTAGATGTTCAAATTCACCGATGGGAACAACTGAGTATCAAAATTGAACACCGGGAAAGATTTGTTAAAACATTAGAACGCATCAAAGAATTTTCCGCCAAGCTGAAACAGGAACGGGACAAGAACAACCCCGACCAGGAATCGTTTTTTCTCAAATTGTCTTCAAGTGAAAGCTACAACGGCAGGGCAGAAATCAGCGTTAATAACATTGATATCATCAGCGACTTTCTTACTTTCATAAGTGCCAAGATTAAAATGAAAGTTGCCGAACTGGAAAAGGATATCATCGGCTAAAAAAAACAGCCGGCGGGAAAGTACCCCGCCGGCTAAATTAATTTATTAATATAAATCAATTTTTAGGAGGTAACAAAGTTATGAAAAATAAAGAAAAATATTTAGAAAATAGAAAAATTTTAATCGCCATGAGCCAGCCGCTCCAATTGCTTGTTAAAGAAGGAGCTATAAATTCAGTTAACGAAGGACTGAAAAAAATTTATATGAGCGATAACCCGACTATAAAAGAGTTTAATACTTTTAATCAATGGCGGGAAAAAGGCAAAGCCATCGCTAAAGGTAGCCACGCATTTTTGTTCTGGGGCACTCCGAAGGATAAAGAACAACAACAAGTTGATGAGAAGAGCAGCGAGGAAGAAAAGAAAATGAGATTTTTTCCGCTGGCGTACCTATTCGCTAACACTCAAATTAAGGAGAGATAAATATGGAAAAGGTTTTGAAAGTTAGTAATATAAGTACAAAAAAATCATACGTACCCGGGCTGAAACTGGCCGGAAAGTATCTGGAAGATT
>DAONDV010000079.1:0-1217 GCA_035402745.1 Minisyncoccota bacterium
AGTTCTTTCAGTGTGGCTATGTCTCCTGGGTTATGTTCTAAGAATATGGTGGCAAAAGAATGTCTGGCGCTGTGGAAGCTGATATTTTTATTTATTTTCTGAACCGTACATATCTCCTTCAGAAACCGGTTAATGCTCTGTTCCGTCAGTGGATCAAATATTTTACCGGCAATCTTTTTCTCATTGTTGTACCGGGCCATCCTGAGCGCCGGCTTACTTAACGGTATGCTGATGATCTTCCCTGATACGTTACTACTCTTCTTCGGTGCAAATGTGATCAGTTCATCCTTATAAATGTTTTTCCATTCCAATGCCTTCACATCCGACATCCGCATACCACAGGCCATATAACTGAATAAAAACATCTGCAAAGCCTTTAATTGGTTGGGCTTTCCACGCCGTAACTCAAAAGTTTCTATCAGTTTTTTTATTTCATCTTCTGTCAGGATCACCCGGTTAACATGCGACTTTTTTATAGTGTATTCAATAAAAGGATTCTTCCTGATAAGGTCACGTTCAACGGCTATCTTTACGTAAGTCTTGATAGTCTTAAGCGTTTTATGGATCGTATTCTGATTGTTCTTGCAAGTCTTTTTACAATAAAGTTCCACATCAGAAATGAATTTTTTATCAATTTCTGAAAATGTTACTTTCTTTTTATATTGCTGCAATTTAGTGATAATGCTTAGCTGCATAGTAACTGTAGACGGTGAGAGAACACCCTTACGCTTCTTTATTGTTTCCTCCATCCATCCCCAGAAATCTATCTTTTTTGCAGGGTTCTCATAGGCGGTTCTGAGCTGATCAGGCGTGAGTTCTTTTTTCTCCAGAGAATAATTTATAAGAATATCATTTACCGCGCTGATACAGTTAATTAATATGGCGTTAATCTCTTTTGCTTTTGGATGAGTATTCATTACTTCTTTGTTCTCGTCATTCCAGTGTATAGGATCTATTGAAACTCCCGTGTTAAGCCTTACACGCTTACCCTGGACAAACACGTGCAGGTAAATTTTTCTTTTTCCCTCTTTTGAAATGTAACTATCTGATAATTTAGGTTTTATCTTTGATAAAAACGATGTGGCAGAAATTGAGGCAGTTGCTTGTACTTTTTTAGCCATTTTATTATGTTTTTGAAACCTTTGGTATTATTGGCCTTTTAACGATGAAAGCCCACTAAAATGTGGGCTTTCGTGAATTTTCCGTGGTCCCACCTG
>DAONDV010000080.1:0-1162 GCA_035402745.1 Minisyncoccota bacterium
GATGCCGCCGCTTTCATCAATTATGTTCAAAACGAGCAGTGGAATATGTTGCCATAAAGAAATAAAATTATTATCTAGACCCCCGCAAAACATTGCGGGGGTCATTTTTTTATTGTAGTATAAAGATGTATGTGGGATCCATTTTCCGAATTTCAAAAAATAACATTGCCAAATGGGTTGGATATTTATGTAGCTTATTGGCCTAATCGGTCGTTTGAAACCGTTAATTTTTTGATTCATAGTGGCGCCAAAGAAGATCCGATCGGTTTGGAGGGTTTGGCTCATTTTACTGAGCACATTTTGTCAAAGAATATTAGTCTTTCTCATAATCAGATAAAAGATGTTTTTGAGGCTGAAGGAGGGTTTGCCAGATTGGGCGCGACCAGTTTTTTGGGAACAAGTTATGAATTTTTTTCTCCTATTAAAAAAGAGGCGATTGTTAAGGCTTTTGATATTTTTGCTGAATTGCTTTTATCCGCCAAAATAGAAAAAGAAATAGAAAATGAAAGACACATAATTTTAAATGAATTTAATAGAGCTTTTCCAATAAAAATAGCTTATGAGGAAGAGATAAGGAAAAACCAATCGGTTTTTTATGGGCATTGGTTGGAAAGATTTACCACAGCATTGGGCTCCCCAGAAACGATAAATAAAATAACAAAAGGCGATTCGCAAAATTTTTACGATTCTTATTATGTTCCTCAAAATATAAGCATTATAGCTGTTGGCGGATTACAAGCAGAAGAAATTAAAAATATTATTGAGGAGAGCGAATTTGGGAAGACAAAAAAATCCGGGAAAAGAATTAGGGTTGAAGAAGTGATAAGGGGTGTTGAATTGCCCAAAGAAAATAGATATTTGTTAAAGGCTTCCGAAATGATATCCGAAAAAAATCCTATTAATTTTGCCGCTTATGAAAGCGTTTGTATGTTGCCAGGCGACATCAAATATGCCAGTATAAAAATTTTGAAAGGAATGTTGAATAAAGCGTTGATGAAAGAAATCAGAGAAAATAAGAATTGGACTTATTCAATAGGAACCAGTTGTTATAACCTCGGAAATTTTTATGAGTTTTCTATAAATTGTGGCAGTTTTTCTCCGATAGCGGTTGATGAAATGGAAAAAATAGTTGATGATTGTATTGAAAAAATCGGAGCCGATA
>DAONDV010000081.1:0-1137 GCA_035402745.1 Minisyncoccota bacterium
AAATGTTGTAAGTATTAATTTTTTTTGTAATTTTGGACTATAAAATAATTCAATCATGTCAGCACCAAAAAATGTTCAAGTAAAAGAGAATATAAAATACTTGAGAACTCTGCTTAAATTGAGTTCTGAATTTCTAAGGCCTCGGATTATAATGCTTATAGAGATCAAAAAATCTGAAGGGACAGGTATTTCAAAAAGGGCTTTGGCCGAGCTTGTTGGAGTTAACCCCAACAGTATTCAGACATGGCGTTCGCTTTACATTTCAGGCGGAATCACGCTTTTATTGTCTCATAAGAAGATTGGATACAAGCCGAGCCTGATTACTGCAGAAGAGCGAGAAGCTATTGACCAAAAACTTAAGGATCCCAAGAACGGACTTCGAGGATATACAGAACTGATGAGATGGATTGAACAAGAGTATCAAAAGAGCATCCATTATAATACTCTTTACAAGTACTGTGTCCGTAATTTTGGATCTTCCGTTAAAGTGGCTCGTAAAAGCCATGTAAAAAAGGATCCGGAAGCTGTCGAGACTTTAAAAAAAACTTCGCAAATATCTGCCTCGAAGCTATCGCCAGCAAAGAAGAACAGTTTGAAAAAGTAAACCTGTTTTTTGAAGATGAAAGCCGTTTCGGTCTATTTACCCGCAATGGCAAGGCGTTAACGGCAAAAGGTGTCAAGCCAATTTGCCCTTTTCACCAAGTTTTTAAATCCCTCTATCTCTATGGGGCATTTTCACCTGTTAATGGTGACTATTTTATGTTGGAACTCCCAACTTGCAATGCCAGCATTTTTCAAATTTTCCTGGATGAATTCTCAAAACAAAACCCAAATGAACTTAAAGTAATGGTGCTTGATAACGGAGCTTTTCATAAGGCACATAAACTTATTATTCCTAACAACATCGTCTTAATTTTTCTTCCACCGTACTCTCCTGAATTAAATCCGGCTGAAAAGGTCTGGGCCAAATTTAAACGCGACTTTACTAATCGATTGTTTGAGACTCTTGATGATTTAGAAGACTACCTGTGCAAAAAAGCGATCTCTTTAAAAGCAACTGAAGTTATTAGTATATGTTCCTTTGATTATATATTTTTAAATCCATTTTGGACCATTATATAATTCAACTTGGTATTA
>DAONDV010000082.1:0-1118 GCA_035402745.1 Minisyncoccota bacterium
CTTGTTATTTTTTTTTGTTTTTTTAATTAATAATTAACCTGAATTAACCCCGACGAGCCTCGATGGGTAATAACTGAGCAAAAATAAATATGAAAAGAACAATTTTAACTTTTTTGGCAATATTGGCAATATTCAACATTGCCAATGCACAGAACAAACACAACATTACGCAGTCGCAAGCTCGCTTGATAGAATCGGAGTTTAGCGTGGTAACAGCTCCCATTATTGGAGAATTGGGAGAAATTTCTCCAATAAAGATTACAGATTCAGTTGAATTTTTTATCGGCGGATTTAAAGATGCAAGAGCTGAAATTGTTCCTAATTTGGAAGATTACAAGCGATACACCATTGCAAACTATTGTACCAAAAGCGGTTATGATATTATCATTAATCCTTTATTCCAAATTAGCACTAATGCCGAAGGAGACATGCTAAAAGTTATTGTTACCGGTTTCCCTGCCAAATACAAAAGTTTTCGACAAGCTACCGAAAACGACAAATGGATGCCACTTTACTTTATGGGCAACTACAAAGCCAACGATATTATTAACAACATACTAAAAAATAAATAAACCATTTCTATGAAAAAAATTAAAATACTTTTTACGGTATTAATGCTTTTTGCTTTTGTTTATAAAGCAGAAGCTCAAATTGTGGTTACATCTACAACAGCATCTACAAAAAGACCGCCAACTGTTACAACATACTTAGTAAGTAACATACGCGAAGTTAGTGCATCTTGTGAAGGAGAAGTTCTTGATGATGGAGGTTCTGACATTAAGGCACGAGGTATTTGTTGGAGTACACACTCAAACCCTACAATCGAAGATAATATAGCGAGCGAAATTGGTGGATTAGGCAAATTTGAAAGTAATATAACCGGCTTAACCGGAAATACGAGATATTATGTTTGTGCTTATGCTACCAACAGCACAGGAACAGCTTATGGAGAAGAAAAAGTTTTCATTACAAATAAGCCAAAATCCAAATCAATTAGACAAAAAGGATTGGTTGTACGACCAGAAATCGGAGCAGGCTTATCGTTCAACGCGAGATGCAATGTAATATATCAGTTCAATCCGTATATTTCATTAGGAGGCGGTACTGGTATTTTTCTT
>DAONDV010000083.1:0-1097 GCA_035402745.1 Minisyncoccota bacterium
GAGCTAGGGGAGTTTTGTTTAGTGTAATGGGCAATGATTTGAAGATGGTGGAAATCAATGATGCTGCTAAATATGTTGGTGAATTAGTAGATCCATCGGCTAAAATTATTTTTGGCGCTATGGAAGATAATCGTTTGAAGAAAGGAGAAATAAAAGTGATGGTGATTGCCGCCGGTTTTAATGGGTTGGTAAAGTATAATAATGAGAAGCAGCAAATGATTTTTAATGAAAAAGAAAGAACGGAAAAAATAGATAAACCCATGATGTTCAGTTCTAAAAAAGAAGAGATATCAAAAAAAATAAATGACGATTCTTTAGAAGTTCCGGCATTTTTAAGAAGAAAAAAATAGAAGTGAAGAGTTTATTTTAAAGTCGTAGGTAATTAATTATTAAAATATATGTCTAGCGCAGTAGAATGGGTTAAAAAAATATACGTATATTTATTCTCCGCAGTCGGTTTAGTTTTAACGATTATTGGCGGAGTAATGTTGATTAATCTTGGTTTGAAAACTTGGGTCTTCACCAAAGCCGATGTTTATTATCAATATCCGGCATCTGAGGCTGTAGATCCAAAGGGAGGTGAGGTGGTTTATAAAGAACCGGATCCTAAAGCCGTGGAAGAATATCAAAAGAATAGTTTAATTAGCAGAAGGCAGCAGCAAGCAGCTACTGCTGTTGCTATGATTTTGGTGGGTGCTCCATTATTTCTTTATCATTGGAAAGTGGCTCGAAAAGAAATAGCATAGTTTTTTTAAGATTTTCTTTCCGAACATTGTTTGTATATTATATGTTATGTGTTGCATATGGATAACATACGATCGTAAGTTATCCATAGGGTCTTACAATATACAATAAATATAAAAAATATAGGGTTGTAAAAATGAGAGGTAAAAAAACAGACTCGATATCGAGTCTGTTTTTTATTCTTCTTCGTTTTTCTCGCTTTCTAAAGCTTCTTCTCCACTTTCTTCTGTGGGTTTTTTCCAACTCACAAAATCACAATCTGGCCATCTTGAACATCCATAAAACATTCTTTTTTTAGCTTTGGTGCGTTTTATAATCACGTCTCCTTCTTTGCATTTCGGGCATTTTACCCC
>DAONDV010000084.1:0-1073 GCA_035402745.1 Minisyncoccota bacterium
TGATTGCTGACCATCACGTAGCGTTAAATCCCGAATTAAAAGTTTTCGTTTCATAATATATTGTAAAACATCAAGTTAAATAAAAAATAGTTCCTTAAGAATTTCGCTGCAAAGGTAGGTAAGTTTTTGAAAGGCAAAGGTAAAACGTATAAATATTTTTAGGGGTTTAGGTGTGAAATTGTTTTTGTATGAAATTGGAAATCTTAAAAACTGTTTGAATTCGCCGCGGATTATTCACACAGTTTCTTAATGCACTTTTTGCACTTCAAAAATGTGTCAGCAAAAAAACAGAAAATGAAACCATAATGATTTTATGTCTAATTTAGTATCCTCAAAAAGAAAGTTAACCCTAATCCCCAAAAAAATGAAAAAAATCTTTGTTTTATTAAGCGTGATTGCCCTTGGCAGCTTACTTTTTCAAGGGTGCCAACCAAAAACCACCAAAAAAGAATTAACCAAAGAAGATTCCGTTATGCAGTCGAAAGTGAATGAATACGCGACAGTAAAATTAATCAGCGATTTGAGTAAGCTGAGCGAAAAAGAAAAACAACTTATTGTGAAACTTATTGAGATCGCCAAAATCATGGACGATCTTTACTGGCAGCAAACTCTTGGCGATAAAAAGGCTTTTCTCGATAGCATCAAAAGCGATTACGAAAAGCAATTTGCCCTTATCAACTACGGCCCCTGGGACCGGCTCGACGACAACAAGCCTTTCATAGCCAAATATGGCGAAAAGCCTGCCGGCGCGAACTTTTATCCCCAGGATATGACGAAAGAGGAGTTTGAAAAATTTGACAACAAAGACAAAACCAACCTGTACACGGTTATCCGCCGCAACGAAGATAAAAGTTTAAAGGTCGTTTGGTATCAGGATGAGTACAAAGAACAACTTCAGAAAGCATCAGAACTACTTAAAAAAGCATCCGAGCTTGCCGAAGACGAAGGCCTGAAAAAATATCTGGAACTGCGTTCAGAAGCCTTAATTACCAGTAATTATCAGCCCAGCGACATGGCCTGGATGGACATGAAAACCAATCGTATTGATTTTGTGGTTGGCCCGATCGAAAATT
>DAONDV010000085.1:0-1070 GCA_035402745.1 Minisyncoccota bacterium
AAGAATTTGTAATAGTCGCTTGATTGGTCAAGTTTGCTTACAATTTCTGTGTATTGCTTTTTGTATTCTTCTTCAAAAAAGTTCTTGATTTTGGGATTGTCGCCACGAAACAAACTGGTGTCACTCTCCATAAAAAACAAGGTCAATGCTTTTATGCCTTGCTCAAACAATCCTTTTTCTTTTTCAAAGTGAGTTTTGATTGTTTCTTTAATCATTGCCCGCAATGATTCATCTGACAAAGAATAATCAACCTTTTCAATCGTGTCGTCTGCTAAAACAATCGTGTCTTTGTTTATTTTCTTTATGCTTTTTCCGTTGAAAACTGCTCCAACTCCTAATTCTCGTCTGGCAATAATTCCATTGGTTAAAGTGCTTACAATAGCTTTTTTGTTGTCAATACCAATAAGTGTGTCTGTATTCTCAACTACATCTTGCGTATAAACTACAATTTTCTTTACCAAACTTTGTCGAAACGAAGAAATGCTGTCTAAAACATAGGCAACATTGGATAAAGGCAAACTGTCTTTCTTTTTTGGGAATGTAGCACCAAAACGCAAAAAGTAATTTTCAAAACCTTCAAAATAGGTTTTAAAAGCGTTACCCTCAAAGCGGTGTGGTTCGTCCATTATCACGATTGGATTTAGTCGTTTCAAACATTCCAAATATGATTTTGGCGGTTCCTGATTATTTACAAATAATTCAGGTGTGTTAATGTCTTTTTCTAATGGTCGGTTTAAGATATTGTCTTTGTGGCTGAATGAGCTTGGTGTCATTACCAAAACCGATAAATGCGAAGTGCCGATAAATTGTCTTACGGCTGAAATGTTTCCACCTTCGTAAACAAAGGTTTCAATTTCCTTTTCTTTTTCGTTGGCGTAAAAGCTTTTAAAGTAATCTTTGGTGTCCTCTAAGTTTGTTTTTGTTCCCTCTCTGATTGGAACTGTCGGAATAAGAACGATAAATTTTTTGTAGCCGAAATGTTTACTCAGTTCAAAAATGGTTTTGATAAACGTGAACGTTTTACCCGTTCCCGTTTCCATCATTATGTCAATGTTTTTAGTGTCTTGAAC
>DAONDV010000086.1:0-1050 GCA_035402745.1 Minisyncoccota bacterium
TTGGTATAGGCGCTTAGGTCGCTGTTGTTATTTAGTTATTAATCAATCTTTTAGGTTCGCTATTAACCATCCTTTTTATGAGTAAATCGAAGATTGACCCCATCATTGCACGTCTGTTATATCTAAAATGATACTCATCGAGATAGCCTTGCATTCGTTCTTTTGAACAATGGTGGTGTATTCCTCGCAACCAACCCTGGATGTTCATTATGTGAATATGCAACTGTTGCATTCCTTTTCCTTTTTCCGAAGGTATTTGTTCCAAGTTTGGATAGTCTTTTTTCAAGGGTAAATATCCTTTCCAAACATCAGTAATAACATTTGCATCCTTGCATATGTATGTTTCAAAAAACGGTCTAAATTCTTTGCTCGAAGCATTCTCTATTACTTGCGCATAAGCTCGTCCAACACCTTTTTTGTCTTCCAAAATTTCAAGTCCAACAATTACTAACTTCTTTTTGCTGTCACCACTACGACCAACTTTACCTTCTTCATATTCTCCTATGAGAAACTCATCTATCTGAACTTTGCCCTTTAATTGGCTCTTACGGCTGCTTGTCATGGCTTGTTGGATTTTCCATTTAAATTCCCATACTGTTTTTTGGCGCAATCCAAATTCCTCTGACAATTCTAATGAAGACATTCCTTTCTTCTTGGTACTAATTTTAAAACAAATATGAAATGCTAAAAGCAAAGAGAATTTCAACTTGTCAAACATAGTTCCAGAAGTAGGGCTTTCATCGTAATTGCACTTAGAGCATCGACGTGAAAATGGCTTTTTGCCTCTACCATACTTTAAATGACCACACTTCTTACAACCATAAGGATTATCGATTGACCATTTTATTTCTGAAAGGTACCGATAACAATCCTCCTCTGTCTGAAAATATTTATTGAACTCTATCGAATTCACACCGGTAAATTGATTTTTATTATCCACGCTACAAATGTAGTTTTTTTATGTAAAACTACAGCGACCTAAGCGCCTATACCGATTATTTAATTTTTTAGGCAAATCTTTTAGCCAAGTATATCCATAGATTTTATATT
>DAONDV010000087.1:0-1034 GCA_035402745.1 Minisyncoccota bacterium
GCAAAGCCCCTGTTACCAGCTGCTCTATTTGCCTTTATTTTTCAATAATAAAATGTTTAGTCGAAGTTGCAGAATCTGTTCTAAAAACAATATTGTAAATACCTGCACAAAGGTCGTCAACAGGAATAGAAGTCAAATGTGAAGTTATGATACCAGTCATGTATAACTGCCCATTAGAATTAATTATACTATATTCAAGATGCAAGTTAGATTTATTTTCAATAGTGATTTGATCAGTCGCAGGATTTGGAAAAATATTGATTCCATTTATTATTTTGAAGTCATTTATATTTGTTGGGAGTTGCGGCAAGTAGTCACATGGAATAGAATCTGGCCAGTTTGAGTCTTTATAGAAAAGTATGCTGTCTTGGTAGCACCTTAAACACGATATTGGGCCCTCCATAACAGCAACACCAACTCCAAATAAATATTTTAAGGAGCCAATCCTTTCTATTATTGGGAGGTTGCCGAAGAAACCTGAAGGATCAGAGAAGAACCAGTCTGAATTCTGTGTTGGTGAAATAAATTGTTTATGTAATGTAATACCACTTATTGTTGTGTCAATATTGCTGTCTATGACATATTGGAATAAATTAAATGGTAAAGTTTCTGGGCAGTAGCCAGTAAATGCCGAATCTTTTACAGTTATGGTATCTCCAATAATCGCATTAAAGTCATATAATTTAATGAAGTTATTTATTTCTGAGTCGAAAAGATAAACAATTCCTAAATCTTGATATGTATATTCCAATGGGCAATACAATGTGTCCCAATGATGCGCTCCGGTCGAATCCATTGCATCATTAATTTCGAATGCTTTAAGAATTTTACAAAGTTTTGTATTAATAATTGTATCGCCAATTGATTCAACAACAGTCAGGTAGGGTTGAGCGCCACTATAATGATTATAATACCATTTAGCTCCTGTTGGTGCCCATGTCTGTCCGAAGACAGATGTCGCTAGTGAAGTCAGGATAAAAATTGATAAAAGTTTTTTCATATGACTATACTTTTTAGAGTTGCTGGTAACGTTC
>DAONDV010000088.1:0-1000 GCA_035402745.1 Minisyncoccota bacterium
TTTATTTCGGTGTCTCGAATTACACTGGGGTAGTTCTCTTTCAGAAAACTCAACAATTTGTTTTCGTTGTTTTCTGAGTCCACAACTTTAAATCCTGCTTTTATAAAATCTTGTTCTGCCATTGTTTTGTTTTTTGAACCACATAGGTACATAGTTTTTTCTATATATCTATATGGTTACTATTGTTAAGTCAATTTTGAAAAATATTCGTTTACAAATGTTTTTTGTCCTTCTTTAAAAATATTAGAACAATTAAAATTGATTAAGATGCCTTTTGGACATTTTAATAGTTTCATATAAGTTAGCAGTTGGGCATCAAAAATAGGATGTATTTCATTTACGGCTTTCAACTCTACTACAATGCAATTTTCTATAAACAAATCACACCTGAAATCAATGTCTAAGGTCTTACCTTTGTATACAACAGGAATTTTCATTTCAGTAAGAAAATTAATTTTTCTAAGCATCAGTTCTTCCTTTAAGCATTGATGATACACACTTTCTAACAAACCGCTGCCCATAAATTTATGAACTTCTATGGCACTTCCGATAATCTCGTAAGTTAGTTCGTCAAGGTATTTCTTTGTAATCATAACGCTATTTTATTTTTGTTTTTAAACCACATAGGAACATAGGTTTTATTTCTATGTGTCTATGTGGTTGAATCATTTATCAATGCCGCTAATTGCGTTTTATTGATACGTTCTTTAAATGAAATTTTAATGTTTTGGTCTTTGTAGTGTTCGCCTAATGCCTCAAAATATTTTTTGGCAAAATCAATCTTTCCTTTTTCATCTACTGGAATTGCTGTTGACGATTTATAGCCTTTGGCTTCCACTACAAGGAATATTTTGTTGCCTTCGGTGCTTTTGATAGCATAGCAAAAATCGGGGTTGTAGTCTCCCAATGGTGTTTTGATTTTCAGGCGTGGAAGTTTGCCGAAAATTTCAATGCTGTCAATGTCGGGGTCTTGCTCCACAATTTCCAATTCAAAATCACT